>CAIYCW010000104.1 GCA_903924855.1 uncultured Rhodospirillales bacterium | reverse complement strand
CCCCACAGCCATCTCCCCAATGATCGCCTCAGCCGGCGCGGTTGCGGTGGTGAGAAACGCCATGATGCGCGGGCTGATCTGTTCCACGAAGGTCGCAGCCGCGGCGCGCGTGGCAGCCGGCGCCTCCGCATGCGCCTGCACGCGCAGGCACAGCCAGGCGGCGGTGGCGGTGCCGAGCGCCTGCAGATAGGCCTGGGCGCCGGCCTCCGCCGCGCGCGGTGACGCCGCACGCAGCTGGTCGGAGGCGGTGCGCAGGCGCTGCGTGGCCCAGGCCAGCTGCGGCGCCTCCGCCTCGATCTCGGCCAGCAGCGCCTGCACCGTCGCCCCCTGGTCGCGCTGCAACCCGCGCCGGACCAGCGTGATCGCCTGAATGCCGTTGGTGCCTTCATAGATCGGCAGAATCCGCGCATCGCGCAGATGCTGTGCCGCCCCGGTCTCCTCGACGAAGCCCATGCCGCCATGCACCTGCACGCCGAGCGATGCCGCCTCCATCCCCGCATCGGTGCACCAGGCCTTCGCCACCGGAATCAGCAGCTGGGCCCGCGCCTCATCGGCACCGGCGGCGTGGAGCGCGAGCAGCCTTCCGCCGAGTGCCAGCGCCCGCATCGTCCACAGCATGCGGCGCACATCGGGGTGCTGGATGATGGCGGCGCCGCCCTGCACGCGGGTTTCGGCAAAGGCCGCCGCCCGGCGGAAGGCGCGCTCGGCCACGCCCACACCCTGCATGGCCACCCCCAGCCGCGCCGCGTTCATCATGGCGAACATGCAGGGCAGGCCGCGATGCACCGGGCCGATCAGCTCACCGATCGCCCCTTCGAAGGACATCACGCAGGTCGGGCTGGCATGGATGCCCAGCTTGTGTTCCAGCGACAGGCAGGAGACCGCGTTGCGCGTGCCATCACCACGGATCTTCGGCACCGCGAACAGCGAGATGCCGGCCGAGCCCGGCGGTGCGTCCGGCAGGCGGGCTAGCACCATGTGGAGGATGTTCTCCGTCATGTCGTGCTCGCCCCAGGTGATGTAGATCTTCTGCCCGGTGATGGCGTAGCTGTCCCCGCCGAGCGGCTCCGCCTTCGTCCGCACACCGGACAGATCGGAGCCGGATTGCGGCTCGGTCAGGCACATCGTGCCGGACCAGCGCCCCTCAATCATCGGCGCCATGAAGCGCGCCTGCTGTTCCGCGGTGCCATGCGCCGCGATCAGCGCGATCGCGTCCTGGGTGAGCATCGGGCACAGGCCAAAGGCCATGTTGGCGCTCGACACCGGCTCGAACGCGGCCAGCGCCAGCACGGGGGACAGCCCCTGCCCGCCCTGCTCCGGATCGGCCGCGATGCCGATCCAGCCACCTTCGGCATAGGCCCGGTAGGCATCGGCAAACCCGTCCGGCACCACCACGCAGCCCTCAACCAAAGCGGCACCCTGCTGATCGCCGGGCCAGTCGAGCGGGCCCAGCACGCCCTCGGCAAGCCTGGTCGCCTCCTCCAGCACGGCCTCGGTCTCGGCGCGCTCCAGCGCGTCAAACCCCAGAATGTCGTGCAGCAGAAAGGCGGTCTCAGCCGGCGGGACGGTGATCGGCATGGCGGTCTCCCCAATGATTTTGGGAAAGACTAGACCGGCTGGGCCGATGTTGCGAGCCGGATGCCGAGTGCCACCGGCACCACGCCCAGCAGATCCAGCGCCTGCAACGGCTCGCCCAGCAGCGCCCAGCCGATCAGCAGGCCAAGCGGCGGCATCAGGAAATGCAGCGAGGTGGCGGCCGAGGCCGAGCCGCGCCGCAGCAGGAAGAACCACAGCAGGAAGGAGGCGATCGAGACGCCGAAGATCATCCACAGGAAGCAGAACAGCAGCTGCGGCGTGGCCGGGAAATCCGTGAACCGCTCGCCCGAAGCGAGGCCCGCGATCAGCAGCGTCAGCCCCGCCCCGCCCTGCTGCGCCCCCACCATGGCGAACAGATCGATGCCGGAGGCAAAGCGCTTGGTGAGCAGCGTGCCGCAGACCATCGAGATCATGCCGATCGTCACCAGCAGAATGCCGAACGCGCCCTCCCCCAGCGCGATCCGGTTGCGCACCACGAAGGCAGCGCCGATGAAGCCGAGCAGCAGCCCGCATGCCTTGCGCCAGCTCATCTTCTCGCCCAGGAACGGCACCGCCGCCACGCCGACCAGCACCGGGTTGAGCGAGTTGATGATGGTGGTGAGCCCGCCCGAGACGGTGTGCATGCCGATCCAGGCAATGCCCTGATAGCCCGCGAAATGGATGACGCCGAACCCCATCAGCATCAGCCAGGGCACACGGGCCTGGCCGTCGGTGCGCAACCGCCCGGTGGACAGCGCGAATCCCACCAGCAACACGGCCGCGATGCTGAAGCGCACGCCCAGGAACAGCAAAGGCGGTGCGATGCCCACCACCATCTTCGCCACCGGAAACGCCGAGCTCCAGGTCAGGCAGAACACAAAGACCAGGGCGAGATAGGCCAGGCGGGACATGTCCACTCTCCCGTCAATGCGCATCCGGGCGGGTTCTGCTCACCCTCGCACCCGGCGTTACGCCGGCACCATCACGGTGGCCACGGCCTGGCAGGCGATGCCCTCCATCCGGCCGGTGAAGCCGAGCCGCTCGGTGGTGGTGGCCTTCACCGAGACCCGGCTCTCCTCGATGCCCATCAGCGACGCCAGCCGCGTGATCATCGCCGCCGCATGCGGGGTGATCTTCGGCCGCTCGCAGATCAGCGTCACATCCACATTCACAATGCGCCCGCCGCGCTCGGCCACGCGGGAGGCGGCATGCACCAGGAAGCGCGCCGAATCGGCATCCTTCCACTGGTTCTCGCTGGGCGGGAAATGCCGGCCGATATCGCCATCGGCGATCGCGCCATAGATCGCATCGCACAGCGCGTGAATGCCGACATCGGCGTCCGAATGACCGGACAGGCCTTTCTCATGCGGCACCTCGACGCCGCACAGGATGAGCTTGCGATCCTCGACAAGCACATGGACGTCAAAGCCGGTGCCGGTGCGGGTTTCCATCATGGGGGACAGGATCCTCTCAAGCCGGGCCTGATCGTCCGGGTAGGTGAGTTTGATGTTGTCGTCATGGCCTGACACCAGCGCCACACGATGGCCCGCCGCTTCCAGGATGGAGGCGTCATCGGTGGCGCCGGTCCCGGCATTGCGATGCAGATCGAGCAGGGTCTGATAGCGAAACGCCTGCGGGGTCTGGGCGCGATACAGCCCGTCGCGCGGAACCGTTGCGTCGATCAGCCCGCAGCTGCCGCGTTTGAGCGTGTCCGCCACCGGCACGGCGGGGATGGCGCCGTCATGGGTTGCAAGCGCTGCCACCAGGTCGGCCACCGTGCCAGGCGGGATCACCGGGCGGGCCGCGTCGTGCACCAGCACGATATCGGGCGCCAGATCGGCCAGCGCCTCCAGCCCAAGTCGCACCGAATCCTGGCGCGTCGCACCGCCGGCCACCACGGCGCGATGGGCGAGACCCGAAAGGGCCGCGCCGATCTCGGCGGCATCGCCCACCGGCTGCAGCACGCAGCCCTCGCGCAGCAGCGCCTCCGCCGCGTGGCGGATCACGGTCTTGCCCGCGATCGTCACATATTGCTTCGGCCGCGCCGCCCCGAAGCGGCTGCCGGTTCCGGCCGCGACCAGCAGGGCCGCAATGATTGGTGTCTTCCTCATGGCGCGCAACCTGAAAGGCCAGGGGCGCGGCGTCAATCGGGGGGCTGTGCGGCGACTGCCCGCAAACTGTCACGATCCTGCATTGCGCGGCGCGGGGTGGCGCATTAGTTTGCCCAAATGATGGGCAATTCGCACAACAACCGTCCGGCGCTGTCGCCAATCCGCCTCGATTCCGTGGTGATCGAGACGCCGGTGATTCTCGCCCCGATGTCCGGCGTCACCGATCTGCCGTTCCGCCGCCTGGCGCGGGAGCTGGGCGCCTCGCTGGTGGTCTCCGAGATGATCGCCTCCTGGGCGATGGTGCGGGAGAACCAGGCCACGCTGCGCATGGCAACGCTGGATGGCTCGCCCTCCTCAATCCAACTGGCCGGCTGCGATCCGGTGGCGATGGCGGAGGCGGCGCGTATCGGGGTGGATCGTGGTGCTGACCTGATCGACATCAATTTCGGCTGCCCGGTGAAGAAGGTGGCGGTGGGCCAGATGGCGGGATCGGCGCTGATGCGCGACGAGATCGGCGCGGCGCGCATTCTGGAGTCCGTCGTCCGCGCGGTGCCCGTCCCGGTCACGCTGAAGATGCGCATGGGCTGGGATCACACCAGCCTCAACGCGCCCAATCTCGCCCGGATCGCCGAGGCATGCGGCATCCGCATGCTCACCGTGCATGGCCGCACCCGCCAGCAATTCTACACCGGCATCGCGGATTGGGACTTCATCGCAACCGTGAAGCAGGCCACCCGCCTGCCGGTGATCGCCAATGGCGACATCGTCACCGAGCAGGATGCGCTGGAGGCGCTGCGCCGTTCGGGGGCGGATGGCGTGATGATCGGCCGCGGCGCCTATGGCAGGCCCTGGGCGCCCGCCCATATCGGCCATTTCCTGCGCACCGGCGAGGCTCTGGGCGAGCCCGATCTCGCCACCCAGAAATCCATCCTGCTGCGCCATTACCACGCCATGCTGGCGCATTTCGGCAATGATGCCGGGCTGCGCCTCGCGCGCAAGCATCTCGCCTGGTATTCGCGCGGCCTGCGCGGCTCGGCCGAGTTCCGCACCACCGCCATGCGCACCGCCACCGTTCCGGAGGTTCTGACCCTGATCGACCGTTTCTATGATCCGCTGATCGAGGCCGGCGAGACCCGCGGCTCCACCCGCGCCCTGGCCTTGGCGGAGGCGGCATGAGCGGGTCGTTGCGCAGCATGTTCGCGGTGGTCACCCGTGGCACCCCGCCCAGCGGCAGCACGCCGGACCCGGCCGCCCTGATCTCCGCGCTTGCGGTGCCGGTGGTGGTGCTGAGCGGCGATGACCGGTTCCGCTTCGCCAACCAGGCGGCCGAGCAGTTCTTCGGCCTGTCCAGCGCGCAGCTGCTGGCGATGTCGCTGCACGACCTGGTGCCGCAGGACAACCCGATCTTCGCGCTCATCGAACAGGTGCGCAACGCGGGCGTGACCATCTTCGACCATGATCTCAACCTGGAAAGCCCGCGCCTGCGCAAGCACGGCATCACCGTGCAGGCCTCCCCGCTGCCGGAGGAGCAGGACGCTGTGGTGCTGGCGCTGCAGGATGCCTCGGCGGCCCGCGCGCTGGACCGGCAGCTGACCTTCCGCTCCGCGGCCCGCTCGGTCACCGGCATGGCGGCCATTCTGGCGCATGAGGTGAAAAACCCGCTCTCCGGCATCCGCGGCGCCGCCCAGCTGCTGGAGGCCAGCGTCTCGGAGGCCGATCGCGAGCTGACCGTGCTGATCCGCGAGGAGGCGGATCGCATCCGTGATCTGGTGGACCGGATGGAGGTGTTCGGCGAAAAGCCGATCGAGCGCGGCCCGGTCAACATCCATCGCGTGCTGGAACGGGTGCGCCGCCTCGCGCAATCGGGCTTTGCCGCGCATATCACCATCCGCGAGGTCTATGACCCGTCGCTGCCGCCGGTCTACGGCAACCGGGACCAGCTGGTGCAGGTGATCCTCAACCTGGTGAAGAACGCGGCCGAGGCGATCACCGACAGCGATCAGGTGACAAACGGCGAGATCATTCTCTCCACCGCCTATCGCCACGGCATGCGCCTTGCGGTATCGGGCACCAATCAGCGCCTGCATCTGCCGCTGGTGGTGACGGTGCGCGACAACGGCCCCGGCATCGCCGACGACATCCTGCCCAATCTGTTCGACCCGTTCGTCACCTCCAAACCCTCCGGCTCGGGCCTTGGGCTGGCACTGGTGGCCAAGATCGTGGCCGATCATGGCGGGCTGATCGAGGTGGACAGCCGGCCCGGGCGGACCGAATTCGTCATGCATCTGCCGATGCTGCACGAAGACCCGTCCGACTGACGCCTTAGGACTTCACGCCAGACGCTGCGAACCCTGCGACCCAAAGCGAGACCGGCATGCCGCACGACCTGCCATCCATCGACGCCATTCCCGGCCCCAACGGGCCTGTCCCCAGGAACACCATGACGCCCCCCACCGTTCTGATCGCCGATGATGACCGCTCGATCCGCACCGTGCTGACCCAGGCGCTCGGCCGTTCCGGCTACCAGGTGCGCTCCACCTCCAACGCGGCGACACTGTGGCGCTGGGTGGAGGAGGGCGAGGGCGATCTGGTGATCACCGATGTGGTGATGCCCGATGAGAACGGGCTGGACCTGATCCCGCGCATCAAGCGCCTGCGCCCGGATCTGCGGGTGATCGTGATGTCCGCCCAGTCCACGCTGATGACCGCGGTGAAGGCCACCCAGCGCGGCGCCTTCGAATATCTGCCCAAGCCCTTCGATCTGAAGGAGCTGCTTTCAGTGGTCGGCCGCGCGCTGACCGCGCCGGTGCCCGAAACGCCGGCCCAGCCCGCCCAGGATGGCGAGGAGCGTCTGCCGCTGATCGGCCGGTCAGCCGCGATGCAGGAGATCTATCGCACCATCGCGCGCCTCACCACCGCCGATCTGACCGTGATGATCAACGGCGAGAGCGGCACCGGCAAGGAGCTGATCGCCCGCGCGCTGCATGATTACGGCCGCAGGCGTGGCGGGCCGTTCGTGCCGATCAACATGGCCGCCATCCCGCGTGAGCTGATCGAAAGCGAGCTGTTCGGCCATGAGCGCGGCGCCTTCACCGGGGCCACCAACCGCAACCAGGGCCGCTTCGAGCAGGCCAATGGCGGCACGCTGTTCCTCGATGAGATCGGCGACATGCCGCCCGAGGCGCAGACCCGCCTGCTGCGCGTGCTGCAGGAGGGCGAGTTCACCACAGTGGGCGGACGCGCCCCGATCCGCGCCAATGTGCGCATCATCGCCGCCACCCATCGCGATCTGCGCGCCGCCATCCGCCAGGGCGCCTTCCGCGAGGATCTGTTCTATCGCCTGTGCGTCGTGCCGATCCGCCTGCCACCGCTGCGCGAGCGCAGCGAGGACATCGCCGATCTCGCGCGCCATTTCCTCGCCCGCGCCCGCGCCGACGGCCTGCCGTCGAAATCGCTCGATGCCGGTGCGATCGATCTGCTGCGCTCGCATCGCTGGCCGGGCAATGTGCGCGAGCTGGAAAATCTGATGCGCAGGCTTGCAGCCCTCTGGCCGGATGAGGTGATCACCGCCGATGCGGTGCGCCCGGAGCTCGACGATCAGGGCGGCCATGAGCCGGCCTTTGCCGACGCATCGCCCGCCGCCTCCGCCGATCATGGCGGGCCGGAGCGGCTTTCGGTGGCGGTCGAGCGGCATATCCGCAGCTTCCTCGCCGCCTATCGCGATGGCGCCGGCCCGTCGGACATCTACGAGCAGGTGCTGGCCGAGGTGGAGCGCCCGCTGATCCAGATGACGTTGGCCGCAACGCGGGGCAACCAGATCAAGGCGGCCTCGATGCTGGGGCTGAACCGCAACACGTTGCGCAAGAAGATCCGTGATCTCGATATCCCGGTGGTGCGCGGGCTCAGCTGATCACGCAACGGCAGAACCGGGCAGACCATGCGCCGCGCCGCCTTGTGATCCAGGGGAAGACGTCTTGACCGAGCAAGCAGAGATGCCGGGCCGATCGGCGCAGGCCGAGACGCGCACCGCGGACCGCCCCGCCCCACGCCGGGGCCCGCGCAGCCTCGGCGAACGCCTGACCGGGCGTGTCGCCACCATGGTGCTGGCGCTGATGGCGCTGGCGCTGGGCGTGGGAAGCTTCGTCGTGCTGTCCGGCGGGCTCAATCTGGGGCTCAACCCGGGTGCCATGGTCTACGGGCTGGTCATCGCCAATCTGGTGGTGCTGCTGCCGCTCGGGCTGATGCTGATCGTGCGGCTGGTGCGGGTGTGGGTGGAGCGCAGGCGCGGCTCGGCCGGCGCCAGGCTGCATGTGCGCCTGGTGCTGCTGTTCGGCGTGGTGGCGGTCACACCCGCCATCGTGGTGGCGGTGTTCGCCACCTTCTTCTTCAATCTCGGCATCCAGACCTGGTTCAACGACCGGGTGCGCACGGCGCTGCATGAAAGCCTGGAGGCCAGCCAGGGCTATCTGGACGAGCATCGCAACCATATCCGCGCCGATGCCGCCGGCATGTCCAACGAGTTGCTGCGCGCGATGCAGGAACTGCCGGCGCAGCCCTCCGCCTTCGGTCAGGTGCTGTATCTGCAGACCGTCACCCGCGATCTGGCGGAGGCCGTGATCTTCGAGCCCAACACCAGCCAGGTGATCGCCTCCACCGGCGCCATGGGCGGCTTCGGCGCCGATCCGCCGCCGCCCTGGGCGCTGGCCCTGGCCCGCAGCGGCGACGTTGCGGTGTTCGGCGAGGAGACCAACCGGGTGCGCGCCCTGGTGCAGATGGACAGCCAGCCCCCGCTGATGCTGCTGATCAGCCGGCCCGTCGACCCCGCCATCCTCAACCATATGGAGCGCACCCGCGAATCGGTGATCGAATATGATCGGCTCGATCAGAACCGCGCCGGTCTGCAGATCACCTTCGTGCTGATCTTCGCCGTGGTGGCGCTGCTGGTGCTGTCGGCCGCGGTGCTGATCGGCCTGCTGCTGGCCAATCAGATCGTCCGCCCGATCGGCCGGCTGATCGAGGCGGCCGAGCTGGTGCGCAGCGGCCATCTGGAGACCCGCGTGCCGGAGGGAACCACCGAGGACGAGGTGGCCGATCTCAGCCGCGCCTTCAACCGCATGACCGGCCAGCTGGCCGCCCAGCGCGGCGAGCTGATGGACGCCTATGGCCAGATCGACCAGCGCCGCCGCTTCACCGAGGCGGTGCTGTCCGGCGTGTCGGCCGGCGTGATCGGGCTGGATCGCAAGGCCTGCATCGAGCTGCCCAACCGCGCCGCCTCCGCCCTGCTGGGCCTGGATCTGCGCACCGCGATCGGCCGCACCCTCACCGATGTGGCGCCGGAATTCGCGCCGCTGATCGAGGCCGCCCTGAGGAACCCCGAAACCGCCCACACCGCCGAGCTGCAGATCGGCCCGCAGAACGCAAGGCGTACCCTGCTGGTGCGCATCGACGCCGACCGCCTGCCCGATGCCGCCGAGGCGGGGCCGGCAGCGCTGAGCTTCGTTGCCACCTTCGATGACATCACCCAGCTGCAGGCCGCCCAGCGCAAGGCCGCCTGGGCCGATGTGGCACGGCGCATCGCCCATGAGATCAAGAACCCGCTGACGCCCATCCAGCTCGCGGCCGAACGCCTCAAGCGCCGCTTCGCCCGCGAGATCACCTCCGACCCCGACACATTCGTGCAATGCGCCGACACCATCGTGCGCTCGGTGGGCGATATCGGCCGGATGGTGGACGAGTTCTCCGCCTTCGCCCGCATGCCGCTGCCCTCGGTGCGCAACGCCGATCTCGGCCGCATCGTGCGCGAGGCGCTGGTGCTGCAACGCCAGGCGCATCCGGAGATCACCTGGCGCACCGAGCTGGCCGATCAGGGGCCGGAGACGCTGTGCGACCCGCGCCAGATCGGCCAGGCGCTGACCAATCTGCTGCAGAACGCAGCCGATTCGGTCGCCATGCGCATCGCGGCCGGCGACCTGGGGCCGCTGCCCGCGATCACGGTTGCGATCCGGCGCACGCTGGAGGAATGGCGCATCGTCGTCATCGACACCGGCGCCGGCCTGCCGCAGCAGGACCGCGAAAGGCTGACCGAACCCTATGTGACGCACAAGGCCAAGGGCACCGGGCTTGGTCTCGCAATCGTGAAGAAGATCATGGAAGACCATGGCGGGCGCGTCATGCTGGAAGACAACCCGGATGGTGTTGGCGCCATCGCGACACTGTGCCTGCCGGTGGCAGCACCGCAGGGTGGTGCCGGACAGGCCGCGGGCGAGACCCGTGAGACAGCACAGGCGGAGGCTTCGGAGCTGGTGAGCACGACGATGCAGGGGACGGCCAATGGCGCATGAAATCCTGATCATCGACGACGAGCCGGACATTCGTCTGCTCGTCGATGGCATTCTGCGCGACGAGGGCTATGAGACCCGCCTGGCCGGCAATGCCGACACAGCGATCGCGGCGTTTCGCAACCGTCTGCCGGCGCTGGTGATCCTCGATATCTGGCTGCAGGGCAGCAGGCTCGACGGGCTTGGCATTCTCGACGTGCTGCACGCCGAGGCGCCGGACGTGCCGGTGGTGATGATGTCCGGCCACGGCACGATCGAGACCGCGGTGGCCGCCATCCAGCACGGCGCCTATGACTTCATCGAAAAACCGTTCCAGTCCGACCGTCTGCTGCTGGTGATCCGCCGCGCGCTGGAGGCGGCACGGCTGGCGCGCGAGAATGCCGAGCTGCGCCTGCGCGCCGGGCCCGAGACCGCGCTGATCGGCGACAGCGCAAGTGTCACCGGGTTGCGCCAGGCGATCGACAAGGTGGCGCCCACCGGCTCGCGCGTGCTGATCACCGGCCCGGCCGGCGCCGGCAAGGAGGTGGTGGCACGGCTGATCCATGCGCGCTCGCGCCGCGCCGGCGGCCCGTTCGTGGTGCTGAACTGCGCCATCCTGCATCCCGCCCGCTTCGAGGAGGAGCTGTTCGGCATCGAGGCCGGGGCGGATGGCAGCGGCCAGCCGCGCCGCACCGGCGTGCTGGAACGCGCCCATACCGGCACGCTGCTGCTCGACGAGGTCAGCGACATGCCGATCGAGACCCAGGGCAAGATCGTGCGCGCGCTGCAGGACCAGACCTTCGAGCGGCTGGGCGGCTCGGGGCGGGTGAAGGTGGATGTGCGGGTGATCGCCACCTCCAACCGCGACCTGCAAGCGGAGATCGCGGCCGGCCGGTTCCGCGAGGATCTGTATTACCGCCTGGCCGTGGTGCCGCTGCGCGTGGCCTCGCTGCGCGAGCGGCGCGAGGATGTGCCGGCACTCGCGCGCCATTTCCTGCAGCGCTCGGCCGAGCTGTCCGGCCAGCCGGCGCGCGAGCTCTCGGCCGATGCGGTGGCGGCGCTGCAGAGCTATGACTGGCCCGGCAATGTGCGCCAGCTGCGCAACCTGGTGGACTGGCTGATGATCATGGCGCCCGGCGGTGCGGCGGACCCGATCCGCGGCGACATGCTGCCCCCCGAGATCGGCGCCTCGGCCCCTGCCCTGTTCACCGCCGACCCTTCGGCCGATGTGATGGCGCTGCCGCTGCGCGAGGCACGCGACATGTTCGAGACGCAATATCTGCAGGCACAATTGCTGCGCTTCGGCGGCAATATCAGTCGTACCGCGGGTTTTGTCGGCATGGAGCGCAGCGCGCTGCATCGCAAGCTCAAACAGCTTGGCATCAACTCGGATGACCGCAACGGCGCGTGATGCGCGCCGTGTGTCACGGCGTTGAGACACTCCGCGAAATCGCGTGGCGTAAACAGCTGATTTGACGAATTTCTCACGCCATATCCGCAAGATTCCTGTGGATATCACGCGGCGGCGTAATGGATTTGCTTCACTTCTGCGTCAGAAGTTGATAAACTTTCCGTGTACACGGTGAGTCGTGTGGGCTTGAAATCTGCGTTTTGATGAATTGTCAGAATATTCAAATCGAAGCAACGTTCCACTTTTTGGCGTGAACGGACTTGATGAATATTTTGATAATAGTTTTAAACCTTGCATGAGGGCCTGATGTCTATTTCAACTCTGGCTTTTACTCACAACACCCCATACAACAGCACTGACTCCGTAGCGAATTCCGAGGCGGGTGTTATCGGTGGCCATCCGCATGTCCTGCCGCTGACCGACGGTATTTTCGGGGCTGTCGCGGTGCCGACGATGCTGCTGGCGGTTGATCGCAGTGTGATCGAGGCGAATCGCCCCGCGCATGAGATGCTGGCGGCGCATCCGGTGCTGGCCCATGCCTTCGCCGGGCTGCGCGACCCCGCCGCCACCTGCGAGGACGGCGCCGTGGCGGAGCTCACCCAATCGCTGTGCCGCCTTTGCGACCGCGCCTGCCTGCGGTGCGGGGCGAAGGTTCAGCATCTGCATTTTGGCTCCGCGCAAAGCGAGAACGCGCCGGCCCTGCCCACCTTCCTGCTCAGCGTCACCGCCATCGGCAGCCGGGACGAGCCGTCTCTGCTCTGCGTGATCGAACATCTGGGCAGCTTCGCCGAGGCGCAGGACAGCGAAGACACGCTTCACCCCGGCGCCGATCTGGGCCGCGCGCTGGGGCTCACGCCGCAGCAAACGCGGGTTGCGGCCTATCTGGCGCAGGGCTGCTCCCCTACGCAGATTGCCGAGCGGCTTGGCATCAAGCCCAATTCGGTGCGCCGCACCCTGCGCGCGGTGATGCAGCGCGTGGGCGTCCGCCATCGGCATGACCTGGCGCTGCACACGCTGCGCGTCGCCCGCCGGATGCGCACAGGCCAGGCGGGCACAGCCATCCAGCCGATCGGCATGGGGGCTGCACCGGCCCCGGTGATCGACTGGGTCTGACACGGCTTCAAGACACGGCGCCAATCAAGCGCGGGTCACTGGCACGATCACGCCGGTTTCCAAAGAAAAGCCAACCCGCGCCAGCTTAGGTCCGAAACCACCGGATCAGCCACGGCCAGGGCTTCCGTGCGGTCACTTTCCCGCGCGTCACCTGCTTGCAATTTGATGATGTTCGACATCATTGTCACGTATCCGATGGAACGTGCCCGGTGTGGGAATCCGTTGTTTGGCCGATGATTTTTTATTCGCCCCCTGAGGGATTGGTGTGATGACCGAGGCTTTGCAGAGCCGTGACGGT
>CAIYCW010000103.1 GCA_903924855.1 uncultured Rhodospirillales bacterium | reverse complement strand
TGACCGGCTGGTTGCCGGTCAGCACCCCTCTGTCGTCAGAGATAAACGGATGCAGGTCCAGGACCGCTGGTCCTGGTGGGTCCAGGGCAAAGCCCTGGTCCGGCCGAAGGCCACCCACGCCCCAAAGCCCCTCACCCCCGGGGAGCCGCCGCGCGGGCGAGGCGGTCGTTGATGGCGAGGCCGAGGCCGGTTGTGGGGATGGGCATCACCGCGATTCGGGTGATGCTGGGGGTATGGTCGAAGGCGCGCAGGGCTTCGAACAGGCGGCTGGCGGCTTCGATCAGGTCCTGGGTTGCGCTGAGTTGGAAGCATGTCTGTGTGCCGGGCGGCGGTGGGCCGAAGGCGATGAGGGCTTCTGTGGGCTCCACGCTGGTGGCGTTGAGGCGCACCGGCAGGTCGGGGGCGTAGTGCGACAGCAGCAGGCCGGGGGAGCGCAGGGTTCGGCTGGCCTGGGCCGCGGCCAGGGGGATGCCGCGTTGGACCGGGCCGATCCGCGCCTCGATCGCTTCGAGGGTCACGCCGCCGGGGCGCAGCAAGAAGGGTGTGGCGCCTGAGAGGTCGAGCACGGTGGATTCCACGCCCACCGTGCAGGGCCCGCTGTCGAGGATGGCGGCGATGCGTCCGTCCAGATCGGCCAGCACATGGGCGGCCGTGGTGGGGCTGACCTGGCCCGAGCGGTTGGCGGAGGGTGCTGCGATCGGGCGTGAAGCGGCGGCCAGCAGGGCGCGGGCGTGGGGATGGTTGGGCACCCTCACCGCCAGCGTGTCCAGCCCGGCGCCGGCCAGCAGGGCCACGTTGCAGGTGATGCGGCGTGGCAGCACCAGGGTGAGCGGGCCGGGCCAGAAGGCCTGGGCCAGGATGCGGGCGATCTCGGGCGCCTCCACATCGGCGAATGCGGCCTCGGCGCTGGGGTAGTGGCAGATCAGCGGGTTGAAATGGGGCCGTCCCTTGGCCTCGAACACGCGGGCGACGGCCTTGGTGTTGGTGGCATCCGCCCCCAGCCCGTAGACGGTCTCGGTGCCGAACGCCACCAGCTCGCCCGCGCGCAGGAAGGCGGCCGCCTGGGCGATTGTAGTGTCGGAGGCGGGCAGGATCTCGGTCACAGGCCGGCTGCGATGAAGGGGGGGTTTTCGTAGCCGGGCTTGGCGTAGCGCAGGCGTTGACCGGTGTCGGCATCCACCACCGAGCCGCCAGCGGCTTCCAGCACGGCCTGGGCGGCGGCGGTGTCCCATTCCATGGTGCGGCCGAAGCGCGGGTAGAGATCGGCCGCCCCTTCGGCGATGCGGCAGAATTTCAAGGCGGAGCCGGTGTGCAGGGTTTCGTGCACCGCACGGTCGGCCAGGAAGTCCGCCACCATCGGATGGCGCACCGAGCTGCGCGAGGCGATCACCGTCAGCCCGCAGGCGGGCGGGGTGCGGACCTGGATTGTATGTTCGCCTGCGGCATCGCGCCGGATGGCGCCCTGCCCGCGAAGGGCGCCGTAGCTTTGGCCATGCGCCGGCACCGCCACCACGCCCAGCACCGGAACGCCATCTTCCACCAGCCCGATGCAGACGGCGAAATCATCGCGCAATGCCGCGAATTCGCGTGTGCCGTCCAGCGGATCGACCAGCCAGAAGCGCCGTGCCTGGCGCGGTGTGGCGCCGGCGGCCATCTCCTCCTCCGCCACCACCGGGATGTCCGGCGTGGCGCGGCGCAGACCCGCCACGATGATCGCCTCGGCGGCATGATCGGCGGCGGTGACGAGTGAATTGTCCGCCTTGTGCAGGGTTTCGAAGCCCTGGGCGCGGATGGCAAGGATCGCCTCGCCCGCCTCGGCGGCGAGTTCGAAGCACAGATGCAGCAGGTCCTGGTCCGTCATCCGGCCAATCTAGCGATGCCGCGCGCTTCGCGCCAAGCATTGCCGGTGGGCGATGGGGCGGCCTTTACGGGGCTTCAGCGCTAGACGCTGGTCAAGTGGAACAAGGCTGCTACAGTCAGGGCCTCACAGTCATTTTCGGATCGCACGCATGCTCGATATCGGTTTTGCCAAATCCGCCCTGCCGAAGAACGGCGCCCTGGTGCTGCTGGTGGAGGAGGGGGAGAAACCCACCGCCGATCTGCTGGCGGAGGTGGATCACGCAACCGGCGGCGCGGTCTCCCGCGCGCTGGAGGCGGCCGAGTTCAAGGGCAAGCCCGGCACCAGCTGCACCATCCTGGCGCCCGGCGCCGGGCTGTCGCGCGTGGTGGCGATCGGCATCGGCAAGCTGGAGGCGCTGACCCAGCGCACCGCCGAGGAAGCCGGTGGCCATGCGGTGCCGGCGCTGTCGCGCGACACCCATGCCAGCATCGCGGCCGCCGCCCTGCCGGATGCGCTGGCCGCCGCCATCGCCATGGGCGCCGCGCTGCGCAGCTACCGCTTCGACCGCTACCGCACCAAGGAAAAGGCGGAGGACAAGCCGAAGCTTGCCAAGCTGCACGTGCTGGCCGCCCATCCGGTGCGCGCGAAGGAGGCCTGGACCCCGCTGCAGACCACTTTCGACGGCGTGTGCATCACCCGCGACCTGGTCAGCGAGCCGCCCAACGTGCTGAACCCGGCCGAGATGGCCGAGCGCATCAAGGCGCTGGAATCGCTGGGGCTGAAGGTTGAGGTGTTCGGCCCGAAGGAGATGGCCAAGCTCGGCTTCGGCGCACTGCTCGGCGTGGCGCAGGGCAGCGCCAACGAGCCGCGCATGGTGGTGATGCACTGGCATGGCGCGTCCTCGTCCGGGAAGGGCAAGAAAGCCCAGCGCCCGCAGCCGATCGCCTTCGTCGGCAAGGGTGTGACCTTCGATTCGGGCGGCATCTCGATCAAGCCGGCCGCCGGCATGGAGGACATGAAATGGGACATGGCCGGCGCCGGCACCGTGGTGGGGCTGATGGCGGCCCTGGCCGGGCGCCAGGCCAAGGTGGATGCGGTGGGTCTGGTGGGTCTGGTGGAGAACATGCCCTCTGGCACCGCGCAGCGCCCGGGCGATGTGGTGAAGACCGCCTCCGGCCAGACGGTGGAGATCATCAACACCGACGCCGAGGGCCGCATGGTGCTGGCCGATGTGCTGCATTACTGCCTGGAGAAATACGACCCGAAATTCATGGTCGATCTCGCCACCCTCACCGGCTCGATCATCGTGGCGCTCGGCCATGAATATGCCGGCCTGTTCAGCAATGATGACGGTCTGTCCGCCCAGCTCACCGCCGCCGCCGAGGAAACCGGGGAGCGTGTG
This sequence comes from uncultured Rhodospirillales bacterium, assembly GCA_903924855.1. Taxonomy (GTDB): domain Bacteria; phylum Pseudomonadota; class Alphaproteobacteria; order Acetobacterales; family Acetobacteraceae; genus CAIQQQ01. The sequence continues at coordinate 40,624 of CAIYCW010000103.1, read as the reverse complement.
TGGCGCATGCCGCTGGCGGACGCCTATGACCGCCAGCTGAAATCCGACATCGCGGACATGAAGCATGTGACGGGCCGCCCGGGCAGTGCGATCACCGCGGCGCAGTTCATCCAGCGCTTCGTGGGCGGGCGCACCTGGGCGCATCTGGACATTGCCGGCATGGCCTGGAGCACCAAGGACAGCGCCTGCGTGCCGAAGGGCGCCACCGCCTTCGGCGTGCGGCTGCTCGACCGGTTGGTGGCGTCTCACTACGAAGAGGCGTGATGAAGCTTCGCATCGGTGGTTCAGCCCCCAAGGCGGTGGCCGTGGTGCTGCCGGTGCTGGAGGGCAGCCCGCTGCCATCCGGCTTCGAGGCCGCGGCGGACGCCGAGGGCTTCACCGGTGCTGCCGGCACGGCCTGCCACATCCTGACCGCCATGCGGCCCACCTTGCTGGTGGGTCTGGGGCCGAAGCCGAACGAGGCCGCCTATCACGCGGCCGGCGCCCTGGCTGCCGCCCGGCTCGCCCGCACACGGCGCATAGCCCTTGATGCGCATGGCCTGCTGCCGCAGCCGGCGGCCGCCTTTGCGCTTGGCGCCATGATGCGCGCCTGGCGCCAGGACCAGTGGCGCAGCCGCCCGGATGAGGACGGCCAGCGCCTTGCCACCATCGACCTGCTGAACGACCGCCCCGGCATCACCGCCGCCTGGCAGGAGGCGGAGGCGGTGTGGAAAGGCACCAGGCTGGTGCGAGACCTGGTGGCCAGCCCCTCCAACCTGCTCACCCCGGATGATTTCATCGAGCGCCTGACCCCGCTGCGCGAGGCGGGCGTCAGCGTCACCGTGCTCAAGCGCCGCGAGCTGGAGCATGAGGGGCTGGGCGCGCTGCTTGCCGTGGGCCGTGCCTCGGCTCACCGGCCGCGCCTGGTGGTGCTGCGCTGGGAAGGGGCGATGGAGGCGGCCCCGGTCGCGTTTGTCGGCAAGGGCATCACTTTCGACACCGGCGGCATCTGCATCAAGCCGGCCGCCGGCATGGAGGAGATGCGCGCGGACATGACGGGCGCTGCCACCTGTGCCGGTGTGATGCTCACCTTGGCCCTGCGCCGCTCGCCGGCACCGGCGGTGGCCGTGCTGGCGCTGGCGGAGAACGCGATCGGTGCCGATGCCTATCGGCCGGGCGACGTGCTGCACAGCCATAGCGGCCAGACCATCGAGGTGATCGACACCGACGCCGAAGGCCGGCTGGTGCTGGCCGATGCGCTGTCCTGGACCGCAAAGCGCCTGCGCCCGCAGGCGATGATCGATCTGGCGACGCTCACCGGCAGCATCATCACGGCGCTGGGTCATCAGATGGCCGGCCTGTTCGCCACCGATGACGCGCTGGCCGCCCAGATCGCCGCCGCCGGCGAGGCGGTGGGGGAGCTGGTCTGGCGCATGCCGCTGGGCGGTGGCTATGACGAGGCGCTGAAATCGGACATCGCCGATCTGCGCAACTGCGCCACCGGCCGCTTCCAGCCGGATGCCTGCCACGGCGCCAGTTTCCTCGCCCATTTCACCGCGGGCGTGCCATGGGCGCATCTGGACATTGCCGGCATGGACTCGCAGGCCGAGGCAAGCGACAGCCACGCCAAGGGCGCCAGCGGCTATGGTGTGCGCCTGCTCGATCGTCTGGTGGCGCGGCGCTTCGAAGATCCGCACCGGGCCTGACCGGATGGAAGGCTGAGCGCATGGCGGAGATCGGCTTCTACCATCTCACCCGCAGCAGTGCGGATCAGGCGCTGCCCGCCTTGCTCGGCCGCACGCTGGCGGCGGGGCAACGCGCAGTGGTGCGCTGCGGCTCGGCGGAGCGCCTGGCGGCGCTGGACACCGCCTTGTGGCTTTGCCCGGAGCCGAGCTGGCTGCCGCATGGCAGTGCCGCCACCGGGGCCGCCGATCTGCAGCCGATCTGGCTGACAACGGAGGACGAGGCGCCCAACAACGCGGCGTTTCTGTTTCTGCTGGATGGGTGCGACAGCGAGCAGCTGGATCGCTTCACCCGGGTGTTCGACCTGTTCGACGGCAATGACGAGGCGGCGACAGTCGCCGCCCGCGAGCGCTGGCGCGCCGCCAAGGAGGCCGGGCACACACTGGTCTATTGGCAGCAGACCGATCGCGGCTGGGAAAAAAAGGCGTAGGGCGGGTCCACGACCCGCCCTACGTCACGCGAACATCACGCCAGCACGCAGGCCTCGTCAAAAGCGAAGCGCGGCGAGCGCGGGAACAGGCCCGAGCTGTCACCATGGCCGAGATTGATCAGCATGTTGGTCTTCCAGCCGCTGCTGGCGAAGAACGCCGCATCCACCTTGGATTTGTCGAAGCCGCTCATCGGGCCGCAATCGATGCCCAAAGCGCGCGCGGCCATGATCAGATAGGCGGCCTGCATGCTGCCGTTGCGAAACGCCGTCTCGTTGGCCAGCGTCTCGTTGCCGGCGAACCAGGCGCGGGCATCGGCATGCGGGAACAGCTTGGGCAGCTGCTCATAGAAATGCGGGTCATGCGCCACGATCACCGTCACCGGCGCCGTCATCGTCTTTTCCAGATTGCCGGCCGACAATGCGGGCTTCAGCTTCTCCTTGCCCTCCGGCGTGCGCACGAACACGAAGCGCGCCGGCGAGCAATTGGCCGAGGTCGGGCCCATCTTCACCAGGTCGAAGATCGCTTCCAGCTCGGCGTCGGTCACCGGTTGGTCGGTCCATTTGTTCTGGGTGCGCGCGTCGGTGAACAGCGCCGCGAGAGCGGTGGGATCGAGGCTCATCGGAACTCCTTTATCGTTCGATATCGAACAACGCCCATTTGGCGGCGAAGCAAGCCGGCGTCAAGCCAGCACCTGCTCCACCCGCGTCACTTCCGGCACGTAATGGCGCAGCATGTTCTCGATGCCGTGCTTCAGCGTGGCGGAGGATGAGGGGCAGCCCGAGCAGGCGCCCTGCATGTGCAGCCGCACCACACCTTCGCGATAGCCGCGAAACACGATGTCGCCACCGTCGGAGGCCACGGCCGGGCGCACCCGCGTGTCGAGCAGTTCCTTGATCTGGGCCACCACCTCGGCATCCTCGGGCGAGACGTCTTCCAGAGCGTCCTCACCGTCGCTGTCCACCACCGGGCGGCCGGCCACGAAATGCTCCATGATGGCGCCGAGCACCTGCGGCCGCAGGCTGGACCATTCCACGTCATCCGCCTTGGTCACGGTGATGAAATCCCCACCCAGGAACACGCGTGCCACACCCGGAAGCGCGAACAGCGCCTGGGCCAGCACGCTGCGCCCGGCCGCCTCGGCGGAGGCGAAATCGGCGGTGCCCTGGCCCATCACGTCGCGGCCGGGGAGGAATTTCAGGGTCGCCGGGTTCGGCGTGCCTTCGGTTTCGATGAACATGCTGTGTTCCTGCAAACTGGACCCGTACGGTCCTGATCCACAGAATCGGACGGACGGGCGCGAAGTGCAAGAGGCAGCGCCGCGTTTCGGCTTCGTGAAATTTCATGGCAGCGTTCCGCACAGCCGCACGCCCCCGCAAAACCGGCCTATCATCGCACCATGAACATCGCCCGTCGCACCCTGCTCACCGCCCTGCCCGCCACCTTGCTGATGACACGCATCGCGCAGGGCCAGGTGGCGCACCGCCTGACCATCCTGCACGTGAACGACATCCACAGTCGCCATGAGCCGGTGGACAACCGTGCCCTCACCTGCAAGCCCGGCGCGCGGCCGGATTGCTATGGCGGCACCGCCCGGCTTGCCACCGCCCTGTTCGCCGAGCGCGACGCCGCACGCGCCGCGGGGCGCGAGGTGATGCTGCTTGACGCCGGAGACCAGTTCCAGGGCAGCCTCTACTACACCGCCTGGCATGGCGAGGTGGAGCTGGCCGTGATGCACGCCTTCGGCACCGAGGCGATGGCGGTGGGCAACCACGAATTCGACAACGGCCCCGAGGTGCTGGCCCGCTTCGTGGACCGCGCCAGATTCCCGGTGCTGACCGCCAATGTCGATTGCAGCGCCGAGCCCAGCCTGGCCGGCAAGCTGCGCCCCTCGATCCTGCTGGAGCGCGCGGGGCTCAAGATCGGCATCGTGGGCCTCACCACCGGGCAGACCGCAACCACCTCCTCCCCCGGCCCCAATGTGAAATTCCTGGAGGCACAGCCCGCACTTGCGCGAGAGGCGGAGGCGCTGCGGGCGCAGGGGGCCGATTTCGTCATCGCCCTGTCGCATCTGGGCGTGGCGCAGGACCATGCCATTGCGGGGCAGGTGCCGGGCGTCAGCGTCATCATCGGCGGCCACTCGCACACCGTGCTGTCCGACAGCGAGGCGGAGGCACAGGGCCCGGCCCATGCGCTGGTGCGCGGGCCGAACGGCGCCTCCGTCATCGTGCAGGCCGGCTGCTTCGCGCGCTATCTCGGCCGGCTCGACCTGGATCTGGACGAGCACGGCCAGATCCTGGCGGTGGCCGGCGACACGCGCCATGTGGGACTCGATCTCGCGGAACATCCGGGTGTGGCCGCCATCATCGCCGGCTACAGCGTCCAGCTGGACGCGGTGCGCAGGCGCGTTGTGGGCCATGCCGAGACCGCACTCGATATCACCACCTGCCGCATCGCCGAATGCCCGCTCGGCAATTTCGTCGCGGACGCGCTGCTGGCCGCCATGCCCGGCGCCGATGTGGCGATCACCAATGCCGGCGGGCTGCGCACCGGCCTGCCCGCCGGCGACATCACCATCGGCGATGTGCTGAGCATGCTGCCCTTCGGCAACACCACCGCGACCGTGCAGGTTACCGGCGCCGATCTGCAGGCAACGCTCGCCAACGGCCTGTCACGCGCGGGCGTGGGCGGCTTTCCGCAGGTGGCCGGCATGAGGATCAGCTGGTCTCCGCTGGCAGCGCCGATGGAGCGGCTGCGCCAGGTGCAGATCCGCCAGAAGGATGGCAGCTTCGCACCGCTCGACCCGCAGCGCCTCTATACCGTGGTGACCAACAATTTCATGCGCACCGGCGGCGACGGTTACACAGTGCTGCGCGACCGCGGCCAGAACGCCTATGACACCGGCCCGGGCGTGGACGAGGTGGTGGAGGCAGCGATCACCAAGGCCTCTCCGCTGGCGCCGGCCCTGGAGGGTCGGATCGCTCCGGAGTAGTGCCTGTCAGCCTCGCGGGCGTGTGTCAGCCATAGGCCTTGGACAGAGCCTGCGTGCCCTCACGCTCCAGCCCCGCATCCACCAGGGTCTGGAATTGCGCCAGCGCCACTTTCAGCGCCTTCAGATCCAGCCCGCGCTCGGTGCCCTCGGCCAGCGCCAGCGACATGTCCTTGACGAAATGGGTGATCATGAAGCCCGGCGCGAAATCGCCCTTCAGCATCAGATTGCCCATGATGTTCAGCTGCACGCTGCCCGCAGCGCCGGTGGCGATGGATTGCATCACCCGGTCGCAATCAAGCCCCGCCGCCTTGGCGTAGGCGAGGCCCTCGGCCACGCCGAGGATCGTGCCGGCGATGACGGTCTGGTTGACCATCTTGGTGTGCTGGCCCGCCCCCGGCCCGCCCTGGTGCTGGATGTTGGTGCCCATCTTCTCGAACACTGGCAAGGCGCGGGCGAACCCCTCCGCCGTGCCGCCCACCATGATGGACAGCTTGGCATTGGCCGCACCGCCGACACCGCCCGAGACCGGCGCGTCCAGCACGGTCAGCCCCTTGGCCGCGGCCGCCTCCGCCACCCGCACGGCAAGCGCCGGGGAGGAGGTTGTCATGTCGATCAGCAGGGCGCCCGGCTTTGCACGGTCGAGCAGACCGCCCGGCGCCAGGTAGAGTGTTTCCACATCGATCGGCAGCCCCACCATGGTGATGACGATATCGGCGGAGGCGGCCGCCGCCATCGGGTCGTCATGCCAGAAGCCGCCCGCTGCGATCAGCCCCTCCGCCTTGCCACGGCTGCGCGAATGCAGATGCATCTCATAGCCGGCCGCCTGCAGATGGCCCGCCATCGGCGCACCCATCAGACCCAGACCAATAAAGGCGATGACGGGCTTCGTGTCGGTCATGATGCGGTCTCCAGAAGGGCGCGGATGGTTTGCGGGGTGAGGGGCTGGCGTTCGGCCACCACGCCAAATGGGGCAAGAGCGTCGTTCACCGCAAGGGTGACGGCACCGATCGCCCCCATCACCCCGCCTTCGGACATGCCCTTGGTGCCGAGCGGGTTGCGCAGGCTGGGCGTGTGGCAGGCGATGATCTCAATCGGCGGCAGGTCGGAGGCAACCGACATCGCGTAATCCATGAAGCTGCCGGTCAGGTTCTGGCCGGCGGCGTCATACACCACCTGCTCGCGCAAGGCGCCGCCCAGGCCCATGGCGATGGCGCCGTGCTGCTGGCCGGCCACGATGGCTTCGTTGAGCAGCGTGCCGCAATCCTCCGCCACCAGATAGCGCAGCGGCGTCACCACCCCGGTGTCGGCATCGACCAGCACCTCGCACAGATGGGTGGCGTTGGAATAGGTCATCGGCGGCGGATCGAAGGCGCGATGCGCCTCCAGCCCCGGCTCCATGCCAGGCGGCAGGCGCAGCGGTTCGAGATAGGCGATGCGGGCGATGTCGCGCAGGCCCAGACCCGCATCCTGCCAGGCGCCATCGAGCTGGCGTTGCAGGCGGGCCGCGTGCAGGCGCAGATCCGCGCCGGAATTCAGCCCCAGCAGATGCGCGCCGATCGCGCAGATCTTGCGCTGCAGGCTCTGTCCGGCCAGGAACAGCGCCGAGCCGCCAGCGGTGGCGCCGCGCGCGCCGCGGCTGCCCATGCCGTAGGGCGCCACATCGGTGTTGCCCAGATGCAGGCGCACGCTTGCGGCCTCCACCCCAAGCCCGATCGCCACCGCCTGGGGCAAAGCCGTCTCATAGCCCTGGCCCGATCCCATCAGCCCCACCGAGGCATCGATCGCGCCGGAGGGCGCCACCTTCACCCAGGCCGCCTCATGCCCGGACCCGGCAATGCCGGCCGCCTTGTAGAAAGCCGAGCCATAGGTGGTGCACTCCACCACCGTGCAGATGCCAAGACCGCGATAGATGCCCCGCGCCCGGTCCGCGCGCTGGCGGGCGCGGAAGGACGGTTCATCGAACGCCGCCAGCGCCGCCTCCAGCGTCTCGCGCGGGGTGATGTCGTGCAGCTCCTCACCGGTGGGCATGGTGTGCGGCAGCTCATGCGCACTCAGCATGTTGCGGCGGCGCACCGCCACCGGATCAAGCCCCAACTCGCGCGCGATGGCATCGATCGTGCCATCGGTGATCCAGGACGTCATCGCCATCGGTGCGCGCATCGGCGCGGCACCGCATTTGTTGGTCAGCCACACACGCACGTCGAAACTGTAATCGGCGATGCGGTAGGGGCCGGTTGCGATCATCGCCACCACCCGGGCGATGTAGTTGGCGGGATAGAAGCAATAGGCGCCGAAATCCTCCTCCAGCCGTAGCTCCAGCGCCAGAATGCGGCCGGTTTCATCCACCGCCGCACGCGTCTCGGCGATCTGCTCGCGGGCATGGGCCGAGGCCAGCAGATTCTCGCCGCGCTCCTCGCGCCAGCGCACCGGGCGGCAGAGCTTGCGTGCCAGCGCGGCACAGGCGAGCTCCTCGCGGTAGAGGGCGATCTTCTGGCCGAAGGCGCCACCGATATCGGGCGCCACCACGGTGATCTGCGTTTCCTCCAGCAGCAATCGGGCGGCCAGCGCCGTGCGATACGGGTGCGGCGCCTGGGTGCCGATATGCATGGTGAGATGCTCGCGCCCGGCATCCCACACCGCACAGCAGCCGCGCGGCTCCAGCGGCGCATGGGTCTGGCGATGCTGATGAAACCGCGCGGTCACCACGCGATGGGCCGTGGCAAAGCGCGTTTCCGGGTCGCCCGCGGAAAAACGCTGCCGTGAGATCTGATTGGAGGGCAGCGTGTCGTCCACCAGCGTGGCCCCGGGCGCTGCCGCATCGGCGATGCTGGCGATGGCCGGAAGTGCCTCATACTCCACCATCACCGCCTCGGCCGCATCCACCGCCTGACGCCGCGTCTGGGCCACCACCACCGCCACCAGATCGCCATCAAAGCGGATGCGGGTGGTTGGCATCGGCTCGATCTCCACCGGCAGCAGCCCCTCGATCGGCGGCGCCATGCGCAGCGTCGTGACAAGCCGGGCCAGATCGTCGCCGGTGGCCACCAGCTCGACGCCCGGCATAGCCAAGGCCTGCGCAGTGTCGATGCCGCGGATCAGCGCATGGGCCAAGGGCGCGCGCACGAACACCGCATGCAGCGCGCCGGGGACGATGATGTCGTCCAGATAGCGGCCCTTGCCGGTGAGGAACCGGCCATCCTCCCGCCGTGTCATCGCCGTCATGCGCCGGCCCGCAGCGAGCGGCCGGTCTGGCTGTCGAACAGATGCAGCCGCTGCGGGGTGAGGGTGAAGCCCACCGCATCGCCCTCCCGCACCCGGGCATCCTTGGCCACCCGCAGATACAGTGTTTGCCCTTCGCTGCGCACACCCAGATACTGATCAGCGCCGGAGGGCATGGCGGTCTCGACCACCGCCGGCAGATCGGCGGGGCCATCGCCTGCCAGCTGCACATCCTCGGCGCGCAGGCCGAGTGTGACGGCAGCGCCGTCCGCCGCCGAAGCCAATTCAGGCGGCAGGCGCAGCCGCCAGGCGCCGCGGCAGAACCAGGCTGCCCCGTCCGCCCGCGCAAGCGTGCCCTCGATCAGGTTGATGGCGGGGCTGCCCAGGAAGCTCGCCACGAAGATGGTCTGCGGGCGTTCATAGATATCATCCGGCGTGCCGATCTGCTGGATCCGGCCGCCATTCATCACCACGATCCGGTCCGCCAGGGTCAGCGCCTCGGCCTGGTCATGCGTGACATAGACGAAGGTGCTGCGCATCTGCGCGTGCAGATGGCGGATCTCGGCGCGCATCGAGATGCGCAGGCTGGCATCGAGGTTGGACAGCGGTTCATCCATCAGGAACACCGAGGGCTCGCGCACCATGGCACGGCCCAGCGCCACGCGCTGTCGCTGCCCGCCGGAAAGCTGGCTGGGCCTGCGGGCCAGCAGATGCGCGATCTCCAGCCTCTGGGCGGCATCCTCCACCCGGCGCTTGATCTCCGCCTCCGCCACCTTGCGCATGCGCAGGCCGAAGGCGATGTTCTCAAACACGCTCTTGTGCGGGTAGAGCGCGTAGCTTTGGAACACCATCGCCACGTCGCGCTTGTGCGCCGGCACGTTGTTCATCACCTGATCGTCGAACAGCAGCGCGCCCTCGGTGATCTCCTCCAGCCCCGCGATCATGTTCAGCGTGGTGGATTTGCCGCAGCCGGACGGGCCGAGCAGCACCAGGAATTCCTGGTCCCTGATGTCCAGATCCAGCCCCTCGACGGCGAACTGCCCGGCGGACTGGCCAGAGCCATAGCGCTTGGAGACGGATTGAAAACGGATGCGCGCCATGGTCAGCCCTTCACGGCCCCGGCGGTGAGGCCGGAGACGATGTAGCGTTCAAACATCACAGCCAGGATCACCGGCGGCACCACCGCCAGCACGCCGGCCGCGTTGAGGAAGGAGAAACTCACCGTGAAATCAGAGGTGATGCCAGCCACCACGATCGGCAAGGTCTGCGAGGCGGCGGTCTGGGTGAACATCAACGCCAGCAGGAATTCGTTCCAGCTGGCGAGAAACGCGAACAGCCCGACCGCAACCAACGCCGGGCGGGCCAGCGGCAGAAACACCCGCGTGAGCACCTGCAGGCGCGAGCAGCCATCAACACGGGCGGCGCGGTCCAGATCATCCGGCAACTGCTCGAAGAAGCTCGCCAGCACGAACACCGAGAACGGCACGGTGACGGCGAGGTAGGTGATGATCAGCGAGGTCAGACTGTCCAGCAGGCCCAACTTGCGCACCATCAGGAAGAACGGCACGACCAGCGCGATGTCCGGGATCACGCGGGTGGCCAGGATGGTGTAGAGCGCTGCGTTGCGGAACCGGAAGCGGATCTTGGCGATGGCATAGGCGGCCGGCACGCCGATCAGCAGGTTCAGCACCACCACGGCAAACGCCACGATGAAGCTGTTGCCCATGGCCGGCAACAGATTGGCGGCAACCGAGGGGATGAAGCCGCCGCTGGTGGGATCGACGCCATTGGCCGAGGGCTGCGCATAGCCAAGCCCGGTTGCGAAGATCGCACGGAAATTCTGCAGCGTGGGATGATCGGGGATCCAATGCGGCGGGATGGAGGTGAGCTCGCGCTCCTGCTGCAGGGAGGAGGACAGCAGCCAGGCCACCGGCGCCAGCACGTAGATCAGCAGCAGCAGAGACGCCGCGCCCAGAACGGCTGTGCGCAGCAGACGCGGCGCCCAGGGCCGCCTGATGATCACGCCGCTCACAGGCGCTGCGCCATCGAGCGGATCAGCGCGTAGGAGGCGGCAAGCGTTGCCACCGCCAGGATGTAGCTCATCGCAGCGCCGGTGCCGAAGGAGAGGTTGCGGAAGGTCTCCACATAGATGCGCCAGGCCAGCACGTCGCTCGCACCGCCTGGTCCACCTTCGGTGAGCAGGGAGAACAGGTCGAAATGGCGCACCGCCATCAGCAGCTCATACAGTGCCACCAGCAAAAATCCGGGGCGCATCGCGGGCAGTGTCACATGCACAAAGCGATGCCAGGCGGGTGCGCCATCCACCCGTGCCGCCGCATACAGATCCGACGGGATGGATTTCAGCGTGACCAGCAGCAGAATGGCGGCCAGCGGCACTTCCTTCCAGATGAAGGCATTGGCAATCAGCGGGATGGTGCGGTTGGCATTGCCGAGCCAGACCTGCGCCTGGGTGATGAAGCCCAGCTGCATCAGCGCCCCGTTCAACGCGCCGTAATTGGCATCATAGATCCATTTCCACATCAGCCCGTTGGCAACCGACGGAATGGCCCACGGGATCAGCAGACAGGCGCTGAGAATGCGCCGGCCTGGAAACTCCTGGTCGAGCAGGATGGCAACCAAGGTGGCGATCACCAGCACGGCGAGCACGGCGATGGCGGAGAACCACGCCGTGCGGGTGACACTTTCGAGGAACTGCGCATCGCCCAGCACGTGCAGGTAGTTGTCCAGCCCGACAAAGGGCTGGCGCGCCGGCCTGCGCAGATTGACCGCGAACAGGCTGATCCACAGCGAATACAGGATCGGAAACGCGGTCACCGCCATCAGCACCACGGCAAGCGGGCCGAGCAGGCCGAGTGCCGCCCGCTCGTCATGCGAGATGCGCTGCATCAGCCAGCCTTTTTCAGCTCCGCCCATTTGGTGGCGGAGAGTTTCAGCGCCGCCTCCACACTTGTCTTGCCGGTGATCGCCTGCTGCCAGGCGGTGCCGAAACTGTCATTCCACTCGCCGAACCAGGGCGCGATGGTGTCCTTCTTGTGCGCCAGCGTCTGCTGCTGCGCCATCAGATCCACATCGCCGTAGGAGCCGAGCGAGGCGCGCACCTCGGCATCATCGTACAGCGCCTTCACCCCGAAGCCGAGGGCGAGGTCCTTCAGCACGGTCTTCTGGAAGCGGTAATCGCCATCGGCCTTGCCACCGAACCATTCGATCAGCTTGGCGGTGTTCTGGCCGCGCTCGGCATTGGCCACCGCCCGCGGTGTCATGCCGTAGAAGCGCATCCAGCCCACCGTACTGTGGCTGCCGCCCGCGCCCATCGGCATCAGCGCCTGGCGGAACTTGCCGGCCACACTGCTCTGCGCCGGATCGTTCAGCACGCGCAGCCGGTATTTCGGCAACAGCACAAAGGCCGCCTTGCCGGCGGAGGCGGTCTTCAGCACCTCCAGCTCCCCGGTGGTGACACAGCCGGGCGAGAGGATCTTGTGCTTGCCCACCGCATCCACCAGCCAGTTCAGCGTGGAGACCGCGCCGGATTTGCCATCCTGCAGCACGGCCGTGCCGGCATCGTCGATCAGCCGGCCGCCATGGGAATAGACCATCGCCGAGATGAACTCGATCATCCAGGATTCCTGCGCCATGCCGAACACCACCGGATAATCCAGCAGCCCCTTCGCCTTGATCGCGCTGGCCATGGACGTCACCTCATCCCAGCTTTCCGGCGGCTTGGTGAAACCGGCCTGGGCCAGAATGTCCGCGTTATACAGGAAGCCCATATAGTCGGTGTAATAGGTCAGGCCGTATTGCTTGCCGTCATACATCATCGACTGATTGCAGAAGTCCGACGTGCCGGCATTGTAGGCGGTCAGATTCTTGAATGAGTCGATCGGCGCCAGCCAGCCGGCCTGGGCGAATTCCGGCAGCCAGCTGTCCGACACCCACAGCATGTCCACCGGCGCGCCGCCGGTGAATTTGGTGATCATCGTCTCGCGATACTGCGCGAAGGGGGAGTTGCTGTAGGCCACATCCACCCCGTTCTTGGCGGTGAAGGCGGCCAGATGCGCCTTCACCTGATCAACCGCCGCCGACCAGGTGGCGAAGTTGATCGGCTCCGCAGCCTGAGCGCGCGGCACGAACGGCAGGGCCAGCGCAGCCGCCCCCCCAGACAGAACCGCGCGACGGGACAGCGATGAGCGGGCGAGGAGACGATCAGCGCGCATTTGGACCTCCGGTTTGGGGGGCATCAGACAGAAACGTTAACATTCTCGTCGGATGTTGCAAATTCCAGACCGGGATCATCCATGGCAACGTGGGCGCGCATCAAACGCGACGCCCATGGCAACGCGGGCGCGCACCAAACGCGACGCCACCCTCAGGCGGCCCGCACCTCCTGCAGGAAGCTCTCCACCTGTGCCTGCAGGCTGCGCCCGCCCTCAGACAGCAGATCCGCGGCCCCGGTCACCTGCCCGGCCGCCTCGTTGTTCTGCCGCGCCGCGGCACTCACCGAAGCGATGCTGGCCGTCACATCCCGGGTGCCTTGCGCCGCCTGCAGCACGTTGCGGGAAATCTCCTGGGTTGCGGCACCCTGCTGCTCCACCGCGGCCGAGATTGCCGCTGCCGTCTCAGACACCTGCGCAATGGTCTGCGTCACACCCTGGATCGATTGCGCCGCCCCCAGCGTCGCGTCCTGGATCGCCTTGACCTGGCTTGCGATCTCCTCGGTGGCGCGCGCCGTCTGGGTGGCGAGCAGCTTCACCTCGGCCGCCACCACGGCAAACCCCTTGCCGGCATCCCCCGCCCGCGCCGCCTCGATCGTGGCGTTCAGCGCCAGCAGATTGGTCTGACCCGCAATGTTGCTGATCAGCCCCACCACATCGCCGATCTTCTGTGCCGTGCCGGTCAGCCCCTGCACCTGCTCGTTGGATCGCAGGGTCTGGCGCACCCCCTCCTCGATCATCCCGCCGGCGCGTGACACCAGCTGGCTGATCTCCCGGATCGAGGCGGCCAGCTGCTCCGCCGCCGAGGCCACAGTCTGCACATTCTGTGTGGCCTGCTCGGAGGCGGAGGCCACCGTCACCGCCTGTTCGGTGGTGCGCTGCGATGTCTCGGCGAGGCTGCGCGCGGTGGTCTGCAGATCGCCCACGGCGGTTGCGACAGAGTGCACAACCTTGCCAACACCCTCACCAAACCGGTCGGCAAGTGCCGCCCTGGCGCGGATCTGGGCGGCGGCAGCCTCCTGCTTGATGCTCTCCTGCTCGGCCCGCAGCCGCTCCGCCTCCATCATGGTCTGACGGAACACCTCCACCGCCTTTGCCATCGCTCCGGCCTCATCGCGCCGGTCCAGACCCGGCACACGCTGCGTGAGATCGCCAGCCGCCAGCCGCCCCATGCTGATTTGCAACCTGCCAAGCGAGCCTGCGATATCGCGGTTGACCAGATATGCCACCAACACCATCACCAGCAGCAACAGGCCGCCGATCACCCCCTGGCGCAGCAGCGTGGCGGCCAGATCCGCCTCCAGGTCATCGGTGTAGGCGCCGGCCAGCATATAGGCCTGCCAGGGTGCGAAGCGCACCACATAGGCAAGTTTCGGCAACGGCTTGGTCTGGCCCGGCTTGGGGAAGCTGTAGGCGATCACGCCTTCATTCACACCGGTCCCCAGCAGCTGTGCCACAAGCTCCGGCAAGGTGTGGCCGCTCTCATCCTTCGCGGTGGTGGGTTTGTTCTCCCGGTTCGGGTCCACCCCATGAAACAGGATCACCCCGTCCATCGACGACACGGTGAGATAGCCTTCCCCCCCGTCGAAGCGCATGGCGTGCACATACCCAGCCATCGCGGCGCGCGCGCCCTGCGGGGAAAGCCGGCCATCCTTGACCTGCGCCTCCAACGCGGCGGCGTAATCCGCCGCCCCCTTGGTCACCGCCCGCAGCTTGTCCACCCGGTCATCAATCGCGCGGTCGCGCAGCACCGCCGCCCCGTCCAGCAGGGCCAGCACCAAAATCAGCGCAGACAACCCCGCCAGCAAGGCAAGCTTGGTCCGCAAACGCAGATGAGACAGCAGGCGCATGACAATCCCCTTTCGGTGCGCGCAAGGCACACCGTCCGAGCATGTCAGGCTTCAATGAACAAACCCTGAATCAACGTGCCGCAACACGCGATTCAGCTGGCCATCGCCGCCTTCACCCGCGAGGCCGACAGCGGCAGCTCGCGCAGCCGCTTGCCCGTGGCGTCCATCACCGCATTGGCCAACGCCGCAGCCGTTGGGCCCGCCGCCGCCTCCCCGGTGCCGAGGAACGGCTCGCCCGGCCGGTTCACCACCTGCACCCGCACGCTCTCCGGCACGGCGGCAAAGCGCAGGATCGGATAGGTCCGCCAATCATGGCTCTCGATGCCGGACGGGCCGTAAGCCAACGCCTCCAGCAGCGTCCAGGAGCAGGATTGCACAATGCCGCCCTGGGTCTGGTTCATGATACCGTCGATGTTCACCGCCTCGCCGCTGTCGATCGCAGCCTCGGCGCGGATCAGCCGCACCGCGCCACTTTCCGGCTCCACCGCGATCTCCACCGCAATCGCCAGATAGGCCGCCAGGTTCTTGTAGCGCGCAAACGCAAAGCCGCGGCCCCGATGCGGCTGCGGTTTCCAGCCCGCCCAGTCAAACGCCGCGGCCGCACGCTGGATCACCGCCGCCGCCCGGCTGTCCTGCAGATGCGCCAGGCGGAACGCCACCGGATCCGCCCCGGCCGCATGGGCCAGCTCGTCCATGAAGCTCTCGATGCTGAACACGTTGGCATAGGCGCCAAGACCGCGCTGGGCGGAGACCCGCAGCGGCTCCTGCGGAATGAAATGCGAGGTCACGCGGGCATTGGGGAACACGTAAAGCGGAATGCCGTTGCGATCGCCGCCACCTTCCGGCTGCGGGATCGGCTTGGAGGGTGGCGGGGTCATCGGTTGCGCCATGTGCCAGCTTGGCATCAGCCCGCCGCCCGCACCGGGCCCACCGCCGGGGCGCGTGCTGTGGGTGTTGCTCCACACGCCGTATTGCCAGTCCACCACCCGGCCCTGGCTGTCCAATGCCGCCGACACCTCGGTGACCATGGCCGGCGTGTAGGGCTCCCAGGTGTGTTCCTGCTCGCGCATCCACTGCACGCGGATCGGCGTGCCGGGCATGGCGCGGGCCAGGATGGCGGCGTCGGCGGCGGCGTCATCGGCGCCGTTGTGGCCGTAGCAGCCCGAACCCTCCACATGGATCAGCCGCACCTTGGCGGGCGCCATCTTCAACAGATCGGCGATCGCCGCACGGTCCGGAAAAACGCCCTGGGTGTGGGTCCACACCGTCAGCTGATCATCCTGCATCCAGCCCACCGCACAGGACGGGCCGATCGAGCCGTGCAGCTTGAAGGGCCTGCGATATTGCGCGCTCAGCCGCTTCGCACCGTCCGGAATCGGCGCGCTGCGATCCAGAATAACCGTGTCCTGCGCGGGCAGGCCGCGCAGCAGATCGAAGATCCCGGCCTGCTCGGGCAGCTTGCGCCCGTCCGACCATTTGCAGCTGGTGGCAAGCGCCCGCATCGCCTGGATCGCCTGCCATTGCCTGCCGGCGATCACCGCGAGATAGGAGCCATCCCGCACCACCTTGGCCACACCCGGCATTCTGGCGACAGCGTCGATATCGGCCGAGATCAGCGTGGCGCCATAGACCGGCGGGCGCACCAGCCGGGCATGCAGCATGCCGGGCAGGCGCATGTCATGCACGAAGGCGGCCCCGCCCGTCACCTTGGCGGGAATGTCCAGGCGGGCCAGCTTGCGGCCCATGATGCGATGCGTGGCAGGGTCCTTCACGGCCACCTGGCCGGTCGCCTTCACATCGGCCGGCACCGATTGCGCCAGCTCCCCGTAGGAGAGGCGCCGCCCATCCGGCGCCACCACAAAGCCGCCCTCGGTCTTGAGCCCGCCCACCGCCACGCCGAGCTTCGAGGCCGCCGCCTGCAGCAGCAGAGCGCGCATCTCGGCCGTTGCGTGCAGCACCGCGGTGCCGCTGTTCTTCATCGACAGGCTGCCTGAGGTGTAACCCTCATTGGCGGTGCGCGCGGTGTCTGCCGTCACCAGGTGAATGTCGGATGGCGCCACATCCAGCTGCTCGGCGGCAATCTGGGTCAGCGCGGTGCGGATGCCCTGGCCAAGCTCGGCCTTGCCGGTGAAGACGGTGATGGTGCCGCTTGCATCGATCCGCACCCAGCCGCCGAGCTGCGGCAGATCGGCCAGCGCGCCGGGCAGACCGGGGCCATCGGCGCGGGCCGGCGCGTCGAGGCTGAAATGCACCACCAGGGCGGCGCCGGTGGCCAGCAAAGCGCGGCGGGAGAGATGGGTCACAGCGCGGTCTCCTTCACCTGCTCACCGCGCATCATGGCGGCCGCCCGCTTCACCGCGGCGAGAATGCGCATATGCGTGCCGCAGCGGCACAGATTGGTCTGCATCTGGGCGCGGATATCGGCGTCGGACGGGTTGCGGTTGAACTCCAGCAGCGCCTGGGCGCGCATGATCATCCCGGCACTGCAATAGCCGCATTGTGCGGCCTGCTCATCGATGAAGGCCTGCTGAATGGCGGCCGGCTTCGCCACATCGCCCAGCCCCTCCACGGTGCGGATCTTGCGCCCTTCCAGCGCTGAGACCGGCAGCACGCAGGAATAGGCGGCCTGGCCGTCGATGATCACCGTGCAGGCACCACATTGGCCCAGGCCGCAGCCATATTTGGCGGCGTTCAGCTCCAGCTCGTCGCGCAGCGCGTAGAGCAAAGGTGTGGCCGGATCGATATCCAGCGCATGGGTGCGGCCATTCACATTGAGGGTGACCATCGAAAGCCCCTTTCTGTTGTCGTTACAACGCCCCGATGCCGAGGCGCTCTCCCAGTTGATCCAGCACACGGCGCAGCTCCGTGCCCATCGGCACGCCATCGCGTGCACGCTGCTCCCGCCTGCGTGCCCGCTCATCGCCGGGCAGGCGGATCACCTCCACCCCTGGCAGCCGGGCCGAGGCGCGCAGCTCCTCCAGATGAGCACCCACCAAAGTCGCAAACAGCGCAGGGTCGATGAAGCGCGCAATGTCGATCGCCAGCACGAACTGGCCGGTATTGGCCTCGCTGCTGTCATCGGCGTTGAAATCCACCACCGCCGAGCCCACCGAAGCATTGTTCAGCGAACCGGCCAGCAGGCCCAGGATCAGCGCGAGCCCCGCCCCCTTGTAGCCGCCGATCGGCAGCAGCACGCCGTCCTTGGAGCGTGTGGGGTCGGTCAGCTCCGAGCCATCCTTGCGGTCGATCATCCAGCCGGGCTGAAAGGCCTTGCCCTGCAACACGTAGTTCTTGATCGTGCCGTAGGAGACAACCGTGGTGGCGATGTCGAGCACCACCGGGGGGCCGTCGCCCGCCGGGATGGCAACCGCGAGCGGGTTGGTGCCGAGCAGCAGATCGGTGCCGCCCCAGGGCGCCATGTGGTTGGCACTCGCCACGGCGGAATAGAGGCCGATCATGCCCGCCTCCAGCATGCGCGCCGCGTAGATCGAGGCGGGGCCGGCATGGTTGGAGCGCCGCACGCCGACCCAGCCGATGCCGGCCTCGCGCGCCATCGCAATTGCGGTGTCACAGGCCTGTGCCACCACCAGATGGCCCATGCCGTTGTCGCCATCCACCAGGGCGGTGGCCGCGGCAGTGCGGTTGACCGTGATGGCGGGCGTGCGGTTCACCCCGCCCGCCTGGATGCGGCGGACATATTGCGGCAGGCGGAAGATGCCATGCGCATCGGCCCCGATCAGATCGGCCTCCACCATCATCGCGGCCACCGCCTCGGCGTCAGACGCAGGCAACCCGGCGGCGATGAAGGCCGTCGCCGCGAAGGCGCGCAGGCGTTCGGCGGCGATCAGCGCCGGCTCAGTCGGCATGGATGTTGGCCGCCTTGATCAGGGCCGCCTTCTCGTCGAAATCCTTGACGATCACATCGCGCAACTCGTCGGGCGTGCTGGCCACAGGCCCGTAGCCCAGCTCCACCAGCTGCTTGTTGATCGCTGGATCGGCCACGGCCTTCTTCACCTCGGCATTGAGCCGATCGATGATCGGCTTGGGCGTGCCCTTGGGCGCCATCCAGGCGGCCCAGGCGATGAACTCGAAGCCGGGATAGCCTTGCTCGGCGATGGTCGGCACGTCCGGCAGGGTCGGCAAGCGCTTGCTTTCGGCAAAGCCCAGGATCTTCACCTTCTTGTCGGCGAGGAACGGCAACGGGGCGGGGAGTGCGATGAACATCACCGGGATATGGCCGGAGATCAGATCGGTGAAGGCCGGCGTCACCCCGCGATAGGGCACATGGGTCAGCTTGATGTCGGCTGCCCGCATGAACAGCTCCATCGCCAGATGCTGCGGGCTGCCCTGCCCGCCCGAGCCGAAATCGATCGTGCCGGGATGCGCCTTCGCATAGGCCACGAATTCCGGCACCGTGTTGGCGGGGAAGTCCGGGTTGGCGATCAGCACCCAGCGCAGCTTGGCCAGCAGGCTGATCGGCACGAAATCGGTGCGCGGATCATAGCCGGCATCGGTGCGCATGTTGGGCAGCACGGTGACGATCGAATCGTTCACCGCCATGATCGTGTAGCCATCCGGCGCCGATTTGGCGCCGGCGCGCATGCCGAGCAGCCCCGCGGCGCCGGGCTGATTGTCCACGAACAGTGACTGGCCGAGCGACTGGCCCACCTTGTCCGCCAGCAGCCGGGTGACGACATCCACCGCCGAGGCCGCCGCCAGCGGCTCCAGCACATGGATCTGGCGGGACGGATAGGTCTGCGCCAGCACCTGGCCCGACAGCGCCAGCAACACGGCCAGAATGCCGCCGAGTTTCTTCATCATCTCTCTCCCGATCCGGCCTTGTGTCACGCCCGGGTTTTCATCAGGGCGGCCGCATTGCCGCCCAGGATGGCGGTCTTCTGCGCATCACTCAATGACCTGGTGGCAAACACATGGTCCACCGGATGCTCTTCCCACGGAATCGGGCTGTCTGTGCCGAGCACGATCTGGCCGGCGCCGACCTCGGCCACCAGATGGCGCAGGTTCTCGGCGGTGAACACCAGGCTGTCGTAATGGATCTGGCGGGCATATTCCGCGACCGTCTTCTTCAGCACGATGTTGGGATTGCAGTTCGACGGCGAGACATTGCACGCATGGTCGCCGCGCTCGGGGAAAGTGCCGAAGGCGCCGCCGCCATGGGCACCCAGCAGTTTCAGATTGGGGAATTTGTCGAGCACGCCTTCCAGAATGAAATGATGCAGGCAGATCGAGGTGTCGAGCCCGTTGCCGATCACGTTGGACAGCCAGCCATTGCCGGCATAGCGCTTGGCGAGTTGTGGCTGGGACTGGCCGTGGATGAAGATCACCGCGCCCAGCTCCTCCGCCTTCGCCCACACCTTGTGGAAGCGCTCATTGGCGAAGCTCTCATCGAGCATGGAGGAGCCGATGGCGGCCCCCACCAGCTTCTTGTTGCGCACCGCATCGTCGAGCTGCGCCACCGCGCGATCCGGGTCCTGCATGGTGAGCGAGGCGTAGAAGTTGAACCGGTCCGGATGGGCGGCGCGGATCTCCGCCATGTGGCTGTTCTGCAGGGTGACGATCTTCTCGGCGGTCTCGATGTCCTTGCCATACCAGTAGGGGTTGATCGAGCAGACCTGCAGATCGATGCCGGCGGCGTCGAGCATGGCGATGCGGGTCTTGAGCACGTCCTCCTTCAGCAGGAAATGCTCGGGCACGCCCTTCACCGGCGGCAGCACGGTCTTGGCCTGCTCGCCCATCAGGTCGATCGCGTCCTGGAAATAGCAGTGGCCGTGCATGTCCACCGTGCGCACGCGCTTGCCCGCCACCATCACCGGCAGGCGTGAGGCGGCGGCGGCGCTGGCGCGTTGCGGCCCCAGCGAACAGGCGCAAAAACCGAGGCCGGTCAAAGAAGCCGAGAGAAAACTGCGGCGTGTCGCCATCTTCGCATCCTCCACATACGGGCGCTTGACACGCCTCTGTCCGGCTTTCACGCTATACGAACGTTCGTATCCGTCAAGGCACCCAGAGAAGATGCCCATAGCCGCCACCGCGCTGGAGCCGATTGCCGATGCACCGCGCAGCGTGCGCGAGCGTTTGATCGCAGCCGGCGAACAGCTGTTTGCCGAGCGGGGGTGGAACGCGGTCAGCATCCGCACCATCGCCGCCGCTGCCGATGTCAGCCTGGCCGCGCTGAACTACCATTTTGGGCTGAAGGAAAACCTGCTGGCCGAGATCTTCGCCGCCCGCGCCCGGCCGATCGCGGAGGAGCGGGAGCGGCGCCTGACCGAGCTTGAAGCCTCCGGCCGCATGACGCTTGAGACCGTGCTGGACGCATTCCTGCGCCCGGCGATGAGCCCGGGCAGCGATGGCCGCTTCGGCGGGCCGGTGTTTGCCCGGCTGCGCGCACGGCTTGCCACCGAGCCTGAGGAATTCACCCGCCGCATCCTGGGCGATGCGTTCGATGCCAGCTCCAGGCGCTACATCGCAGCCCTCAAGGCACTGCTGCCCGAGTTGGCCGAGGCGGAGCTTGCCTGGCGGTTTCATTTCCTGCTCGGCACCATGGTCTACACCATGGCCGATGCCGGCCGCATCCAGGCGCTGACCAGCGGTGCCTGCGATCCCGGCGATGCCGAGGCGGCGCTGGCCCGTCTCGTTCCGTTTCTGGCGGCGGGCTTCCGCTCCGCCCCGCCCGCCTGACCGCCATCCCAAAACCTGAGGAAACACCAAGATGGATCACGCAACGCCCGCAGAAAAACCCATGGGCAAACCGACCTTCGTCAACCGCAAGACCCTCGATGAGGCGGCGGCGCGGCTGAAGAACTGGGGCAAATGGGGGCCGGATGACCAGATCGGCACGCTGAACTACACAACGCCCGCTGATATCGTGCATGCCGCCAGCCTGATCCGCACCGGCCAGGTGATCTCACTGGCCCTCAACTACGACAAGGACGGTCCGCAGGGCGGCAAGACCAAATTCCCGCCGGTGGGCCGCTTCAACCCGGTGCACACCATGCTGCGCTCCGGCTCGGATGCGTATTCCGGCACGCTCGACAAGCGCGGCATCCGCTCCGCCGATGACATGGTGCTGTTCCCGCTGCAGGCCGGCACGCATTGGGACGGGCTGGGCCATATCTTCTTCGATGACCATATGTGGAACGGCTATGACTGCCGGGAGGTCTCCTCCTTCGGCGCCGCCAAGGCCGGCATTCAGCACACGCGGGAGAAGATGGTGGGCCGCGGCGTGCTGCTCGACCTGGCACGGCATCTGGGGGTGGAGCATCTGGAGGATGGGTTTGCCATCACCAACGACCTGCTCGACGCCACCTGCGCCTCGCAGAACGTGACGGTGGGGCGCGGCGATCACCTGCTGCTGCGCACCGGCCAGATGGAACGCTGCCTGAAGGCCGGCTCGTGGGACGGCTATCCGGGCGGCGACGCGCCGGGGCTGGATTTCGAAACGCTGGACTGGCTGCAGGCAAAACAGGTGGCAGCCGTTGCCACCGACACCTGGGGCGTTGAGGTGCGGCCCAACAATTCCGAGGGGATCAACCAGCCCTGGCACTGGATCTGTATCCCGATCATGGGCCTGACCATGGGCGAGATCTTCAAGCTGGATGTGCTGGGCGCCGAATGCGCCAAGGATCGCCGCTATGAGTTCATGTTCGTGGCACCGGCCCTGCCGATCACCGGCGCTGTGGGCTCACCGGTGAACCCGATCGTGATACGCTGACGCCGTCAGCGCGCCAGCAAGAGCGCGCGGCGAACCCTGGGAGGATGCGATGCTGATCTCACGCAGAATGGCACTGACAGGCATGGCGGCGATGGCCGGGCTGGCGGGGGCACACCCTGCCCGTGCCGGCGCCTACCCGGATCGGCCGGTGAAGATCGTCACCGGTTTCGCCCCGGGCGGGCCTGCCGATGTGATGGCGCGCATTCTGGCGGGCCATCTGGGGGAGCGGCTGGGCGGCACCTTCATCGTGGAAAACCACCCGGGCGCCGGCGGCAATATCGGCTGCAACTTCGTCGCCCGCGCAGCACCGGACGGCACCACGCTGCTGGTCCACACCAGCGCTTTAGTAATCAACCCGAGCCTCTACAAGAAACCGCCCTATGACGTGGTGGCGGATTTCACACCCCTGGTGGAGCTGGCGACCTCGCCCAACATCTTCTTCACCAATCCCGCCACCGGTCTGCGCTCGATCGCCGATCTGGTGGCGCGGGCGAAGCAGGGCAGCGAGCAGATCAGCTTCGCCTCCGCCGGGATCGGCACGCCGCCGCATCTGTCAGGCGAGTTGCTCAAGCTGCGGGCCGGCATTCAGATGACCCATGTGCCCTATCCCGGCGGCGGGCCCTGCGTGCAGGCGGTGCTGCAGAACACCACCACCATCGGCTCCAACGCGCTGCCGCCCACGCTGCCGCTGATCGCCTCGGGCCAGCTGGTGCCGCTCGCCGTCACCTGGCCCACGCGCTGGCACACATTGCCCAACGTGCCGACCATGCTGGAGCTGGGGTATGACGGATTCGTCAACGACACGTTCCAGGCCTTCATGGCGCCCGCCCATCTGCCGGCCGAGATCCAGGACCTGCTGGTGCGCGAGACGCTTGCCACCCTGGCCGAGCCCGCGGTGCGCGCCCAGCTGGAGGGGGAGGGCTACCAGGTGCTGGCCGGCGGTCCGCAGGCGATGGCAGCACGCATCGCCCGCGAGGTGCCGATGTGGCGCGATCTGATCGACCGCTCCGGCATCGAACATGTCTAGCCGATCTTTGCCAGCGCATGGCCGGTTCGGAAGTTTGTGATAGCTTGATCAAAACAAGGCGCGAAAACGGCGCCAATCGGGAGCCAAGAATGAACACCACTGTCTCGCGTCGCACCGCGCTGCTGGCTGGCCTCGGCGCCGCCTCGCTCGCCGGTATCCGCCCTGCCCGTGCCGCCGGTTATCCGGAACGGCCGGTGAAGATCATCGTCCCCTTCGCACCGGGCGGCCCCACCGACCTGATCGCCCGGGTCGTTGCAGGCCATCTCGGCGAGATGATGGGCGGCTCGTTCGTGGTGGAAAACCGCCCCGGCGCCGGCGGCAATATCGGCTGTGCGGCGGTGGCGCATGCCGATCCGGATGGCTACACGCTGCTGATCCATTCCAGCGCGCTGGTGGTCAATCCGGGCCTCTACAAAAAGGTCCCATACGACGTCTACAAGGATTTCGCCCCGATCTCCGAGATGGCGACGTCGCCCAACATCTTCTTCGCCAGCCCGCAATCCGGCATCAAATCGATCGCCGATGTGGTGGCCCGCGCCAAGGCCGATCCCACCGCGATCAGCTATGCCAGCGCCGGCATCGGCACCACGCCGCATCTGTCGGGCGAGCTGCTGAAGCTCAAGGCCGGCATCAAGATGACGCATGTGCCCTTCGGCGGCGGCGGCCCCGGCATGCAGGCGGTGCTGCAGAACACCACGCCCATCGGCTGCGTCTCGCTGCCGCCCACCCTGCCCTTCATCGCCAGCGGCCAGCTGATCGCTTTGGGTGTGACCAGCAAGGGCCGCTGGCCGGACCTGCCCAACACGCCCTCCATGGTCGAGCTCGGCTATGACGGCTTCGTCACCGACACGGTGCAGGCCTTCATGGCGACGGCCAAAACCCCGCAGGCGGTGCTGGACGCGCTGGTCAACACCACCATCAAGCTGCTCAACGACCCGGCCAACCACAAGCAGCTGGTGGCGGACGGGTTCGAGGTGCTCAACACCGGCCCCACCGGCATGATGAAGCGCATCAACGACGAGGTGCCGATGTGGCGTGAGCTGATCGCCAAATCGGGCATCGAGCCGGTCTGAGATGCGCATCCTGGACATGCGCGAATGTGCCGTGGCCGTGCAATCCTCGATGCGCAACGCGGCGTTCGATTTCGGTGAGATGACGACCTCGGTGGTGGCCGTCATCACCGACCGGGTGGCAGACGGCAAACCGGTGATCGGCTACGCCTTCAACTCCACCGGCCGCTATGCCTGCGGCGATGCGATGCGCGCGCGCTTCATCCCGCGCCTGCTGAAAGCCGCGCCGGACAGCCTGCTGGGGCAGGACGGGCTGATCGACCCCGCCCGCGCGGTCGCGCGCATGGCGATGCGGGAGAAGCCGGGCGGCGATGCCGAACGCTCGGTGCCGATCGGCACGATCGAGACCGCGATCTGGGATGCGCTGGCCAAAACCCTGCGCAAACCGCTCTGGGCGGTACTGGCCGAACGCTACGGCACCGGCCCGGTTGCGAACCGCATCCCCTGCTATGTCGGCGGCGGCTGGTATCAGCCGGAGAATGATCTGGAAAAACTGCAGGACGAGCTGCGCCGCCATCTCGCCTCCGGCTACACCGCGGTAAAGATCAAGACCGGCGGCCTGTCGCTCGATGCGGATTGCCGCAGGCTGGATGCGGCCCTTGCCATCATCGGGGACAGCCAGCGTCTGGCGGTCGATGCCAATGCGGCGATGGATCTGCCGCGCGCCCTTGCCTACGCCGAGCGCCTGGCCCCCTACAATCTGCGCTGGTTCGAGGAGCCGGTGGGCGTGCACGCCTATGGCGATTTCGCCCGCCTTGCCGAAGCCTACGCCCCGCCGCTGGCCACCGGGGAAAACCTGTTCTGCCGCCAGGATGTGGCAAACCTGCTCGAATTCGCGGGGTTTCGCCCGGGCTGCGACATTCTGCAGGTCGACCCGCCGCAGGCCTACGGCATCGCCGCCTTCGCGGAGATGGTGGCGCTGCTCGAAGCCCATGGCGGCAGCCGCTCCCGGGTGTTCCCGCATGGCGGCAACATGATGAGCTTCGCCGTCAGCGCCGGGCTCGGCCTTGGCGGCTGCGAAGCCTATCCCGGCGTGTTCGGCATCTTCGCAGGCTATGGCGAGAGCATGACCGTCACCGACGGCACGCTCAACCTGCCCGACCTGCCGGGCATCGGATTCGAAGACCAACCCGGGCTTTACGCCCTGATGCAGGAACTTGCCGCATGAGCCTGTTCGACAAGCACCGCGAACATCTGGCAGGCCTGCTGGTGGGCGGCATCGGCGCCTTCGCCGTGCTGGAGGGACAGAGCTACGGCATCGGCACATTGACGGCCATGGGCTCCGGCTTCTTTCCGGTCGCCCTCGGTGCGGGCATGATCGCACTTGGCATTCTGATGGCGGCCGTGCCCGCGGCACCGGCGGCACATCTGCCCGGGCACGGCCCGTCCCGGCTGGATTGGCGCGGCGGGCTTTCAATTGCCGCCGCCGTGGTGCTGTTCATATTGCTTGCCAACCGCGCGGGCCTGGCGCCGGCCATCTTCGCCTGCGTGTTCACCGCAGCACTCGGCACCCGCCAGACCACGCTGCGCGAGGCCGCCCTTCTGGCGCTTGGTGTCACGGTGTTTGGCGTGCTGCTCTTTGCCTATGGCCTCAAGGTCCCGTTCCCGATCATCGCTGGAGTCTATGCCTGATGGAAAGCAGCCTCGCAGGCCTGGCCCACGGGTTTCAGGTCGCCCTCGACTGGCACAATCTGATCTGGTGCTTCGTGGGCGTGTTCGTCGGCAACATGGTGGGCGTGCTGCCCGGCATGGGGGTGCTGTCCACCATCTCCATCCTGCTGCCGCTGACCTTCTCGATGCAGCCGGTGGCGGCCCTTCTGATGCTGTCGGGCATCTATTACGGCGCGCAATATGGCGGCGCCATCTGCTCCATCCTGCTCAACCTGCCCTGCCACCCCCCCCACGCCGTCACCTGCCTGGACGGCTATCCGATGACCAAATCCGGCCGCGGCGGCGTGGCGCTCGGCATCACCATGCTCGCCGCCGTCATCGGCGCCGCCTTCGGCATCATGCAGATGATGGTGCTGGCCCCCTATATCGCCTCCATCGCCTTCAAATTCGGCCCGCCCGAGATCTGCGCGCTGATGCTGCTCGGCCTGCTCGCCGGCTCGACGCTCGCCAAGGGCTCGCCGATCAAGGGCGTCTCGATGACGCTGCTCGGCATTCTGCTCTCCCTGGTCGGCACCGACATCAACACCGGCAATGAACGCTTCACCTTCGGCATTCTGGAGATGTCGGACGGTCTGGAACTGGTCGCCGTCTCGCTCGGCCTGTTCGGCATCGCCGAATTCCTCAAAAGCATGAACGGCCTGGTGCCCAACGCCCGCACCGACATGCAGCTGGGCTTTCGCGATCTGCGCCCCAGCCGGCGCGATCTGCGCCAGGGCATCCCGCCCATTCTGCGCGGCACCGTGGTCGGCAGCCTGTGCTCGCTGATCCCCGGCACAGGCCCCACCATCGCCTCCTTCATCGCCTATGCGCTGGAGAAAAAGATCTCCCGCCACCCGGAACGCTTCGGCCACGGCGCCATCGAGGGTGTGGCAAGCCCGGAAGCCTCCACCCATTCCGCGGTGCAGGGCGATTTCATCCCCACAATGTCGCTCGGCATCCCGGGCGATGCGGTGATGGCGCTTTTGCTGGGCGCGCTGATGATCCACGGCATCCAGCCCGGCCCCCGGCTGATCGTCGAACAGCCGGACATCTTCTGGGGCCTGATCGCCTCCTTCTGGATCGGCAACATCATCCTGGTGGTGCTGAACGTGCCGATGATCGGCATCTGGGTGAAGCTGCTGCAGGTGCCGTATCGCTTCCTGTATCCAACCGCGCTGTTCTTCGTCTGCATCGGCGTCTACGCCACCCGCAACGAGATGTTCGACGTGGGCGCGGTTCTGCTGTTCGGCGGCTTCGGCTATCTGCTGCTGAAGCTCGGCTTCGAGCCGGCGCCGATCCTGCTCGGCTTCGTGCTGGGACCGCGGCTGGAGGAGAATTTCCGAAGGTCCCTGCTGCTGTCGCGCGGCAGCCTGGAGACCTTCATCGACCGGCCGATCGCAGCCGTGTTCGTGGGCATCTCGGTGCTGCTGGTCGCAGCCCAGATCGTGGCCGCCCTGCGCCGCAGCCGCGCGCCCATCCGCATCCCCGAGGAAGCCTTCGACTGACGCAACCGCCCGCTTCCCCCAGCCCCGCGCTGGCTCAGCCCGCGGCCGTGGCAACCGAACCAGTCCCCACCGCCGCATGACCGCGACTTCCGCAGCCGTGGAACCGACAGGCACCTGATCCGCGATGCCAAGCCTCGCGGCAGACGCCGCAAGCCCGCGGCACCGAATTCCAATTCCAGTCTCGCGCTTTCGCAGTTTGTTCATGTTTTCGGTGTCATCTGGTCACGACCAGACCCGACAGAGCACCAGCAAGCGCGAGGCAAAGCATGAGCCAGCATCTCATCGCTCATCACACCATCGATGACGATTTGTCGGACCTGCTGAACACCGCATCGCCGGACGTGACCGACCTGCCCGCGCCCTATACCACGCCTGAACCTGCCCTGCCGCAGGCGGGCGCAGGCGATCTGTCCGCCGCAAGCCAGCCGCCCATAGCACCAGAACCCGCCTCGGTGGCGGCACCGCCCCAACCTGCCAGCGACAGCCCGGGCCTCACCCTGGTGTCCACATTCGGCGGCACAACCGGCCAAAGCGCCTCCACCACTCAGCCCGGCACCACCATCTCGGCCACCGGCGCGGCCGCTATCACAGACGATCCCTCCGGCGGATCGCTCTCGGTCCGCCAGTCGATCACCGCAGGCTGGACCGGCCCGCTCGCCATCTCCACCACATGGACGGATGGCTGGGCGGTTTCCACCTTCCCAACCGCGCCCGCCGCCTCCGGCCAGCCGGATGTTCAACTGGGAGCCGAGCAGGGCCTGGCCGCCCTTTCCTTCACCTTCACCCTGGCCAGCGCCGGCAGCGTCGAGCTCAACTGGGGCGCCATCACCGGCGGCGCCAACCCGTTTGGCCTGCTCGACATCGCCGCCCGGATCGACAATGGCGCCTGGATCACCTCCCCCAGCCATCTCACCGCCGCCATCAGCCCAACCGGCAGCGCGTTCGCAGCCCTCGCCGCCGGCACGCACAGCATCACCCTGCAGGAGACCCCCAGCGTCACCGGCTTTCTCGGCACCCAGTCCGGCACCGTGTCGCAAACCCTCGGCATCTCGGTCAGCCCGATCAGCCCGATCAGCCCGGAGGCCTCTGGCGCGGATCTCCTCGCGGCGCAGAGCATCACCACCATCACCCGGATCGGCAGCCTTGGCGGCCAATATCTCACCGGCCAGGACGCCGGGCAGCAGCTGTTCACCGGCACCCGATCCGGCTTTGCCGGAGACTGCTTCACCAACCTGCTCAGCAACGACCTGCTGCAGATCACCGATCTCGGCTTCA
Organism: uncultured Rhodospirillales bacterium; assembly: GCA_903924855.1. Lineage (GTDB taxonomy): Bacteria > Pseudomonadota > Alphaproteobacteria > Acetobacterales > Acetobacteraceae > CAIQQQ01. The sequence continues at coordinate 11,928 of CAIYCW010000103.1, read as the reverse complement.
CCGATCTTGGCCTGTCGGTCACCAACCTGGGCAACACCACATTGGTGACGCTGAGCAACACGGCCAACGGAGATCCCAACGCTTCGCCCACCAGCTTCAGCCTGGTTGGCAGTTTCAGCCCATCCAGCTTCCATCTCGCCTCGGATGGCGGCACGGGTATACTGCTCTCGCACAGCTGACCGCGTGCAGTTGGCGTCAGCCACCACTCGGAAGCGGTGGCGCGAACCACAAGGCCCCGTCATCATGCGCATCGCCGCCCAAGGCGCCGCCATCACGCGCACGCCGCGCGAAGGCGTGGCCAAGCCCTGGCGGCCGATCGCGATCTGTGCCAACCGGTCCGGCACGGGCCTTCGCCAGATCCTGGGCGGACGCAAGCACGGCCCATGCGCCAGAGAGTGTCGAGAATGCAGAATTCGGGTTTCTTCGCCAGGCTGTTCAACCGCACCGGCCACACGCTCGTGCCCGCGCCCAACACGCCGGCAGCGGGCGAAACCGCGCCGCCCCCCATCGCGCGCGGCCCCGAACAGCCGGACGCCAAGGTGAAGACCAGCGATCTGCGCCTGCCGGAAAACACCTTCCTCGGCGAAGTCCCCGGCCGCTACGCCGGCGAACTGCCGCGCTACCGCGCCCAGGGCGGCCTGTTCGACCCCAACGCCAACAGCATCACCTACAGCCATGGCGACATGGTGCGGTTCTACTTCCTGTCGATGGTGTTCGACCTCACCACACGGGAGAACATCCCAGGCGACGTGGTGGAGCTTGGCGTCTGGAAGGGAGACACCGCCGTTCTCCTGGCCACCTACGCCCGCCAATCCGGCCGCACCGCCTACCTGCTCGACACCTATGAAGGCTTTGACGACCGCGATCTCACCGAGGCGGAGAAGCATCTCAGCAAAAGCTTCAGCGAAACCAGCCTCGAGGCCGTGCAACAGCGCGTCGGCACGGAAAACACAAGCCTGATCAAGGGCTATTTCCCCGACTCCGCCGTCCAACTGCCCGACGGCATCAGCTACGCCATCGTCCATATCGACGCCGACCTCTACGCCCCGATCAAGGCGGCGCTGGAATATTTCTACCCGCGCACCGCCCCTGGCGGCTTCATCGTCATGCACGACTACATGAGCCTCTGCTGGGAGGGGGCGATCGCCGCCATCGACGAATTCTTCGCCGACAAGCCGGAATTCATCATCCCCATCCCCGATCTCGCCGGCACCGTTGTGGTGCGCAAGACATTGCGCGCCTGATCCGTCTGGGGGATTGTCCAGGCAACGGAGAACACAATGAGCCACCCCGTCTTCACCTTCCCCACCCCCAGCCAGCCAATGGCCTTCGACGGGGAGCGCTACACAACCGGCATCGAAGGCGCGATCCAGCACGAGCACTACCACCGCTATCTGTTCGCCCTGCGCTGGTGCGCCGGGCGGGACGTGCTCGATGTCGCAAGCGGCGAGGGCTATGGCAGCGTGCTGCTCGGCCAGGTCGCACGCAGCGTCATCGGGGTGGACATCGACCAGGCGGCGGTGGATTTCGCCACCGCCAACTACGCAACCCCGCATGTCACCTACCGCCAGGGCGATGCCACCCGAATCCCGGTGCCGGACCACAGCGTGGATGTGGTGGTCAGCTTCGAGACGATCGAGCATTTCGCCGACCAATCCGCCTTCATCGCCGAGATCGACCGTGTGCTGCGCCCGGGCGGCGTGGTGGTGATCTCCTCCCCCAACCGGGACATCTACACCGGCGTGCTCGGCAACCAGAACCCGTTTCACGTCCATGAGATGAACCAGGCCGAATTCGAGGCCGCGCTGCGCCAGCGCTTCGCCCATCTGTGGCTTCTCGAACAGGGTCCCGTCCTCGGCTCGGTGATGGTGCCGGTGCCCGGCATGTCCACCCAGGGCGTCGAGGGATTCTGGACACTGAACGGCAACAGCTTCGGCCAGATGGGCGGCGTGCCCGGCGCCGCCTACCTGATCGCGGTCGCCAGCCGCGAACCCCTGGCCCCGCCCCCGCAAAGCGTGCTGCACGCCCCAAACTATCTCGGCCACCTGCAACACCGCCTGCGCGAGCTCACAGACCAGAACGCCCAGCTGCGGGCGAAGCTGGCAGAGCTGTCGAAATAGCCGGAGCAACATCCCGCCAACCCGCCGGAAAATCCGAGCTCAACGTCCGATTACATTCACACAACGCAACATTAAGGGCGCGCGTCCGCGGCAACGCCCTTCACCACATTTTGCCATAACCCTCCCGCCGCGCCGCGGACAGCACGCCGCGCGGCAACGGGATCCGTCCCAGATCCAAGGGCGGCCGCTTCTTGCGCACCCGCATGGCGCGCGGCTTTGCCGGGGCCGGCGGTGCAACCGGCCGTCCCGGCTGCAGCACGGATGTCTCGATCGCCAGCGCCCGGCACAACGGCCGCAGCACCGCCACCGCCTGGGGCGCCGCCGTCAACAGCGCAACCATGTCAGGCGATGTCAGCACGGCGCGAAGCTGCGAGCCCAATCCGGCCGCCTGATACGAGCCGGCCAGCACCAGCCAGCCAAACCGCCCCGGCCAGACCCGTCTGCCCAAACCGGTGCGCGCAACTAGGGCGCCGGATGCCACCGCTGCGCCGGCAGGGCGCACGCCCTTCGGTGCCGCCGGCACCACACGCCGCCACAGCCGCCCGGCCTGAAACCGCGCCGCCATCCGCTCCATCCGCAGAGAAATCTCGCCCAGCCGCCGATACAGCAGGAACATCAGAGCCCGCGTCAAAACCCCGCAAGCCCCCCACGCCGCCACGCGCTCGCGCAGCGCGGCAATCACCGGCGAAAGTCCCAACGCGTCAGACGGGGATGAACTGTGCTCCACCCACCAGTGTCTTTCACGCGCGCTGGCCCACTGCAAGATTTTTCGCAACCAGGCGAGCAGCCACCAACACGCACCAGGACGCCCTTCATCGGGCACATCCGCGCATCGGGCCTTCGTCAAATCGCAAAACACGCTGGCGGAGGATGTGGGATTCGAACCCACGGTACGCTTTCACGTACACACGCTTTCCAAGCGTGCGCCTTAAGCCACTCGGCCAACCCTCCGGCGCGCGGGTCGCCACCATAGCGATGGCAGCGCGCTTATCAAGCCGGAGATGCGCCGCTTTGCGCACATCCGGCCTGCATCAATGAAAGCCTAGCGCCGCCACCAGCCGCGCTTCGGCGGCGGCGGCGGTTCAGCCGGAGCCACCGGCTCAACCACAACCGGCTCGGCTGCAACCGGCTCAACCACGACAGCCTCAGCCGCCGCCGTCTCCGCCGGTTCAACCACCTGCACGGCCTCGGCCACCGGTTCAACCACCGGCTCTGCAACCGGCTCGGGCGCCACCACCACCGGCGCGGACGCCACGTCCGCAACCGGCGCGTCATGCACCACCACAGGCGGCCGCACCGCCACCGGCTCCTCGCGCGGCGTGGTGTCGAACAGATCTTCCGGCGGGGCGGTGTGGATCGGCACCACGCGCGGCCCGCTCACCGCCGATTCCTCGGCGCGGTCGAGAATGTCGAAAATGTCGAACCCGGTGTCGAACGGGTTGGCCGGTGTGGGGCCGGTGTAGCTCGGCGCCACATAGGCAGGTGCCACCACAGCCTCGGCCGGAGCGCCCTCGCCAGCCGCAACCGAAGCCTCACCGCCCTGTTCGGCCGGCTCACCCCGACGCCGCCGGCGCCCACCACGACGGCCGCGCCGGCGCGCCCGGGCCTCGCCGCTCTCCTCGCCATCCTCGGCCACGTCGCCGCTCTCGCCCTCGCCCGAAGCCGAAGCCGCAGCCGCAGCCGCAACGGGCGGGGCCTCATGCACGATGATGGTCCGATCGATGGAAGGCATCTCCTCGCCTTCACCATCCTCCTCGCCACCCTCATCGCCAGACGCCTCGGCCGCCTGCTCGTTCGGCGTGCCATCGGCGTTCAGCTCATCACGGCGGCCACCACGGCGGCGACGGCGACGGCGCTTGCGGCCCTCGCCCTCCTCACCCGAGGCCGCGGCGCGCTCGCCCGGCGCCTCACCACCACGGCCCGCGGCACGCGGCGGCGCCGTCTCGGCCTCCTCCGCCTCGTCGAACACCAGATCCGGCTCGTCCTGCTCGGCATCCTCGATCATCGCGGGCGGCGCCGCCACCGGCTGGGCGGCCAGCAGGCGCTCGGCATCGGCCACCTGCGCGCGCAGCCGCTCGATGCGCACCGCGGGCGGCAGCAGCGCCTCGTCGGTGGCAAAGCTCACCCGCATCGCATAGCGCGCCTCGATCTCGGCCAGGCGATCGCGCTTGTTGTTCAGAATATACATCACCACCGCGGAGGCGGCGTAGACCAGGATGGCGGCGGCGCGCAGCTTGCTGCCCTCCTCCTCCACCGCGCGCAGCACATGCACGGCCGCACTCTCCACGCTGCGCACATGGCCCAGACCCTGGCAATGCGGGCAGGTGACAAAGCTCGTCTCGGCGAGCGACGGGCGCAGCCGCTGGCGGCTCATCTCCATCAGGCCGAAATGGCTGATGGCCCCCAGCTGAATGCGCGCGCGGTCGTTCTTCAGCGCCTCCTTCATCCGGCGCTCGACCATCGCATTGGCCTTGCGGGCCTCCATGTCGATGAAGTCGATCACGATCAGACCGGCGAGGTCGCGCAGCCGCAGCTGGCGGGCAATCTCGTCCGCCGCCTCCAGATTGGTCTTCAGCGCCGTCTCCTCGATGCCGCGCTCGCGCGTGGACCGGCCGGAGTTGACGTCGATCGCAACCAGCGCCTCGGTCTGGTTGATCACCAGATACCCGCCCGAGCGCAGCTGCACCGTGGGAGAAACCATGGCATCGAGCTGCAGATCCACCTGGTGCTTGGCGAACAGCGGGGTGGCAATGCCCTGCGGCCGCCACAGCTGCACCTTGCTGGCATGGCTTGGCATCAGCATGCGCATGAAGTCGCGCGCCTGCTTCCAGCCCTCCTCGCCATCGACGATGATCTCGTCCACATCGCGCGAATACACATCGCGGATCGAGCGCTTGATCAGGCTGGCTTCCTCATAGATCAGCGCCGGCGCCATCGAGCGCAGCGTGAGATCGCGGATATCGTCCCATAGCCGCATCAGATATTCACAGTCGCGCTTGATCTCGGGCTTCGGCCGGTTGGCCCCCGCCGTGCGCACGATCAGGCCCATCCCCTTCGGGATCTCCATCTCGGCGGTGATCTCCTTCAGCCGCTTGCGATCCGCCGATGAGGTGATCTTGCGCGAAATGCCGCCGCCGCGCGGCGAGTTCGGCATCAGCACGCAATAGCGCCCGGCCAGCGAGATATAGGTGGTCAGCGCCGCACCCTTGTTGCCGCGCTCCTCCTTCACAACCTGGATCAGCAGGATCTGCCGCCGGCGGATCACCTCCTGGATGCGATAGCTGCGCAGCATGCGCGAGGCTCGCCTGCGCGTGGCCTCCTCGGCGCCGTTGCCCTCGAAACTGTCACCGGTGCCGCCCAGCATCTCAGGCGCCGGCTCGTCCGAGCCAGAAGCCGCATCGGACCCGCCCAGATCACCATCCGGCCCGCCCGGCTCGGCACCGCCCTGGTCGGAACCGGCCTCGGCAGCCGCTTCACGGGCGGCCTCGATCTCACGGCCATCGGTCTCGTCATCTGCGGGCGCATCGCCCTCATGTGCATCGCCGCGGAAGCTCTCCGCGCGCGGCACGCCATCCGCATCGCCGGCCAAAGTGATGCCGGGCTCCACCACCTCGCCATACAGCGTCTCATCCGCAATCGCGGCCGGCTGCGCATCGGCGTCATGCACGACGATCTCGACGGGCTCGGCGATTGCCTCGATCTCGGGCGCCGCCCCGCTCTCCTGGCGCTCAAGGGCGGCTTGCAGCCGTTCCTCGGCCTCCTCCTCCTCGCGCGCCTCCTCGGCTGCGATCTCCAGCAGGCGCTGCCGGTCCGCCATCGGGATCTGATAGTAATCGGGGTGGATTTCACCGAACGCCAGGAAGCCGTGGCGCCCACCGCCATACTCCACAAAGGCGGCCTGCAGCGAAGGCTCCACCCGCACCACCTTGGCCAGGTAGATATTGCCCTTCAGCTGGCGTTTGGTGGAGGTCTCTACATCAAAATCTTCAAGGCGATTTCCGTCCAGCACCACAACGCGGGTTTCTTCCGCATGTGTGGCGTCGATCAGCATACGTTTGGTCATTGCAGCGGGAACTCCGTTGCTCCTGCCCGTTCCGTCCGGCGAAGCGGACGGAGGCGCACGTCGAGGTGCTGCGTGTTGGGCGCGGAGGCTGGTGTGGGGAAGCAGGAAGAGCGAGCCCGCAACCCAGGCGCCAAGCGGTGGCGATGCCCGAAGATGCACAGCCCAGACCGGTCAAGCCAGATCTGGTTCCAGTCCGAAAGGCGGAGGGAGGCTGTACCACGGCGGGCGGAAGACCCTGTCGGTTGCGGACAACGCGCCAGGTCCGGCGCGCGCCCAGGTTCAATTCTGTGGCGACCTGCTGCAGACCGCGCGCTCACACGCAACGCCCGGCAGAAGATCTTCCAGGTCCCCGACGATCGCTGCGGCCCTCGGCTCACATGAATGAGCCAGCTGAGTCCGCCGGTGGTCGCGGGGCAAACGCGCAGACTGCGCGGCCCGGACAAAGGCAACGACGGGGACGATCGGACGTGGCGCAAAACAGTCGCGCACCGCGTGCCGGATGGGAAAATGGAACATGCCGCGTGTTGCACGGCACAGCAAATCCCTCCCCGGACTGTCCCCGAGGCTTCGAACACCATGCAGCAATCACACCACAGCTGCAAGCCGCTCGCACACGCCGCATCCATCCGTCCCGGCAGCGCGCCCCAATCCCACCACAGCCAGGCCCAAGACCAGCCGCAATCAACGTTCAAGATGATTTTCTCAATGTGATGTGTTAAAGCCGCCCAGAGAGGGCGCAGCACAGCCTCCGCCATCCAGGCCTGCAACAGGACGTATCGTGGTGATTTCCCGCCGCCTGCTTCTCGGCTCCGGCCTCGCCGCTGGCCTGCCATTGCCGGCAACGGCGGCAGCCACGGACCCGCATGCCCAACCCTTGATCATCCTGGACCCCGGCCATGGCGGCAAGGACCCCGGCGCCATCGGCATCAGCGGCACCTATGAGAAGCACATCGCCTTCGCCGCCGCCCAGGAGCTGCAACGCCAGCTGCGCGCCAGCAACCGTTACCGCGTCGAGCTGACCCGCACACGCGACATCTTCATCCCGCTGCCCGACCGTGTCGGCATCGCCCAGCAGAAAGGCGCTGCCCTCTTCGTCTCGATGCACGCCGATGCGCTGGTCGACCATTCGGTGCGCGGCGCCAGCGTCTACACACTGGGCGACCACGCAACGGATGCGCAGACCGCGGCACTCGCCCGCAAGGAAAACGCGTCGGACCGCTTCGCGGGCCCCGGCTTTCGCAACACCCCGCCGGAGGTGGCCCGCATCCTCACCAGCCTGGTGCGCCAGGAAACCCGCGCCGGCTCGCAGCGCATGGCGCATGACGTGGTGGCAACCCTGCGCCAGGACGCGCCGATGCTGAGCAACCCGGCCCGCCAGGCCGCCTTCGTCGTGCTGAAGGCGGCCGATATCCCCTCAGTCCTCGTCGAGATGGGCTTCATGTCCAACCGCGAGGACGAGGCCGCCCTGCGCCAGGCCGCCCACCGCGCCCGCGTCGCAGCCGCGCTGAAACGCGCCATCGACTCCTATTTCAACGTCTCCGCCGCCACCTGACCCCACCGTCTCGCAGCAGGTCTCCGGAAACGTGATGTTCACCCGGGTCCTGTTTTCGTGCCATAAGCCCGCGCAATGTCCGAGCCCAAACCCCTGATGGCCGGCGAGCCCCTGGCTCCGCCCCCGCCGCCCCGCAAGGCCAAGCCCAAGCCGAAACGGCGCGGGCTGTCGCTGCTTGGCATCTTCGCTGAGATGCTCTCCATCCTGATCGGCCTGGGCCTGATCGGCGTGGTGCTGGCAAGTGTTGCCGGTTACGCCGCCTATCAGCGCTTCTCGGCCGACCTGCCGGATATCGACGTGCTGAAGGCCTATCAGCCGCGGGTGATGAGCCGTGTCTACGCCGCCGATGGCCGCCTGCTCTCCGAGCTTGCCACCGAACGGCGCATCTTCGTGCCGATCGCAGCCATCCCGCCTCTGGTCAAGCAGGCCTTCATCTCGGCCGAGGATCAGAATTTCTACACCCATCACGGTGTCGATCCGGTGGCCATATTGCGCGCCGCGGTCACTGACATCGCGCAGTACGGCCAGGGCCGCCGCCCGGTCGGCGCCTCCACCATCACCCAGCAGGTCGCCAAGAACATGCTGCTGGGCAACGAGGTCAGCCTCAGCCGCAAGGCGCGCGAGGCGCTGCTGGCGCTGCGCATCGAGCAGAGCATGGGCAAGGACCATATCCTTGAGCTCTATCTCAACGAGATCTATCTCGGCCTGCAGGCCTATGGCGTGGCCGCCGCCGCCCAGGCCTATTTCAACAAATCGCTCGATGAGCTGACCATCCCGGAAGCCGCCTTCCTGGCCGCCCTGCCCAAGGCACCCAACAACTACAACCCGTTCCGCCATCCGGAGGCCGCCCGCGCCCGGCGCGATTTCGTCATCGACCGGCTGCGCGAGGACGGCGCCATCACCCAGGCGCAGGCCGATGCGGCGAAAAGCGAGCCGGTGCGCGCGGCCCCGTTCCGCCGTGCCGAGGTGCTGGCCGGCGGCGCCTATTTCACCGAGGAGGTGCGCCGCTGGCTGGTGGACAATTACGGGGCGGACCGCACCACCCAGGGCGGCCTCACCGTGCGCACCACGCTCGACCCCAGCCTGCAGCCGGCCGCCGATCAGGCCCTGCGCGCCGGGCTGATGGCGTATGACCGCGCCCATGGCGGCTGGCGCGGCCCGGTCGGGCACGTGGCCGTCGGGCCGAATTTCCGCAACGCCTGGGCCGCCGAACTCGCAGCCCAGCCCAATCCGCCCAGCATGCTGCCCGAATGGCAGCTGGGCCTGGTGATCGACACGCCGGACGGCACCACCGCCCGCATCGGCCTGCTCGACCGCATCGAGGGCATCACCACCAAGCTGCCCCGGGTGATGACGCTTTCGCTGTCCGATCTCGGCTGGGCGCGTCCCGTCAAGCCGGCACCTTCCGGCTCGGTGCCGCAACTCGGGCCGCAGCCGAAGAAGATCACCGATGTGGTCAACACCGGCGATGTGGTGATGGTGCAGGTGCTTCCCGCAACTCCGGCCCGCGGCAGAACCGCGGCCCAGCCGGAGAGGCTGGCGCTGCGTCAGGTGCCGCTGGTGCAGGGCGCCCTGGTCAGCCTCGACCCCGCAACCGGCCGCGTGCTCGCGCTCTCCGGCGGCTGGAGCTTCGAGGGCAGCCAGTTCGACCGGGTGACCCAGGCCCAGCGCCAGCCCGGCTCCAGCTTCAAGCCCTTCGTCTATCTCACCGCCCTGCAGGCCGGCATCTCACCCAGCCAACGCTTCCTCGATGCCCCCTTCGTGCTCGACCAGGGGCCCGAGGGCAAATGGCGCCCGGGCAATTACGAGCTGGACTTCAACGGCCCGGTGCCGCTGCGCGTGGCGCTGGAAAAATCGCTCAACCTCGTCACCGTGCGCGTGGCGGACCGGATCGGCATGAGTGCCGTCGCCAAGACCGCCATCGCCTTTCACGTGGTCGATCAGATGCCGCGCGTGCTCTCGGCCTCCCTCGGCGCGGTGGACACCACCGTGCTGCGCCAGGCCGCCGCCTATGCCGGCCTTGCCATGGGCGGGCGCGAGGTGCTGCCCACCTTCATCGACACCGTGCAGGACCGCGACGGCCATGTGATCTACCGCGCCCCGGCGCGCGGCTGCGATGGCTGCAACGATCCGTCGCACCCGCCCACCCTCACCGATCCGCGCCCGCAGATCGCCGATCCGGCCAGCGTGTTCCAGCTCATCGGCATGATGCAGGGTGTCGTCACCCGCGGCACCGGCACCCCGGCCGGCGAAGGCCTCAACCGCCAGATCGCCGGCAAGACCGGCACCTCGCAGGATTTCCAGGATGCCTGGTTCGTGGGCTTCACCCCCGATCTCGTAACCGCCGTCTGGATCGGCTACGACACGCCGACCACGCTGGGCAACAACGAGACCGGCGGCGCCGTGGCCGCCCCGGTCTGGCACGATTTCATGGCGGTGGCGCTGAAGAACCGCCCCAATCTGAGCTTCCAGATGCCGCCGGGCCTGTCCATGGCAAGCTGGGACAGCGGCAGCGGCATGGTGACGGATGCGTTCAAACCCGGCCAGATCCCCGGCGGGTCGGACAATCTGGCGATCAGCCCAACCGGCATACCGGTCTCGCCCGACGCCGCCCCCCGTGCCGGCACGCCGTCCGGCGCCACCGCCACACAAGCGCCCGCCACCGCACAGGCCGCCGCCCCGCCGCAGGCCGCCGGTGTGGACACGGGACTGGGCGGGCTGTATTGACGCCCCCTCGCGCGATCCCGATATCGCGGCTCGACCCACTCCGTCCGGTGCCCAATGTCCGCTGAATCCGATTCCCTCAACGACCAGATCAAGCAGTCCGTGGCGCTGCTGAGGAGGCATCTTTGACTGGGATGTCTCACAGGCCCGCCTCGAGGAACTGAACCACCGCGCCGAGGACCCCGATCTGTGGAACAACGCCGACGCCGCCCAGGCGCTGATGCGCGAGCGCAACACGCTTGAGACCAAGATGGGCGATGTGCGCCGGCTTGAGAGCGAATCGGCGGACGCCACCGAGCTGCTGGAGATGGCCGAGGCCGAGGGCGACACCGACATGGCGGCAGACGCCATCGCCACGCTGAAGGCACTCGCCACCGAGGGCAAAAGGCTTGAGATCGAAAGCCTGCTCTCGGGCGAGGCCGACAATCTCGACACCTTCCTCGAAATCAACGCCGGCGCCGGCGGAACCGAGGCGCAGGACTGGGCCGAGATGCTGATGCGCATGTACACGCGCTGGGCGGAACGGCGCGGCTACAAAACACAGATCATCGAGCAATCCGAGGGCGAACAGGCCGGCATCAAATCCGTCACTCTGCAGATCACCGGGGCCGCCGCCTATGGCTGGCTGAAGACCGAGGCCGGCGTGCACCGCCTGGTGCGCATCTCGCCCTTCGATTCCGCCGCCCGCCGCCAGACCAGCTTCGCCTCGGTCTGGGTCTACCCGGTGGTGGATGACACGATCGAGATCGAGATCGACCCCTCCGATCTGCGGGTGGACACGTATCGCGCCTCAGGCGCGGGCGGTCAGCACGTCAACAAGACCGAATCGGCCATCCGCATCACCCATATCCCCACCGGCATCGTGGTGGCCTGCCAGACCGACCGCAGCCAGCACCGCAACCGTGCCACCGCGATGGGCATGCTGAAGGCGCGCATGTATGAGGCGGAGTTGCAACGCCGCGAGGCGGCAGCCTCCGCCACCGAAGCCACCAAGACCGAGATCGGCTGGGGCCACCAGATCCGCAACTACGTGCTTGCGCCCTATCAGCTGGTGAAGGATCTGCGAACCGGCGTGGAAAAGGGCAATCCGGACGCGGTGCTCGATGGCGGGCTCGACGACTTCATGGCCGCAGCACTCGCCGCCCGCGCCGGCGCCACCCGCTCCGAAGCCTCCGCCCAAGCCCAGTAGGGCGGGTCCACGACCCGCCGTCACACCCGTAGGGCGGGTCCACGACCCGCCGCCACACCCGTAGGGCGGGTCCACGACCCGCCAAATCATGCGGCGCGCGGGTCCACGACCCGCCACACAACCTTACGCCGCCGCAAAAGTGATGTGCTGCGCGCCTTCCCACAGCGTCATCTTCCCAAGCTTCGCCAGGTTCTCCAGATTGCCGGTCACCGTCAGAAAATGGTTGCCGGCCAACTGCCCCACCTTGCTGGCAAAACACACGCTGCCATAGGGCAGCAGG
>CAIYCW010000102.1 GCA_903924855.1 uncultured Rhodospirillales bacterium | reverse complement strand
GACACCACTGCCGCTTGCCATCACCTCGGCCGGCGCCTCCGGCCCGGTGGAGGATGGTTTTTTCCGCCGCTTCGTGGCGTTGATCGAGCAGGGCCTGCGCGCCGCCATGCCGCTCGATGGCGTCTATGTGGAGGCGCATGGGGCCGCCGCTGGCACCGCGGAGGATGACCCGGAAGGCGTGCTGTTCAGCGCCATCCGCGCCATCGTGGGCCCGGATGTGCCGGTGATCGCAACCCTCGACCTGCACGCCAATGTCAGCCGCACCATGGTTGCGCAGACCGATCTGCTGATCGCCTATATCACCAACCCGCATGTGGACATGCGCGAGCGCGGCCAGGAGGCCGGGCGGGCGATGCTGCGGATGCTGCAAGGTGCGAAAACCGCCAAATCCTTCATCAAACTGCCGATTTTGCCGCCCTCGGTGGCGCTGCTGTCTGATCGCGGCCCATACGGAGCTGCGATCGCGCGCGCGGTGGCGATGCAGGATGATCCGGCCATCCTCAACGTCTCGGTGCTCGGCAATTTTTCGCTGGGCAATTATCCGAAGAACGGCATGAGCGTAATCGCCACCAGCTGGGGCGACCAGGCGGCGGCCGATGCGGCGGCGCGCGAGATCGCGCAGACCCTGTGGGCGCGGCGCGGCGAGTTGGTGGCGAAGCTCACCCCGATCGAGACCGCAACCGGGATGCTGCAGGCCGCCTGCCGCGATTCCGCCCTGCCCGCCTTGCTGTTTGCCGATGTGGCGGACAATCCGGGCGGCGGCGCGCGCGGCAACACCACCGCGGTGCTGCGCGCGTTTCTGGATGCCGGCATCGACCGCACCGCCTTTGCCATCCATTTCGACCCGGAGCTTGCCGCCGAGGCGCACGCGCTGGGGGTGGGTGCGCGGTTTCAGGCGCAGCTCAACCGCGCGGAGAGCCATCCGGACAGCGGAACGCTAACCGCACCGGCCGAGGTGATGGCGTTGAGCGATGGCCGCATTGTCGGCCGGCGCGGCCTGCTGGCCGATCGCACACTGGATTGCGGCGCCACCGCCTGGCTGCGGCTGGAGGGGCGGATCGACGTGGTCTTCGTCTCGATCCGCCATCAATGCATGGAGCCGCGCATGCTGGAGCATCTGGGCATCGATCTGCACAGTCTGCGTGGGCTGGTGGTGAAATCGCGCGGCCATTTCCGCGCCGGCTTCAACGATATTTTCAGCGATGCCCAGATCATCGAGATCGATGGGCCGGGACTGGTGACCCCGATGCTGCAGCGCGTGCCATGGACCAGGCTGCCACGGCCGATCTGGCCACTGGATGCTGACATGGCGTGGCAAATTCCAGCCATAATCGTTGTCGCCTGACCGACTTCAGCGGGACCGCGGCTGATCAGCTTGTCAGGAGAATGTCAGTGGCCAGTGCGCTGGCGCGGGTGCGGTGTCGAAGAAGCGCTTGATCTGCAGGAAGCCGTCCTGATGCTCCAGGAAGACGTCCGTCATCACCGGGTCGAAATGGGCACCGCGGCCCTGGCGGATGATCTCCAAGGCGTCCCCATCCGGCATCGCCGACTTGTAGGGGCGCTCGGACAGCAGGGCGTCGAACACATCGGCCAATGCCATGATGCGGCCTGTCAGCGGAATCGCATCCCCGGCCAGCCCGTGCGGGTAGCCTGACCCGTCCCATTTCTCGTGGTGCGATAGGGCGATCTCGGCCGCAACCTTGAGAAACAGCTGCACGCCCTCATAACGGGCGCGATCGTCTTCCGCTGCCAGGTCCATCCGGCTCATGGCGCTTTCGATGGTGCGCGCGCCGCTGGCGGCATGGGTTTTCATGATCGCGAACTCATCCGGCGTCAGCCGCCCAGGCTTGAGCAGAATGGAATCCGGGATGCCGATCTTGCCCAAATCATGCAAAGGGGCCGCTTTCACGACGGCGCGGCAATAGGCCTCATTGGCCAGCAACAGCGCGTAGGCGGGGTGCTGACGCAGGCAGGTGATCAGCAGATCGACATAGGCCTGGGTGCGCTGGATGTGGTGTCCGGTGTCTGGATCGCGCTGTTCGACCAGCCGCGCCACCATCTCCAGACCAATCTCATTGACCGCGGCATGCTCCAGCAACAAAGCGTCCTGACAGGGGGCAATCGCTGCCCGATCATCCGCACGGCGCGTCTCGATGGCTGCCATCATCGAGCGCAGTGCCACGGCACGCCGCTGCTGGGCGGCCATCGCGGCACGGCGGATGATCGTGACCAGATCGGCGGTCCGCATCGGCTTGTTGACAAAATCGAAGGCGTGCGCCCGCAACGCGCCCACGGCCAGCTCGAAATTGCCGTGTCCGGTCATCACCACAACCTCGACGGCCCGCTCCTGCGGCAGGACCTGGTGCACATATTCGGCCAGGGCGAGACCGCCATGACCCGGCATGCGGATATCGGTCAGGATGGTCAGGATCGAGCCCATCGTATCGGCGGACAGGGCTGCGATCGCGGCATCAACACTGCTTGCGGTATCGGCGATAAAACCCGCATTTTCAAAGCTTTCAACAAGCTCCGACAGCAATGACGGTTCGTCATCGACGATCAGCACATGAATCGGATCAATGGCCAATGGGGGCAGATGGACCGCAGCACCGCCCGAGGAACCCGGCCATGACTGATGATTCAACATGACATTCACACTCACATGGGACCGATGATTTTTACAGTCCGATGGGCGCGATATTCTATGAAGGAATTGTCAGTGGATGTAAGATTTGGTTTTACACTCACTGCGTTGGGCGACAGGTATCGAGCTGCCCCTTGTCTTCCAAGCCAACCAATTGCGGATGTGCACTTGTTCAACACATGGGCGCAACGGCCGCGGGACGCAAACTCCGCCGGGGCAGGCCCAACCACGACACGGACAGTGTCCGGCTGAGTGATCGCGTCAGAATTCCAGCAGATTGTCGCGGAAATGCTTGTGGGTGTAGGCGCTGCGCACCAGGCCGCGTTGCTGCAGTGCCGGCACCAGCCCGTCGGTCACCTCACACACGGTCTTGCGGCTGACATTGGGCAGCACCAGCAGGAAGCCGTCTCCGCCCACCTCCTGCATCGCCTCGTCCATTTGCGCTGCGACGGTCTCGGGGCAGCCCACGAAATCGATGCTGGCGCCGTGGCTGGTATAGGCGATGATGCCTTCGCGCAGGGTTTTGCCGCCGGCCTTTTTCATGAAGGTTGCGAGGCTGGATTGGTGGCCGTTGGTGGTTAGCTCCTCGATGGGCGCATCCAGGTCATGGCCGGAGAAGTCGATATTGGTGATCCAGCCAAGCTGGGCAAGCCTGCGATTGACCTCCTCGGTGCTGGCCTGGCTGCGTTTGGCAGCCCGCGCCTGGGCCTCCTCGTCAGTGTTGGCGAGGATGGGGCTGGCGAGGAACAGCACCTTGCAGCTGTCCGGATCACGGCCGAAGGCTGCCATGCGGGCGCGCACGTCGTTGCGATATTCCTTCATCGCCTCCACCCCTTTGGGGGAGGCCACGATGGTGTCGGCATACTGGGCGGCGATGGCGCGGCCCTTGGGCGAGCCGCCGGCCTGGGCGATGACCGGCCGGCCCTGTGGGCAGGGGCCGGAGTTCAGCGGGCCGCGGCTTGCATAGTATTCGCCGCGATGGTCGATGGTGTGGACCTTGGACGGGTCGGTGAGCACGCCGGTTTTGCGATCGGCGATGATGGCGCCGGGCTCCCACGAGCCCCAGAGCTTAGTGACGACGTCGATATACTCGGCCGCCATCTCGTAGCGCTTGTCGTGCTCGGGCAGGGCGTCGAGGCCGAAATTCTGTGCGGCCAGATCGGAGCTGCCGGTGACCATGTTCCAGCCAGCGCGGCCGCTTGAGACCTGATCGAGCGTGCCGACGATGCGGGCGGTGAGGTAGGGATGATAGGCAAAGGTGGACAGGGTGGGCACGATGCCAAGGCGGGAGGTGGCGGCACACATCAGCGAGGCGATCACCGAGGGTTCCTGCCGCGGCACGGACATGCCGTTTTTCAGGAACATATCGCGCGAATTTTGCCAGTTCTGGCCGATATAGATGGAGTCTTCGAGCAACAGATAGTCGAAGCCCGCGCGTTCGATCGAGCGGGCGAGATCGAGGAACATGTCCGCCGTCATCCACTCTTCGCTGATATTGCCGCTCCATTGCTCGCCCCACGCTTGAATGCTGGAGCCTTGGAGAAACCAGGCGAGGTGAAATGGTTTGGCGGCCATGGGGAGATCCTTCGCTGTCGCGCAAGGGCCAGCAAGGATCATACCAGGACGGGTTGTGGTTCGGCGGATTTGGTTGCGGGGATAGGATTTGAACCTATGACCTTCAGGTTATGAGCCTGACGAGCTACCGGGCTGCTCCACCCCGCGTTTGTGGGTGTGATTTGGTGTGTGTTGTG
>CAIYCW010000101.1 GCA_903924855.1 uncultured Rhodospirillales bacterium | reverse complement strand
GGGTGGACGTCTGCACATATTGGGCGAAATGTCCAAGGCGCTGACCTCCGGCCGTTCGGACGTGGCGGCAACGGCTCCGAAGATCACCGTGATCAACGTGCCGAAGGAAAAGATCCGCGACATCATCGGCACCGGCGGCAAGGTGATCCGCGAGATCGTGGAGAACACCGGCGCCAAGATCGACATCGAGGATGACGGCACCGTCAAGATCGCAGCCAGCGACGACGCCAAGGCCCAGGCCGCCATCGCCTGGATCAAGGGCATCGTGGCCGAGCCCGAGATCGGCGTGATCTACACCGGCAAGGTGGTGAAGACCGCCGAATTCGGCGCCTTCGTCAACTTCCTCGGCTCGCGCGACGGCCTGGTGCACATCTCCGAGCTGCAGCAGGGCCGCGTCAACAAGACGACCGATGTGGTCGCCCAGGGCGATGTGGTGAAGGTCAAGGTCATCGGCTTCGACGACCGCGGCAAGGTGAAGCTGTCCATGCGCGTGGTCGATCAGGCCACCGGCGCGGACATCACCGACCAGGTCGGCGCCAAGCCGTCCGGCGGGCGTGACCGCGGCGAAGCGGCCAACTGAGTGACCAAACCCCGCACCTGGCAGCAGCCGGGTGCGGGGGCTGCCATGTGTGATGCAAAACACTCTTGCCTTCGCCCGGGCGGCGCAACATTTTGAAGGTTAAAGCTGTCCGGTCGGTGCCGTCGGATGGTGGGCTGGGGGAGCGGCACGCAACGAGGATGCCTGGCATGAAGCCGATCAACGCGATCCGCATGGGTGGAGTGGACGTGCTGCCCCTGGTCGAGGGCGGCAAGGGTGTGGCTATTTCGACGGGTGTCACGGCCGGCCATTGGGCAGCGGCCGGTGGAGCTGGCACCATGAGTGCGGTGAACGCCGATTTCTACGACGAGAACGACCGCATCGTGCACCAGGGCTATACGGGCCGCACCCGCCGGGAGCGCCATGAGGAGCTGGTGGCGTTCGGCATCAAGGGCGGCATCGCCCAGGCGCGCCGCGCGCACGAGATCAGCGGTGGCAAGGGTCGCATCCACGCCAACATCCTGTGGGAGATGGGCGGCGCCGAGCGCGTGATCACCGGCGTGCTGGAAGGTGCCAAAGGGCTCATCCACGGCATCACCTGCGGTGCTGGCATGCCGTATCGGCTGTCCGACATCGCCCAGAAATTCAACGTCCATTACTACCCGATCGTCTCCTCCGCGCGCGCCTTCTCGGCGCTGTGGAAGCGCGCCTATCACAAGGCGTCCCACCTGCTCGGCGGCGTTGTGTATGAGGACCCCTGGCTGGCCGGTGGCCACAATGGCCTGTCCAACGGCGAGGACCCGACCAAGCCGGAAGACCCGTATCCGCGTGTGCTGGCCCTGCGCCAGACGCTGCGCACCTTCGGCCTCGGCGACACGCCGATCATCATGGCCGGCGGGGTGTGGTGGCTGGAGGAATGGGAGCACTGGATCGACAACCCGGAGCTGGGCCCGATCGCCTTCCAGTTCGGCACCCGCCCGCTGCTCACCAAGGAAAGTCCGATCAGCGACGCCTGGAAGCAGCGCCTGATGACGCTGAAGAAGGGCGATGTGTTCCTCAACCGGTTCAGCCCCACCGGTTTCTATTCGTCCGCCGTGAATAACGCCTTCATCCAGGAGCTGCGCGGCCGCTCGGAGCGTCAGGTGGCTTTCTCCACCGAGGCGGTGGGCGAGCATGTCGCCGAATACGGCGTGGGTCCGCGCAAGCGCGTGGTGTATCTCACCCCATCCGATCTGGAACTTGTCCGTGGCTGGGAGGCGCAGGGCTTCACCGAGGCGATGCGCACGCCAGACAGCACGCTGATCTTCGTGACACCTGAACGCGCGCAGATGATCATCGCCGATCAGGTTGGCTGCATGGGCTGCCTCAGCCAGTGCCGCTTCTCCAACTGGTCGCAGCATGAGCCGGACTTCACCAACGGCAAGAAGGCCGATCCGCGCAGCTTCTGCATCCAGCGCACGCTGCAGGATGTCAGCCACACCACGGATGCGGACGCGTTGGAGAACAACCTGATGTTCTCCGGCCACAACGCCTATCGCTTCGGCGCGGACCCGTTCTACGGCAACAACTTCATCCCCACGGTGAAGCAGCTGGTGGAACGCATCCTGACCGGCCGCTGATCGCCCTTGCCCGCCCGTGCTCGCAGCTCATGTCCTGGGCCGCGTGCACGGGCGGGCAAAGCCGGGCCTGATGCGGCACCGCTTCGCCGTCCGCCGGAGGGCCTTGTGTGAGTGACAATCCGCACATCAACCCGAACCGTTCCGCGGTGAGCCTGCCCGATCCACTGGAGCTGGCGGCCTCCGCCATGCCGGGTGTGCTGGAACGTCTGCGCGCCCTGCCGGAGCGCACGCCGGCGGCTCTGGTCTCGATCGGCGAGATGTTGCGCGGCGGCCGGCATTTTGCCGCGGCCTCCGTGCTGTTTGCCGCCTGTGTGGCCCAGGTGCCGGACTCCGCGCATTTTCTGTTGGCCAAGCTGGCAAGCCAGCTGCGCGGCGGTGTGCCGATGTCTCCGGATGATCAGGACAGGCTGGGCCGGCTTGAGCCGGATTTTCTGCGGTATTTGAAAGGGCTGGAACTCACGGTCGCCAAGGGCCTTGCCGATCCTGCACAGGCCTTGGCCGTCATGGGTCATTGCTTTGAGGCTTCGATGTCCGGATCGGAGCTGGATTGGCTTTATCTGCGGGTCGCGGCCACGCACTACATGGCACAGCAGATGTATCCGCTCTCCACCGAGGAGCTGATCCCGCAGCGGCTGTTCTTCTATTGGGACCGCAATCCACCGGAGGAGGTGCACACCAACGTGGCGCGGCACAGCAGCCAGTCCGGCCTGGAGGTGGTGCTCTATTCGCGCGAGATGGGTGTGGCGTTTCTCGACCGCCATTACGGCCGCGACTGCCGCCTGCTGTTCGAAGGATTGCGCCATCCGGCCGAGGAGAGCGATTTTCTGCGCTATCACCTCGTGCATCATTTCGGGGGCTACTATCTGGACACCGATGAGGCGCTGATCTCGCCACAGCGCCTGCGTGACATGGCGCTCGGCACCGAGGCGATCTTCTTCCTGTCGGCCACCGGCCCGGTGGAGAATGCGCTGTTCGGTGCCGTGGCGGGCTCCAAGGTGATCGAGGAGGCGCTGCGCGTGCTGCTGCACAATTGCTACGCCCATGCGGAGGACAGTATCTGGCAGAAGACCGGACCCGGCGTGCTCACCCGCGCCCTGGTACGGCTCTATCACCGCAGCTTCGCGGGCGATGCCCGCCTGCCGCGTTTCTGCATCCGCCCGGAAAGCGATTTCGGTCAGGTGGTGGGCAGCCTGCCCATGCCCTATCGCGCGGATCAGCGCGACTGGCGTCTGTTCGAGCGGCAGGCCTCGTCATGACACCCTCGCCAGACGATCTGACGCTGCCGCCGGAGGTGGCGCTGTCCGAGCTGATCACCGGCCGCGCCGCCCCCGGGCTGCCGCCGCGCGTGGGGGAGTTCGCGGGGCTCATACCGTCTGCCCTGTCGCCGCCGCCGATGCCGATCTATCTCGGCAATGAGGGGGAGAACGGGCCGTGGTTCTCCCATGTCAACAATCAGCGCGATGTGGTGGCCGAGCTTGGCGTGAGCCACCTGGAGCGGGTGATCGTCTCAGGCTCGCTCTATCTGTTCCACGATGATCGCATGATCTCGGATGGCTCCGAGCCAGGCCGCGTCGCGCGCCGCTTCGCCGGGGCGGAGCGCCTGACGCCGGAGCGGCTGATGCTGCGCAGCGAGCGCGTGGTGCTGGACCCGCCGGCCCTGATCGTGGCGGGTCCTGGCTATCCGATCTGGGGCCACTGGCTGCTCGACTTCCTGCCCCGTCTTGCCATCGCGCTGGAAACGTTGAAGCGCGAGGCGGATCGCTGCGTTATTCCGTTGCCGGATGACACGCCCGGCTTCGTATATGGCATGATCCGGCATTTCTGTGGCATCGGGCGCGAGCGGGTGTTTCCCTACAGCGTCGCCCGGCAATCCGTGCTGTGCCGCGAGGCCTATGTGCCGAGTTTCGCGCACAACAACTACTTCCTGCACCCCTGGCTGGGCAGTTTCTATCAGCGCTTCATCCCTGCACTGATCCCCGAGCTCCCCCGCCGCTTCTGCGTCTCCAGGCGGGGGCTCTCTGGCGGCACACGCTCGGTCGCCCGGCAATTCCTGCAGGAGGATGTCTTCGAGGCGGCGGCCGAACGCGCAGGCATTGTCTGCGTGTCGCCCGAGACCATGCCGCTTGCCACCCAGATCGCCCTGTTCGCCCAGGCGGAGCTTGTGCTGGGGGTGGCGGGCTCCGGCATGCACAACACCATCTTCGCGCGGCCGGGCACCTGGGTGGGGCAGGTCGGCATGCCCAATTCGATCCAACCGCGCATCGCAGCTCTTGGCCAACACAACCAGGCCTATCTGCTGCCGGACAGCGATGCCGACAATGAGGCTGGCGTCCGGGTGATGTCGGTGCGCGAGGATGCGGTTGAGGCCTTCGTGGCCGATTTTGCAGCGCAGGCTGCGCCCGGCTGAGTCGCGTTTCAGCCGAACAGATCGCTGTGCGCCTGCGCCACGATCGCCGCCTGACCCATCAGATTGAACGCGCTGCGTTGCAGCAGCACGTCGTGATATTGCAGCCTGGTGATGTCCTCCACCCGGCGGTCCAGGGTGAACGGCGCCCGCCTGCGGCCTCGCCACATCGCCAACTGGCCGTGATTGTCGGCAAGCGTGGCATAGGCGAAATCCGGCAAAAAGCTTTCGATGAAGAACACCAGCCGGAACACGTCACCCATCCAGGAGATGTCTCCGGTGGCGCCGGCCGCATGCCAGGCGCGTTCGAACAGCGCCACATCCGGCAGCGAGGCAAGATAGCCGGACGGGATGACGTCATCGATCACGATCACCCCAAGCGGTTGCAGATGCAGGATGGCGGACATCAGGTCGCGCAGCGTCTGTTCGAAACTGTGCAGCCCGTCGAGATAGATCACGTCAAACGGTGGGGCGGTGCGGTCAAGCGCTGCGAAATAGGCATCGCTTGGCACCTCGTGATAGCTGCAGCCAGGTTGATGCTTTGCCGCCCCGAACAGGAAATGCGGATCCACCGCCACCTTCTGCGCCGCACGCAGTGCGTGGAAGGTGGCACCCCGGTTGACGCCCACCTCCAGATAGCGCGGGGCGTTGTAGAAATCGAGAAACCCCTGGACGAACTGCGCGCGTGTGGTCATGGCGCGGCCGGGTCCTGGGTGAGGTCGATCGCCCAGACCTCATCCACCGTGTCCACGCCGAAATTATGCCCGGACGTGCTGGAGATCAGCTGAAATCCCAACGCGGCGTAGATCGCCCGTGCCGCTGACAGCATCTCCATCGTCCACAGCGAGATGCGCGCATAGCCGGTCTGCCGGGCAAACCGCAGCGCGGTTTCGACCAGAAGGCGGCCAACGCCGCGGCCGCGCGCCCCAGCATCAAGGATCAGAAAGCGCAGCTTGGCGGTGTTGTCCGCGTCATGCACCAGCATCACCGAGCCCACGGCCACACCGTCGATCTCGGCGATCCAACCTGCGTCCCGCGCGGGGTCGAATTTGCGCATCAGGCCGGCAAGTGACTCGGCCACCAGGATCTCAAAGCTGATATCGAAGCCGTATTCCTGCGCGTAGATCGCGCCGTGGCGGCCGATGATCCAGCCGAGATCGCCCGGGCGGATCGGGCGGAGCGCAACCGCCCCGCCCGGTTTCGGCATCACCGCTCGATGCACATGGCAACGCCCATGCCGCCGCCGATGCACAGCGTGGCCAGGCCCTTCTTGGCATCGCGCCGCCCCATCTCGTGCAGCAGCGTCACCAGGATGCGCGCGCCCGAAGCGCCGATCGGATGGCCGATGGCGATGGCGCCGCCATTGACGTTCACCTTGTCCGTATCCCAGCCGATATCCTTGTTCACCGCGCAGGCCTGCGCGGCAAACGCCTCGTTGGCCTCCACAAGATCCAGCTGATCGGCGGTCCAGCCGGCCCGCGCCAGCGCCTTGCGGCTGGAGGGGATCGGCCCGGTGCCCATCACGGACGGATCAACGCCCGCGGTGGCGAAGCTTGCGATGCGCGCCAGCGGCGTGAGGCCACGGCGGGTCGCCTCGGCCGCGGACATCACCACCAGGGCTGCCGCACCATCGTTGATGCCGGAGGCATTGCCGGCTGTCACCGTGCCATCCTTGGCGAAGGCGGGGCGCAGCTTGGCCATGCTCTCTGCGGAGCTGTCATGGCGGATATATTCGTCATGCTCCACCACCACGTCGCCCTTGCGGGTCTTGACCGTCACGGGGGTGATCTCAGCGGCAAACTTGCCGGCCTTCTGTGCTGCGGAGGCCTTCTGCTGCGAGGCGAGGGCAAACGCATCCTGCTCGTCGCGGGTGATCTGATAGGCCTTGGCCACGTTCTCGGCGGTGGTGCCCATGTGATAGCCAAAGAAGGCGTCCCACAGACCGTCACGGATCATGGTGTCGATGAAGTTGAGATCGCCCATCTTCTGGCCGGCGCGCAGATAGGCGGCATGCATCGACAGGCTCATGCTCTCCTGACCACCGGCGATGACGATGTCGCTCTCGCCCGAGCGGATCTGCTGGGCGGCCAGCGCCACGGTGCGCAGGCCCGAGCCGCAGACCTGGTTGATGCCGAAGGCGGTGGCGCTGTCGGGAATGCCGGCGTCCCGCGCGGCCTGGCGGGCCGGGTTCTGGCCCTGGCCTGCGGTGAGCACCTGGCCGAAGATCACCTCGTTGACCTCGGCGGCCTCGATCCCGGCGCGGCTGATGGCGGCCTTGATGGCGGCACTGCCGAGCAGATGGGCCGGCACGCCCGCGAACGCCCCGCTGAAGCTGCCCACGGGTGTGCGGGCGGCGGATACTATGACGACATCGCTCATTCTGGCTTCTCCCTGCGGGTTGGCCCCGCCTGGGGGCGCAGCTTAGAGGCTCTGCTTCGGTTGCGAAAGACGGGCTGGGCCAGTGCCCAGCGTGCCAAAGGCTGCCACAGCAGCGTCCGGGCCTGGGAGCCTGCGATCATGCCCACATGCCCGGCATCGGCGCGCAGCAGGGCGCAGCTGGGCAGGGCATGTGCCAGTTTCAGCGAGCTCGCCGGCGGCACGATCCGGTCGCGGGACGCGATGGCGGCAAGGCAGGGCACGCTGATCCGCGCGGGGTCGATTGTGGTGTCCGCAATCTGCCACAGCCCGCGCGCGGGCCGGTTTGCGCCATACCAGTCCCGCAGACAGTCCCGCGCGATGGGGGCTGCCAGCGGCACGCCGTCATTCAACCAATCCTCGATCAGCACGAACTGCCGTGCCCGGGCTGCGGTTTGATCGGACGTGCCGAAGGCGCGGTATTTGTCACCCACCGCATGGGGCTCACCGAGGTTGAACAGCGCCTGCAGCACATCCACCGGCAGCGTGCCGCAGATCTGCATCAACGGCTCCAGCGCCTCCAACAGGCGGGGGATCGCCGCGATGTCGTCGCTGGTCCGGCCGGTATGGAAATCCCACGGTGTCGCCAGCAGCGCCAAGGCCGCCACCTTGCTTGGCTGGAGCAGGGTTGCGGCCAGTGCCAGCGTGCCGCCCATGCAATAGCCGGCCAGGATCAACCGCCCGCGCCCGGCCGCGGCATCGATGGCCCGTGCAAGCCGGCCGGTGATCAGCGCCGCCAGATCGAACTGCCTGGCCTGCGCATCGGGCCAGCCCCAGTCGAGCAACAGGACATGCAACCCGGCCCCGGCCAGTGCCCGGGCCAGGGAGGCCCCTTCGGCCAGATCAAGGATGGTGGCGCGATTGACCAGGCTTGGCACGAGCAACAGCGTGGGGCCGCTGCCGCCATAGTCGCGCAGCATTGTCCCTCCCTCCTGCCAGATGGCGGGCGGATCGGTGAGATCACGCTGGGTCGGATGCCTGCGATAGGCGGCGATGCCGTGGATGAGGGCTGCGTCAGGCCCCTGGAGTGCGAGGCTTGCGAACCCCGCCGGGCCTGCGAGGCCTGCGAGGCCGTTCGGGTTGGCCGCCCATTGCGTCAGTGCCGCCTGCAGTGCTGCCGAATCCGGGGTGCGGTCCGCATTCGCCCGCAGGCCCGCCAGCGCCAGATGCAGCGTCAGCGGCCGCGGGCCGCGCCGTGGCAGGATCGGCTGTGGCAGGATCGGCTGACTGGGACTGGGGTGGGGTGGGTGAAGCATGGGCCGCCTCCGCGAACATCGCCTGTATCGCCTGCCACAGCTGGGTGCCGACGCAAAGCATCTCCAGCGCCTCCCGGTCCTGCGCCAGCCCCAGCATCTCGCTTTGCCAGATGGTCTGCCAGTCCCCTGCCAGCCCGTCCGGCGGTGGAGCGGCTTGCGTGAACTTTGTCATGGAATGTCGAACAACCTTCCGCGCTGCACCATTGGCATGATGGGAATGCGTGCTATCGTCGCTGCAGAATTAAAGCGAGGATTCGATGTCTGAGCAAATCAAGGCGCCTGGCGCGGAGGCCGCGACAACGCCGGTCGTGGTAAAGAAATACGCCAATCGCCGTCTCTACAACACGGAAAGCTCCACCTACATCACGCTCGATTCCTTGGCCGAGATGGTGCGCCAGGGCCGGGATTTTGTGGTCTATGACGCCAAGACCGGCGAGGACATCACGCGCTCGGTGCTCACCCAGATCATCGTCGAGGAGGAGGGCAAGGGCCGCGCCATGCTGCCCACCGGCTTCCTGCGCCAGCTGATCGGCTTTTACGGCAATTCGCTGCAGGGCCTGGTGCCCAACTACCTGGAACAGGCGATGGCAAGCTTCGCCGGCCAGCAGGAGCAGATGCGGGTCGCGATGCAGAACACCATGGGCAATTTCTTCCCGTTCCGTGTCGATGACGTGGGCAAGCAGAACATGGCGATGATGGAACGCGCGATGAGCCTGTTCTCGCCCTTCCTGCACACCGACCCGCGCGAGGCAGGCGATGTGTCGGCGGTGGAGCCGATCGATCATCTGCGCGCGGAGCTGGACCAGCTGCGCACCGAGAACGAGGCGCTGCGTGCCAGGCTGGCCACGGCCGATGCCGCTGCCGCGCCCAAGTCAGCCAATTTCAAGACGGGTGGTGTGAAGAAATGAGTGTGACCTGGCCGGTACAGCAGGGCGTCTTCGATCTGGGTGATCTCACCGTGCAATCCGGAGAGGTGATGCACGGGGCAAAACTGTCCTGGAAGGCGCATGGCACGCTGAACGCCGCACGTGACAATGTGGTGGTCTATCCGTGCAGCTATGGCGCCCAGCACCCGGACCTGGAATGGCTGATCGCACCCGATGGCATTCTGGACCCGACACGCTGGTTCATCGTCATCCCGGACATGTTCTCCAACGGCCTGTCCAGCTCGGCCGCAACCGACCCGTCTTTCCCCAAGGTCGTCACCTCCTGGGACAATGTTCACGCACAGGCCACCATGCTGAAGGCGCTGTGGGGCATCGAGCGTGTGCATGCGGTCTATGGGTTCTCGATGGGCGCGCAGCAGGCCTATCACTGGGCGGCGGCGTTTCCGGAGCAGGTGGGCCACGCCATCGTGGTCTGCGGCTCGGCGCGCACCGCGGTGCACAACAAGGTGTTTCTCTCCGGCCTGCTGCGCACGCTGGAGGCAGCACCCGAGCATCTGGGCGATGGCCGCTTCTCGGCCGAGCCGATGGCGGCCAAGCGCGCCTTTGGCCATATCTATGCCGGCTGGGGGCTGAGCCAGGATTTCTACCGCGCCGGGCTGCATCTCTCCGCGCTCGGTGCGCCGGATCTGGAGACCTTCCTGGAACGGGACTGGGCTGGTCGCTTCCAGCTGCGCCCGGCCGCCAATCTCTATGCCCAGGCCGTCACCTGGACGCATGGCGATATCAGCGCCAACCCGCTTTATGGCGGTGACCTGCCAAAGGCGCTTGGCGCCATCAAGGCGCGGGTGCTGCTGCTGCCGAGCGAGACCGATCTGTATTTCCGCGTGGCGGACCATCATGCCGAGATGGCGCATCTGGCCCATGGCAGGCTGTCGCCGATCCCCAGCATCTGGGGCCACAGGGCCGGCAACCCGGCGGTGATCCCGGCTGATCGGGACTTCATCAAGACCGAGGTCCGCGCCTGGATCGGCGCTTGACCGAAACGCAGGGGCGGGGGACGCTCAGGGCATGACCGACATCACCGCCCTGCATCGCAGCCTGCTCACCATCGACACCCATATCGACATCCCATGGCCGGAAGGCCCGGATTTCCTGGCAGCCACCGAGCGGCGGGTCGATCTGCCCAAGATGCGCACGGGCCATATGGTGGCGGGATGTTTCGCCGCCTATGTGCCCCAGGGGCCGCGCATCGCGGAGGCGCAGGAGGCGGCGTTTGACCGTGCGATGGCGATGCTGAAACGCATCACCACCATGGGCGGCAACCAGGCGGTGGTGTGCCGCACGGTCGCCGAGATCGAGGCGGCGCATCGTGCGGGCGGCACCGTCATCATCCCATGCGTGGAGAACGGCCACGCCATCGGCACCGATCTGTCGCGCCTGGCAGCGTTTGCCGCTGCCGGTGCGCGCTACATGACCATCACCCATAACGGCCACAACGCGCTGGCGGACAGTTCAAATCCGCGTGCTGATCTGGGGGACGGTCTGGTTCTGCATGGCGGTCTTTCCGCCACCGGGCGTGCGGCGATCGCCGAGATGAACCGGCTGGGCCTGGTGGTGGACATTGCCCATGTGTCGAAGGATTCGATGCTGCAGGCGGCCGAGGTCTCGCGCACGCCGGTGGTTTCCACGCATTCCTGCCTGAAGTCGTTGTGCGACAATCCCCGCAACCTTGACGATGAGCAGCTGGATGCGCTGCGCGCCGTGGGCGGCATGGTCAACATCACCGCCGTGTCCGGCTTCCTCAGAAAGGGCGCCAAACCCAATGAGGTGACCCCGTCCGACTACGTCGATCACGTCGATTACGCGGTCAACCGGATCGGCCTTGCCCATGTGGGCATCTCTTCGGATTTCGACGGCGGCGGTGGCTTCACCGGCTGGCATGACGCTGGCGAGTCCCAGGCGATCACCGCCGAACTGGTAAAGCGCGGCTATGATGCAGGCGCCATCGCGGCGCTGTGGGGCGGCAATTTCCTGCGCATCCTGAAAACCGCCGAAGACGAAGCTGCGTAAGATGCCCTAACCGGCATTGCGAGCGCAGTCATACACAGAACCATAGGCCAGGCCATGGTTCCGTGGATGGCAGCACCTCACACACCATCACAAAGAGGCTGCGACCCTGCCTCAGGCCGCCAGCATGCGACGCAGCACGCCATCCTTGCGGATGAAGTGATGGTAGAGGGCCGCCGCCGCGTGGATGCCGGCCAGGATCAGAATGATGTTGGCACCCGTGCCATGCAGATCGTTGATCGTGCTGCGCAGGGCGCGATCGCCTGGTGCGATTGAAGGCAGACGGCCGAGATAGAAGATGTTGTCCGCCCGCACCGCCTCCAGCACCAGACCGCCGATCAGCGTTGCCGCCACCACGATGTAGAGCAGATAATGCGTGGCCTTGGCCGCCAGCTGCTGCATGCCCGTGCTGGCCGGCGGCAGCGAGGCACCACCGGTCGCCCGCCAGATCAGACGGCGTGCATAGATCACCACCAATGCCACGCCGAGCACGATATGCGTGGAACGGATGGCCACCGCCACGTCCCGGCCGAACAGGTCGATGATCTGGGCCAG
This sequence comes from uncultured Rhodospirillales bacterium, assembly GCA_903924855.1. Taxonomy (GTDB): domain Bacteria; phylum Pseudomonadota; class Alphaproteobacteria; order Acetobacterales; family Acetobacteraceae; genus CAIQQQ01. Next base: position 37,262 of record CAIYCW010000101.1, on the reverse strand, counting down.
GCCCCACATCGCGACGATCAGACCGGCGGTGAGCCAGTGGAAGTATTTGGTGCGGCTGTCATAGCTTACCGACTGAGACATCAAATTTCCCCTAACCATTGCCGATCAGAATACCGGTGGCGAAAACGAGCAGCCCGCCGAAGCCCACCTGCATCGCAGCAGAGAATGGGGGTGTGTCCATGAATTTCCAGCGTATCCAGCTGATGATTCCCAATTCTGCAACAACGACCGCCACCGCCACGGCCATGGCGGTGTGGAAGTTGTTGATCAGGAACGGCAGTGTGTGACCGATGCCGCCCAGCGTGGTGGCGAGGCCGCAGATCAGGCCGCGCAGCCAGGGCCCGCCGCGCCCGGTCAGCGAGCCGTTGTCGGACAGCGCCTCGGCAAAGCCCATCGAGATGCCGGCGCCGACCGAGGCGGCCATGCCGACCAGAAACGCATCATGGCTCTGGCCTGTCGCGAACACCGCGGCGAACACCGGGGCCAGCGTGGACACCGAGCCATCCATCAGCCCCGCCAGCGCCGGCTGCACAACGCGCAGCACGAACATGCGGCGATCGGCCTCATCCTCGCTCTGCTTCACGTCCTCCGGCAGGTTCTCCGCCATCAGCCGGTCGGCGCTGTGCTCGTGCCCGGCCTCCACCTCGGCCAGATCGCCGAGCAGCTTGCGGATCGAGGCATCCGAGGTGCGGGCTGCCGCTTGGCGGTAGAAATTCGCGGTCTCCGCCTCCATCAGCTGGGCCTGGCGGCGCACCGTCTCCAGCCCGAGTACCGAGGACTGCCAGACCGGCTTGCGGGTGACGAAACCGCGCACATCCTGCCTGCGCACCAGCGGGATATGTTCGCCGAACTTCTCACGAAACAGGTCGATCAGCGCGCGGCGATGCTCGTTCTCCTCGGCGGCCATGTCGCGGAACACCGTGGCGGAGGCGGGGCTGTCCACCCGCAGACGCTCGGCAAAATCGGCATAGATGCGCCCGTCCTCCTCCTCGCTGCTGATGGCCAGCGCCAGGATTTCCGCCTCGGACAGTTCATCGAAGTTGCGCATCGCCAGCCCCTGTGCTGATGGGGTTCATGATGCGCTGCGATATAGGCGGTGCGACCCATTGCAGCAAGATGTTCTGCAATAGTGATAATGCTTCGCAATAGCACAGCAAAATGGAACGTGACGTTTCAGGAGTAATCCGCAACGGACGCGCCGGACACACAAACGGCCCCGCACTGCGTGCGGAGCCGTTTTGAAGCAAAATCGTGCGGGCGGGCGGGCGATCAGGCGGCGGTGGTCTGTTCCGTCACCCACTGCTTCAGCACGCTTTTGGGGGCCGCGCCGACCTTCTTGGAGATCGGCTTGCCGTCGCGGAACAGGATCAGCGTGGGAATGCCGGTCACCGCATAGGCGTTGGGGGTGCTGGGATTGTCGTCGATATTGACCTTGGCGACCGTCAGCTTGCCGGCGAACTCGGCGCCGATCTCTTCCAGGGCCGGGCCGATCGCCTTGCACGGGCCGCACCATTCAGCCCAGAAATCCACCAGAACCAGGCCCTTGGCGCCGAGCACGTCGGTGCTGAAGCTGGCATCGGTCACGGCCACGGTGTGTTCGCTCATGAGGTAAACCTTCCAGGAAGTGTCTCAGCCATGTCATGTGGCATGCGCCGGTGCCCGATCAAGCAAGGCTCGATGCGTCCGGGGCATGGCCGTCCAGCAACTCTGGGGGAATGATCTGCACTTTGGCGCCGACTGTCCAGACCAGGGCACAGAGGATGCGCGATTGCGGGAAGATGTCCCGCAGCACGGCGCGATAGGCGGCGAGCTGGCGCAGATAGAGCACAGGTGTCTGCTGCACGCTGGCAGGCGGGTTGCGGTTGGTCTTGTAGTCGGCGATCAAAACGTCACCGCCCGGATGCGCGGGAAAGGCGAGGCGGTCCACCAGACCACCGATCACCTGCGGGCCGGACGCCCCCCTCACCACGCCGGACAGCGGCACCTCCGCCCGGCTGGTGGGGCCGAACAGCGCGGTGAGCTCAGGGTGATCCAGCACCGCCATCACCTCACCCAGCAATTCGTCCGCATCAGGCAGATCAGGCAGGCTCGCCGCGATGAAACGACGCGCCGCGTCTTCCCGCGCCGATACCGGCAGGGCCGGCAGATGCTGCAGCAGGGCGTGCACCACCTGGCCGCGGCGGAAGCGCGCCCCTTTGGTGTCGCGCGCCAGCAGCGGGGAATCGGCTTCCGGCACGGCGCCGAGCTGGGCGTTCTCCGGCCGGCTTGGCGCCAGCGGCTGTGGCAGCACGGGCTCGGCCGGCAACGCCGCCGGCTGCCACAACGGCGCGCTGCCCGCCCAGGACGGCAATGAGACCGAAGCGATCTCCGTGCGACCGCTGGCGGCCGGAACCGGCGCGGTCTGTGCCGTCTCCCAGGCGCGGATCGTGCCGGGGTAGTCGGCAAGGCCGAACGCTGCGGGCTGTTCCTCGACCCCGAGCCGTTCGAAGCCACGGGCGATCTGGTTGTACCAGCTCTCCGGTGGCTCCTTCTTCGGGGCAAAGCCGCAGACCAGCAGCCAATCCTCGGCCCGGGTCAGCGCCACGTAGAGCAGCCGGTTGCGCTCCTGGGCGAGGAGCTGATCCTGGTCGGCGCGATAGCTGCGCAAGGCAGCACAGCTCAGCCGGGCGGCCGGGCACCAGACCGGCAGATCAAGCCCGGTCTGCGGATCTGTCAGCCAGGCCAGGCCCTGCTCGCGCGGCGGTGTTCCGGTGGTGTCGGGCAGGATCACCAGCGGCGCCTGCAGCCCCTTGGCGCCATGCACCGTCATGATGCGCACCGCATCCAACGCCTCGGCATGCCCCGCCTCCGCCTCCCGCTTCACGGAGGCGGCGGATTGCCGCACCCATTGCAGAAACCCCTGCAGCGAGGGCGGATGGGTCTCGGCGTGGCGCAGGGCTGCGGCCAGCAACTCGTCCAGCGGCTCGCCGGCCTCCTGGCCGAAACGGGCCAGCAGCCGCGCCCGCCCGCCAAGCCGGCCCAGCGCCTCCGCCAGCAGCGCGTGCGGCGGCGTGTGATCCACCCGGGCGTACAGCGCCTCCAGAAACGCCGCCGCTGTCTGGCATTCCGGCTCCTGGCTGTCCTTCAGCGCCTGGAACAGCCCGGATTTGCGGCCCAGCGCCAGGCGCATCAGCTGCTCATCCGACAGCCCGCCCAACGGGGAGGTCAGCACGCAGGCCAGCGCCAGATCGTCCTGCGGCAGCAGCAGCGCGTCACACAGCGTCAGCATATCGACAATGGCGGGCTCGGCGGTGAGCGTCATGCGGTCAAGCCCGGCCACCGCCACGCCGCGCGTCTTCAGCGCGGTGACAAAGGCGCGGCCGAACGCATCGCGCTTGCGCACCAGCACGAGAATGTCGCCCGGTGTCAGAGGGCGCCCCTTGCTGGGCAGCATGCGGCCCTCGTCAAGCCATTGGCGGATGCTGGCGGCCAGTGCCTCGGCCAAACGCTGGCGCGGCTGGCGGCTGGTGCGATTGGCCTCCGGCGTGGCCCAGGCGTCCAGCGCCTCCGGCTCGGGGGTGGCAAGGCGCGGCCACAGCTCGATCCGCCCAGCCTCGCCTGTGCGCTTGACCACATGGGTGAGCGTGCCCTGGTGCGCGACGCCCGGGGCGGCGCCTGCATCGTCGAACACGCTGTCCACCAGCGCCAGCACCGGTGCCGTGGATCGGAACGACACGTCCAGCGGCACGTCCCGCCAGCTTTGCCCGCCCTGGCGCACCTCGGCCCCCAGACGGTCGCGCCAATGTTCGAAGGCCTTGGGGTCGGCGCCCTGGAACCCGTAGATCGACTGTTTCTGATCGCCCACCGCAAACACGGTGCGCGCCGTCTCGCCGCGGGCGCCTTCGCCTGCGAAGAACTCCCGCGTCAGCTGGCCTGCAATGTCCCATTGCTCGGGCGAGGTGTCCTGCACCTCGTCGAGCAGCAGATGATCAAGCCCGCCATCGAGCTTGAACAGCACCCAGGCGGCTCCAGGGTCGCGCAGCAGCTCGGCGGTGCGGGCGATCAGATCGGCGTAGTCGAGCCGCGCGGTGCGGGATTTGCCGTCCTCATAGGCGGACAGCACGGGGCGGGCCAGCAGCAGGAAGGCGGTGGCGACATGGGCCAGCTCGGCGGCCTTGCGGCCATCGATGATGGCGAGCAGCCGCGCCGCCTCCGCCGTCACGGCGTCCTCCATCGCGGGGTCCTGGCCTGCCTTGGAGTGGTGGCGGAAACTGGTGAGCTTCGGCTCGTCGTCCTTTTTCAGGAAGGTCTTGCACCATTCCTCCCAGCAGATCACCCGATCGGCCGGGGCGAGGGCCAGCGTGTCGCACACCACCTGGCCCGTCATGCTGTAGGTCTTGCTCTTGTGGGTGAGCAGAGGTGTGGCGATGCGGCGCAGCGTTGCCTCATCCATTCCGCTCATCGCGGCAACCGGGTCGAAATCCCGTGCGCCCAGCGTCCGGCGCATGGCCACCAGCAAATCCTCCGGGCTTAGCCGCCCAAGCGCCGCCAGCGCCTCCGGCCGGGCCTGCAGCCCCTGCACCAGCCGTCCGAACCCATCCAGGCTCGACCACGGCGCCACCGTCTCCAGCGCGTCCCCGGCCGCATCGGCGCGGCGCAGCATGGTCTCGCGCGCCTCCTGCCAAGCCAAAGCGGTGTCGCGGTCATCGGCCAGCACGAAATGCGGCGACAGCCGTGCCTCCAGCGGAAAGCGCCGAAGCAGGGACTGGCAGAAGGCGTGGATCGTGCCGATCCGCATGCCGCCCGGCAGGTCGAGCACGGTTGCGAACAGCGCGCGGGCCCGGCTTCGCACCGCGTCGGACGGCTCTACCCCGATGCCCGCCAGCTCCGCGTCCAACGCGGCATCCGCCATCGTCACCCATTGGCCGAGCCTGCGTTGCAGCCGCAGCGCCATCTCGGCGGCGGCGGCCTTGGTGAAGGTCAAGCACTGGATGCGCGCCGGATCGGCCCCGCCCAGCATCAACCGCAGCAGACGATCGGTGAGCAGCTTGGTCTTGCCGGAGCCCGCCGAGGCCGAGACAAAGGCGGAGACCGTGGGGTCGGACGCCGCGCGCTGCGCCGCGTTGGCCCGATCCAGCGGGGACAGCACGCCGCTCATGCCTCCTCCTCCTCCGATCCGGGGTCGGACGCATCGTCCTCCTCCTCGCGCGACCATTCGGCGGCGCGGGCGAGCAGCGCGTAGCCATTGTCGCGCGCGGCCAGTTCCGGATGCGGGCGGGCCAGATAGGCGGTCTCCTCCCGGTCGAAATCGATCACACGCTGGGTCAGCCGATCGATCGCGGCCTCGGCGGCCTCGGTGATCTCGGCCGCCGTCTTGAACGGATGGATCTCCTCGCCCGCCTTGCCGGCGCCGCCGAACTTCCAATAGGCCAGCTCACCCACGATCCCGTCCCAACTGCCGGCAAATCCGCCCTTCAGCAGCATCGCCGCCTCCAGAGTCAGCTGGGGCCGGTGGCCGGATTTCACCTGGGCTTTGGTAGGCGCCACGCCGGTCTTGTAGTCGATCACCGCAAGCGTGCCGTCGCCGCGGCTTTCGATGCGATCCGCCCGGCCGATCAGGGTGAAGCCGCCCGGCACGGTGAGGGAGAGGCTGCCTTTCTGCTCGGCCCGCACCGCAAGCATGCCACCGCCCAGCCTGCGCCCACGCTCGATCTCGGCGGTCCAGCGCGCGATATGGGCGAGCCTGGGGCGCCACCAGGCGGCGAGCGCCGGGCGCAGCCTGGCATCCGCGAGCTCGGTCTCCAGCGCCTCCCGCAGCCTTGTCTCCAGCGTGTCTGGCAGCGTGGTGCCGATCCCGGCCAGGAACCGCGCCATGCCCTTGTGGACCAGATTGCCGTAATCGGCGGCGTCCGTGCCCTGTTCCAACGGGTCCAGCTCCTGAAGGCCCAGAATGTGACGGGCATAGAGCGTGTAGGGATCGGACAGCCAGGTCTCGACCTCGGTCACCGACAGCTTGCGCGGACGTGTGGCCACCGGCGGACGGGGCCGGGGCGGGCGGGCCGGGCGCGGCGGGACGCCAGGCTGGTCGAGCAGGCGGGCCCAGTGCACCGCCGGATGGGCGGAAAGCCTGGCGTTTCGGCCCAGCAGCGCCTGCAGCCGCACCAGCCAGCGCGCCGGCACCGCGGGCGCGCCGTCACGCCGGCGCGGGCTCGATAGAATGACCTGTGGGGCGGACGCGGCAAGCGTTGCAAAATCATGGGCGGACTGGCCCACCATCAGCTCCGGGCTTGGCAGCCCGGCCTTGCGGCGCATCTCGCGGCTCAGCCAAGGCCCCGGATCGGCGGAGGGCGGCCAGACCCCCTCCACCAGGCTGCCCAGCACCATCACATCCACAGTCTGCAGCCGTGCTTCCAGCAGACCCCAGATGAAGACGCGCGGATGCACCTGCCCCTGGGTCAGACCGCGCAAGGCCCGCCTGCCGCGCACCGCGCTGCCTTCCAGCAGGGCGTCGAGCAGGCCGGGCAGCACGGACCGGTCCTGCGGCGCCAGCGCGTCCAGCTCGCCGATCGCCTCGGCCATCAGCTGGGCCAAAGCCTCACCCTCCTCCTGCGCCCAAAGCCGGGCGGGACCCGCGTTGTCATCGGTGGTGGCCAGCGCCTCGGCGGCCTTGATCAGCGCGGCCAGCATCTCGGCGGGTGCGGCCTGGTCCGCTGTTGCCCAAAGCCGCAGCATCGGCGCCAGGGCAGCCTCGATGCGGTCAAGGAAGCCTGCCAGCTGTGCCGGCCGTCCGATCACCTTCTCACGCAGGCCGGTGAGCCAGGGTGTGGGCGCGGGTCCGCGCAGGGCGGCCAGTTCCAGCAGGCGGGCGAGGGTCCGGCACTCGGCAGGCGAGGTGCCGGCCGCGGCGAGTGGGTGCTTCAGCAGCGCCAGCAGCGCCACCGGGGCCAGCTCCGCCTCGATCGCCGCCGCCAGCAGGCGCAGGAACACGGCGGGCGGCGCGTGCGCCAGTTTTTCGCCGGCACTGTCATCGGCCACCACGCCGAAGCGCAGCAGCTCGGCGGAGACCCGCAGTGCCAGCTGCCGATCCGGCGTGACCAGGGCGGCGCGGGCGTTGGGCGTCTCCAGCGCATCGCGCAGGATGAGCGCGATGGCGAGTGCCTCCTCCTGCGGATCGTCCGGCTCCAGCAGGGACAGCCCGGCATCCGGGACTGGTGCCGCGTCACGCCAACGCGCCAGCGCGCCTGCCGGCAGCAAGGCCAGATCGATCAGGGCGGTGCGCGCCGCAGGTGCCATCTCGGCTGCTTGCCAGCGTGTCACGTCCTCCAGCGTGGCGCCCATATCGACCAGCAGCTGCGACAGACCCCATTGCGGATGCTGCTCGCGCATCCCCTCCGGCCAGGCTTCGGCAAGCCCGGGCAGGATCACCAGGCCTTGCTTCAGCCCCGCCACCACCTTCAGCAGGCGGGCCACCGGGGCGATGCCGCCGGTCGCACCCGCCACCCAGACCGGATGATCGGGCGGCTGTTCCTGCCAGGCGCGGGCCTGTGCGTGCAGCAGCGCCACCGCGCGGGCCTGCGGGTTCATCAGCCCCTGCTCGGCCAGGATTTCGGGCCAGGCGCTGGTGATGATGGTCAGGAATTCCAGCGTGATCGCCCAATGCTGCGCCAGCGCGCCATCGGCCAGATCGCGCAGTGCTGCGCGCAGATCGGTGATCTCGGCGCGTTCCGCCTCGTCCATCAGCCGCGCCAGCTCGCGCGCCAGCGCCCAGGCCTGATCGGCGCGCGACACGCCGGGCAGCAGGCCGGATGCGCGCTGGATCAGGCTGGCCATTAGCGCCAGGCGCCGCATCTCACCGATCGCCGGCGGCAGGTCGAGCGCGCCGGCCAGGGTCAGCGGTGCCTCGTCGATCGCCCCCAGCGCTGTGATGCGCGGCAGCAGCATCGGCCTGCCATCTGACACGCGCAGAAACGCATCGGCCAGCTCACGCGCCGCCCGGCGCGTCGGCAGCAGGATCAGCCCCTCGCCCGCGGCGAACCCCTGGGCCAGCCAGTTCCTGGCAAGCTCTCCCAGAAAATCCGCATGGGCGGGCAGGGCTGCGAGGTTCATGTCGTTGTGCCCACCAGCTGTGCCTGCAGGGCGAACTCGGCCTCCGCCAGATCCTCGGGGCGCGACAGGTGATACCACAGCCCGTCATGCACCAACGCGCGCAGTCGGCCTGCGGCCAAGGCCCGGTCCCACAGCGCGTTGAGGCTGATCCTTCCGTCCGGCAATGCGTCCAGGCAGGCGGGGCGGATGATCTGCACGCCGGCATAGATATAGGGCACGATCTCGCGCTCCTTCGGCCGGCGTGGCAGGCCCCAAGGGTCGAGCGCGAAATCGCCGAGCCCGATTTCGCTGTGCACCTGGAAGGTGCGGTGCAGCAACATCAGCACATCCATCCCGTCATCCCACAGATCGCCCATCCGGGTCAGCGCGGGGGTTGGCCCGTCGAACCACACCGTGTCGCTGTTGACGACAAAGAACGGCTCGGGCCCCAGCTTCGCGCGGGCGGCCAGCACGGCGCCGCCGGTCTCCAGCAATTCGGGCTCATGGTTGATGATGATCTCGGCCGGCGCCGGCTGCATGGCGAAATGCGCGGTGATCTGATCGGCATGCCAATGCGCGTTGACCACGATGCGCCGCACCCCGGCATCGGCCAGGCGCTCGATTGCGCGATCGACCAGCGCCTGCCCGCCCAGCATCAGCAGCGGCTTGGGGGTGGTGTCGGTCAGCGGGCGCATGCGGGTGCCAAGCCCTGCGGCGAGCAGCATGGCGGTGGTGGGGTGAAAGCTCAAAGCCGCCCCTCCCAGCCGGTGATATCGGCGATCCGCGCATCGTCACCCTGCACCGACAGCGTGATGCGCAAGGCGTTGGCGGGGGTCAGATCGCCCAGCCGCTCCGGCCATTCGACCAGCACGATGTCCTGCTGCAATTCGTCCCACCCGAGTTCAAGCATTGAAGATGCATCCTCCAGCCGCCAAAGATCGAAATGATGCACCGGGCCGAGCCGCGTGTCGTAGCTCTGCACCAGCGTGTAGCTGGGGCTTGGCACCTCCAGCGCCGGATCGCCGCAGGCTGCGCGCAGGAAGGCGCGCGCCAGGGCGGATTTGCCGGCGCCAAGCGGGCCTTGCAGCAGGATCGCATCCCCAGGCCGCGCGAGTGTGGCAAGGCGGGCGGCGAAGGCCTCGGTGGCGGCGAGATCGGGGAGGTGCAGCTCGGACATCGCGGTGATGTTGCGCTGTCGCAGCGCGTGTCACAACCTGACGCGACATGATTCTTCTGGCACGTGGTCGCAGCGCGTGCTTAGCCAGACCGACCTGTCCGCTCATCGTCCCTGGATGCCACGCAACATGCCTTCGCCCTCCCACACCGTCGACGTTGCCATCATCGGCGCAGGCCCGGTCGGCCTGTTCGCCGCCTTCGAATGCGGCATGCTGAAGCTGTCATCCCTGCTGATCGACGCGCTCGATGCGGTGGGCGGGCAGTGCACCGCGCTGTATCCGGAAAAGCCGATCTACGACATTCCGGCCCATCCGGCGATCGAGGCCGGTGATCTGATCGCCAATCTGGAACGCCAGATCGACCCGTTCGAGGTGCCGCGCCTGCTCGGCCGCCGGGTGGAGCGGCTGGGCGGGACGGCAGGGGATTTCGTGCTGGGCACCGATCAGGGCGAGACGATCCATGCCAAGGCGGTGGTGATCGCCGCCGGTGCGGGTGCGTTCGGGCCGAACCGGCCGCCGCTGGACGGGCTTGCGGCGTTCGAGGCCACCGGCTGCGTGCAATATTATGTCCGCCGCAAGGAGGATTTCCGGGGGCGGCGGGTGGTGATCGCAGGCGGTGGCGATTCGGCGGTGGATTGGGCGCTGGCGCTGCGCGGCATCGCGGCTTCGATCCAGCTGGTGCATCGCCGCCCGAAGTTCCGCGCCGCCCCGGAGACCGCCTCCCAGCTCGACCAGGCGGCGAAGGCGGGGGAGGTGGAGATGGTGATCCCCTATCAGCTGCACGCGCTGCACGGCGCGGGCGGGCGGCTGGAGAGTGTGGAGGTCGCCGATCTCGACGGTGCGACGCGGCATCTGCCGGCTGATGTGCTGCTGCCGTTCTTCGGGCTTTCGATGGATCTGGGCCCGATCTCCGGCTGGGGTCTGGAACTGGCCAAGCATCATCTGGCCGTCACCCCTGCCACGTGTGAGACCAGCACCAGGGGCATTTTCGCCATCGGCGACGTGGCGACCTATCCTGGCAAGCTGAAGCTCATCCTGCAGGGTTTCTCCGAAGCCGCGATGGCAGCACATGCCATCCATCCGATCGTGCATCCAGACGTGGCGCTGCACTTTGAATACTCTACCAGCAAAGGTGTTCCGGCTTAGGGAGAAGACAGTCATGACGACGGCGGGCCGGCAGATCGCCTTCATCAACCTGGCGCATTTCTTCTGCCATTACAGCCTGCTGATCCTGCCCACCGCCGTGCTTGCCATGGCGTATCAGGGCTCCGCCTTCGGGGCCGAGTACGGCCCGATCCTGGCACTCGCGACCACGATGTTCGTGCTGTACGGGCTGTTCTCGCTGCCGCAGGGCTGGATTGCCGCGCGCATCGGACGGCCGCGTCTGATCGCCATCTTCTATCTCGGCACCGGGGCCGCCATGGCGGTGACCGGCTTGTCCCACAATCCGGCGGTGCTGGCGGCAACGCTTGCCGCAACCGGGTTCTTCGCCGCCATCTATCACCCGATCGGCACCGCCATGCTGGTGGAGGCTTCCGGCGACCGGGTGGGCCGCGCCATGGGGCTGAACGGCGTGTGCGGCAATCTCGGCGTGGCGCTGGCGCCGGTGATCACCGCCTTCCTAGCAAGCCATGCCGGCTGGCAATCGGCCTTCCTGCTGCCCGGACTTGCCTGCATGGCGGCGGGTCTGGTGTGGACGCGGCTGCGCCAGCCCGAGCTGGGTCACGGCCGCAGCACGCGGCCCTTTCCGGATATTCCCCGCGAGGTGGTGCGGCGTGCGGTGATAGCCTTGCTGCTGATCGCGGCCGTCTCCGGATTGCTGTTCAACGCCTTCACCCTGCTGCTGCCCAAGCTGATGCAGGAGCGTCTGGCCTCCGATCCGTCCTTGTTGCCGCTGGTGGGGGCGGCCGCCTTCGTTGCCACGCTGTGTGGCGGGCTCACGCAGATCACCGTGGGGCGGTTGATCGACCGCGCCACGCTGCGCAGCGTGTTCCTGCCGATGGGCGTGGTGCTGGCGCCGGCGATGCTGGCGCTGGCCTATGTGCAGGGCATTCTGGTGTTGCCGGTGGCAGGTGTGGTGGCGGCCGTGCTGTTCGGCCAGGTGACGGTGAACGAGACGATGACGGCGCGCTTCATCGCACCCGAGCTGCGCACGCGGATGTATTCCATCCGCTTCTTCGTGGGGTTTCTGGGCAGCGCCGCCTCCGCCCCGCTGATCGGCCGGCTGCACGAGGCAACGGGCACGCTGGCGGCCTCGGTTCTGGTGCTGGCGGCCTTTTCGCTGATCATGCTGCTGTGTGCGCTGATCGTGCCGCACCGGGCGGAGGAACTGCATCCCGAGCAATGGCAGTCTGCCCCGGCGCCGGCCGAATAGCAGAGGCGCAGCGCGGGCGGCGGCCTTTGAATTGCCATGCCGCGGTGCCATTTTGCGTTTCATGAACCGCAGAACCCTGCTTGCCCTGCTCCTTGCCCTGCCCGCCGGACTGGCACACGCGGCCGCCCCCCAGGCCGCGGCCCTGACAGCACAGGACCGGGCGGACCTTTCCCGCATCGAGACCTATCTCAACAGCCTGCACGCGCTCACCGCGCGCTTTCTGCAGGTCGCACCCGATGGGGCGATCACCGAGGGCAAGGCCTGGCTCGAACGCCCGGGCCGGATGCGCTTCGAATACGACAAACCCTCGCCGTTTCTGATGGTGGCGGGGTTCGGCAGCTTCGTCTTTCACGACAAGGAGCTGGGGCAGACCACATCAGTGCCGCTCTCGGTGACGCCGCTTGGCATTCTGCTGGCCGATCAGGTGAAGCTTGAAGGCAGCGTGACGGTGACCGGGATCGACCGGCAGCCCGGCCAGATCGAGGTTTCGATGACGCGCACCGCCTCGCCCGAGGATGGCGCGTTGTCGCTGGTGTTTGCCGACAATCCGCTGGCGTTGCGCCAATGGGTGGTGACCGACGCGCAGCGCCAGGAGACACGGGTGAGCCTGTTCAAGATCGAGCCGGCCAGTGCCGCCTTTTCCGACAGCCTGTTCCAGTTCGAGGATCCGCGCACCAAGGCCACCAACAAGGGCAACTGAGTTGACAATTCTTTGCGTGTTTTTGCCTTTTCTTTGACATGGTTCTGCCGGACGATAGCGAGATGATGAAGCCCCTGATCGGCATCTCCTGCTGCACCAAGCTGTTCGGCGCGTTCGGCATGCCCAACCATGCCGCGTCCGACACCTATGTCCGCGCGACGGACATGATCGTTGGTGGGGTGGCTGTGCTCATCCCGGCCAACGGTCTGCGCGCCGACATCAACACGCTGCTGTCACGCCTTGACGGGCTGATCCTCACCGGCAGCCGCTCCAACGTGGCGCCCACCAACTATGACGGTCCGCCGCATGCCGAGGGCACGCCGGAGGATGCGCTGCGCGACAATGTGACGCTGCCGCTGATCCGCGAAGCCGTGGCGCGTGACGTGCCGCTGCTGGCGATCTGCCGTGGTCTGCAGGAATTCAACGTCGCCATGGGGGGCAGCCTGCATCAGCGCCTGCAGGATCTGCCGGGGCGGATGGATCACTCCACGCCGATGCAGCCCAACCCACGCCTGCGCACCGGCAAGGCGCACAGCCTGCGCCTGGCGCCGGGCAGCCTGCTGCACCGGCTGGCCGGCACGCCGGAGATTGCGGTGAACTCGCTGCACAACCAGGGCATCGACCGGCTGGCTCCTGGCATGGTGGCGGAAGGCTGGGCGCCGGATGGCACGATCGAGGCGATACGCTGGCCAGGCTGCCGCTTCGCGATCGGGGTGCAATGGCACCCGGAATATGATTTCGAGACGGACACGCTGTCGGCTGCGATCTTCCAGGCCTTTGGCGCCGCGGTCAGCCAGCGTGCCGCGCATCAGCTGGCGGCGGAATAGAAGCAGTCGGTTCCTGGCTGGCTGCCACGTTCTACCAGAGCTTGCGATGCCCGGTGGGGTCGATGCCGGTGAGCAACTCATGCGCCACGAAGCTGCACAGCGCCACGCCTGCCAGCAGGATCAGCACGTTGCGCATGATGATCGCGGGCGCCGATATCAGCGGCCGGGCCGAATGGATGATCTCCGCCCAGCTGGCCTGGATCGAGCTGATCACCAGCACGATGGCAAGGCCGATATGGATGTTGTGCCGCGCTGAGACCGGCAACATGTAGAGCAGGTCGGGGCGCTCCTGGCTGAGCACGATGAACATGCCCCAGGCACTGCCGAAGATGACCAGCCAGCCAAGATTCATGGAGCCCCTCACGCCGATTGGGGATGACGACGTCTCGCCCGCAATCTGCGCGTGCCCAGGCCCGGCTGCAAGATATCCGGAATGACCCGGATATCCGCGCGCGGGCCGTCCGGTCAGCGGTAATAGTAATAGGGGTGGTAGGGGCGCGCCGGCACCACGATGCAACCGCTCAGCGTGATGGCGGCAAGAACCATGATGACGCTGCGAACAAGCCAGTTTCCAGACATTGCACACTCCCGGTTGAGAACCGCCATCTGATAGCACTGCCGATCGTGGCCTGCGCGGATGCTGGATTACGAATAGTAACGATAACTGCATTTTCATCCCGCGTTCGGCTACCAGAAAACATTTTACGATGAAGATAACGAAGAATTTATTTTAATAAACGATATTATCAAGATGTATTTCTTGAAGATGCGTCAGTTAAATCGTCATCAATTGCAAATTAAACGAAAATTGATCAATTACAGAACACGTTTGATGAAATATGCTTGCCACCATTCGCTGCGACCGGAACGCACATGCCTGGGGATGACCCAAAGGAGGCCGGATGAACGAGATGGTGAGCCGAGACAGCCTGCGGCCGATGCTTGGGGAAACCAGCCTGGTGGAGGGCCGGGTGTGCGAGGCCGCAAGGCTGATCCACCAATCCGGCCTGTTCGACGAGCCCTGGTATCGCAGCCGCAACGCCGATGTCGCCGCGGCAGGCTTTGATCTGATCGATCATTTTCTGCAGCGCGGCTGGCAGGAGGCGCGCGATCCCAACCCGTATTTCGACCTGGATCACTACCTCGCCACCAATCCGGATGTGGCGCGCGCCGGCATCAATCCGCTGCTGCATTACATCGTGGCGGGTGAGGCCGAGGGGCGGGCGCCGTCTGCACGGTTCGACCTGGTCTGGTATGCCGGCCAGGCGCCGCTTGGCCGCCTGCAATCACCGCTGGCGCATTTCCTGGCCCATCGCCGCAGCGGCACCGCAAGCCCGATCGCGGATTTCGACGTGGGCTATTACCTCGCGAACAATCCCGATCTCGCCAAGGCCGAGATCGATCCGTTCGAGCATTATCTGAAATACGGCTACCGCGAGGGCCGCGACCCGCAGGCGGGGTTTGACACCAAATTCTACATCCACCGCTATCTGGGCGGCAGCCTGGATGAAAATCCGCTGATGCATTGGCGTGCCATCCGCCATCTGGCGAAGCTTGCAACGCAGCCCGGCCCGCATGAGGCCAGCGTGCATGAACGGGCGCGACGCTACGCCCGGCCGGGTCCCGATTTCGAGGAGGTGCAGGCGCTGCCGCGCTCGGCCGGCCGCCTGGCGCGGCTGCTTGCCTACTACCTGCCGCAGTTTCATCAGGTGGCGGAGAATGACCAGTGGTGGGGCACCGGCTTCACCGAATGGACCGCCATCGCCCGTGGCATGCCGCGCTTCGAGGGGCATTACCAGCCGCGCATCCCGCGTGATCTCGGCTGCTACGATCTCGCCAACCCGGAGACGATGCGCCGCCAGATCGCGCTCGCCCGCGGTGCCGGGCTGCATGGCTTCGTGCATTACTTCTACTGGTTCAACGGTCGGCGCCTGCTGGAGACGCCGATCGAGGCGATGCTGGCCGATCCCAGCCTGGATTTCCCGTTCGCGCTGATGTGGGCGAACGAGAACTGGTCGCGCCGCTGGGACGGCTCGGATGCCGAGGTGCTGATCAGCCAGGATTACCGCAGCGAGGATGACCCGGCATTGATTGCCTGCTTCGTGCGGCATTTCAACGACCCGCGCTATATCCGCCTGGCCGGCCGGCCGCTGCTGATGATCTATCGCGCCGGCATCATCCCCGATTGCGCCGAACGCGTGGCGCGCTGGCGGGCGCTGTTCGCCGAGGCCGGGCACAACCCGATCCTGTTGATGGCGCAAAGCTTCAACGACACCGATCCGATCGAGCTCGGCTTCGATGGCGCCATCGAGTTCCCGCCCCACAAGCTCACCCGCACGCTGCGCCCGCGCAACCAGCAGACCCAGCTCTACGACCCCGCGATGCGCGGGCAGATCTATGCCTATGACGACGTGGTGCAGGCCTCGCTGGCCGAGCCGGTGCCGTCCTATCCGCTGATCCGCACGGCCCTGCCGGGCTGGGACAATGATGCCAGGCGCGAGGGGGCGGGCATGTCGCTGGTGGGCAGCACGCCTGCCAAATACCAGGCCTGGCTGTCCCGGCTGATCGAGCAGAGTGCCACGAACCGCGTGTTTGGAGAACGGATCGTCTGCATCAACGCCTGGAACGAATGGGCGGAGGGCGCCTATCTGGAGCCTGATGTGCATTACGGAGCCGCCTATCTCAACGCGACCGCCAGGGCGGTGGGACAGATGGCCTCCATGGACAGCCGCAGCCGCATCCTGCTGCTCGGGCATGACGCGTTTCCCGCCGGAGCGCAGATGCTGCTGCTCAATATCGGCCGCCGCCTGCGTGCCACCCATGGCGTGGAGATCGAGTTCATCCTGCTGGCGGATGGCAAGCTGCTGCCTGAGTACACCGCCCTGGCCCGCACCCATGTGGCCGGCAGCCGCGCCCAGCTGGAAGCCTGCATCGAGGCGGCGCGAACCCGCGGTGTCACCCAGGCGCTGGTCAACACCTCGGTGGCCGCGCGCGCCATTCCCTTGCTGCAACGCGCGGGGATCGAGGCGGTGCTGCTGGTGCACGAACTGCCGCGTGTGATGGCGGAGCACGGCATGCTGCCCGGGCTGCGTGGCGGGGCTGCGCTGGCCAGGCGGGTGATCTTCCCGGCCGCCTGCGTGCGCGACGCCTTCCCGCTGGTCGACAGGCTGACCACCGGGCAGATGCGCATTCTGCCGCAGGGCGTGTATCGCGAGACAAGGTTCGACCCGGTCGCCCGTGCCCGGCTGCGTGATCAGCTGCGCATCGGCAACGGTGCCTCTCTGGTGGTTGGGGCCGGCTATGGCGACATGCGCAAGGGCCTCGACCTGTTCCTCCAGGCCGCCTGGCAAAGCTGGCGGCGCACGCCGGCCGGTGCGATGCGCCTGCATTTCTGCTGGGTTGGCGATATCTGCCCGCGCCTGTCCGCCTATCTCGCCCCGGAGATCGAAGCCGCGCGCGCCACCGGCTTCGCGCATTTTCCGGGATTTCAGACCGACATGGACCCGTGGCTGTCGGTGGCGGACGTGTTCGCGCTGACCTCGCGCGAGGACCCGTTTCCCTCCGTGGCACTGGAGGCGATGGCGAGCGGCATTCAGGTGGTGGCGTTCGAAGGCGCCGGTGGCATCGCCGATCTGCTGCAGGCCGAAGGGATGGGCCGCGTGGTTGCGATGTCGGACGTGGAGGCGCTGGCCGGGGCGTTGCGGGAGCTCGCGGTGCCCATCCCCGCAGCCCAACGACGGCTGCGCGCGGCCCAGGCGGCCACGCGGTTTGATTTCAGCGCCTATGTGTCCGAGCTGCTGGCCGAGCTGCGCCCGCGGGCGCCGCGCATCTCGGCAGCCCTGCTCAGTCACAATTATGGGCACTACATGGCCGAACGGCTCGGCTCGATCTTTGCACAGACCTGCCCGCTGGAGGAGGTGCTGCTGCTGGATGATGCCTCCAGCGATGACAGCGTGGCGCAGGCTGAGCGTCTGGCGGCTGACTGGAAGCGCTGCATCCGCATCGACCGAAGGGATGTGAATTCCGGAAGCGTGTTCGCGCAATGGCGCCGCGCTGCGGAGCTTGCGCGCGGCGAATATCTCTGGATCGCCGAGGCGGATGACGCCGCCCAGCCGGACATGCTGGCCCGGCTCGCACGGCTGATCGCCCAGCACGACGATGTCGACCTCGCCTTCTGCGACAGCCAGGCGATCGATGCCGAGGGTGGGATCGTGATGCCGGATTACAAGGATTATTACCGCCAGAGCGGGCTGGCGGCGCTGCTGCAGGATGGCGTGTTCGATGCCAAGGCCTTTCTGGCGGGCTGCCTGTCCGAGCGCAACCCGATCCTGAACGCGAGTGCGGTGCTGGTGCGCAGGGAGGCCCTGCTGGCAGCCTTGCGGCGATGCGAGGGCCGGCTTGCCAAGCTGAAGGTGGCTGGGGATTGGCTGGTCTATGCCGATCTGCTCGGCCACAGCCAGGGTCGCGTCGGCTATCTTGGAACACCGATGAACCGCCATCGCCGGCATGGCGCAAGTGTCACGGCGCGGCTGGCAGCCCCCGCGATGCGCCGCGAGATCGCCGCGGTGCATGGGGCGATCAACGCGATGCTGCCGCGTGATGCGGGGCGCATCACGCGGCAGAAGACCTATCTTGCCTCGTTGTTGGCCAACGTGGCCCCAAACAGGCAGTCCCGGCTCATCACGGTGGGGCGGTGAGGCGGGTCTGCCGCCTCACTTCGGCAGCAGCACCTTGTCCACCACGTGGATCACGCCGTTGGACTGGTCGACGTCCGCGATGGTGACGCGGGCATGGCCGCCCTTCTCATCCTCGATGTCGATGCTTTGGCCGGATTTCATCGCGACCAGCTCGCCGCCGGAGACGGTCTTCAGCATCGCCTTGCCGTGGCCTTCGGCGATGGCGTTCAGCAGATCGGCCGCCGACATTTTGCCGGCCACCACGTGATAGGTGAGGATCTTCACCAGTGTGGCCTTGTTCTCAGGCTTCAGCAGCGTCTCCACCGTGCCGGCCGGCAGGGCCGCAAAGGCCTCGTTGGTGGGGGCGAAGACGGTGAACGGGCCGGGGCCCTTCAGCGTCTCGACCAGGCCTGCCGCCTTCACCGCCGCCACCAGCGTGGTGTGGTCCTTGGAGTTGACGGCGTTGTCGATGATGTCCTTGGTCGGATACATCGCAGCACCGCCCACCATCGGCTGGGCCAGGGCGGGCAGGGTGGCGAGGCCGAGGCCAAGCGTGACGGCGGCGGCACGAAGAAGGCTGCGCATGGGACGTGTTCCTTGTTGGCGTTTGCTCGGGTGCGGCGCGGTGCGATGCACCGGCCACACTGGCAGAACGCCGCGCAAGGCGCGTTGGATGCGGGCCTTACGGAAACGTCACACGGAGGCCGGGGTGACCACCTCGCCATCTTCCTTGGTGAAGCGGGTGATGGCCCCGTCTGGCAGCAGCGCCAGCAGCTTCTCGGACGGCCGGCACAGCGCGACACCACGCGGTGACACAACAATCGGCCGGTTGATCAGGATGGGATGCGCCATCATGAAATCCAGCAAGTCGTCATCGCTCCATTTGGGGTTGCCAAGATCAAGCTCGGCATAGGGCGTGCCCTTCTCGCGCAGAACATCGCGCACCGAGACCCCCATCAGCCGGATCAGCTCGGCCAGGCGGGCGCGTGTCGGCGGCGTCTTGAGGTATTCGATCACCTCAAAGCTCTCGCCGCTTTGCTTCAGCATCGCCAGAACGTTGCGCGAGGTGCCGCAATTTGGGTTGTGGTAGATTGTGATGCTCATGATCGGGCTTTCTGCTGGAGGGGGGCTCGGAGCAGCCAGCCGGTCAGCACCATGCCAAGCACGGCGCCAATCAGCTGGGCTGCGATAAAGCCGGGCAGATCAATCGGTCTGATGCCGGAGAATGTGTCGGTCAGCGCCCGCGCGATGGCCACCGCCGGATTGGCGAAGGAGGTGCTGGCCGTGAACCAGTAGGCCGCCGTGATGTACAGGCCGACCAGCATCGGCACCGACGCGGCCGCGTGGCGGATGGCCCCCAGGATCACCGCAACCAGCCCGAAGCTTGCGACGATCTCGGCAAACCATTGCGACGGTCCGGTGCGCATATGGGTTGAGATCTGCAGCAGCGGCTGGGCGAACATCGCGTGCGCCAACATGGTGCCAAGAATCCCGCCTGCGATCTGCGCCACCACAAAGCGTGTCAGCTCGGCGCGCGACAGGTCTCCGCGCAGGGTGAACCCCAGCGAGACAGCCGGGTTGAAATGTGCGCCCGAGATCGGTCCCAGGATGGAGATCAGCACCACCAGCATGGCGCCGGTGGCGATGGTGTTGCCAAGCAGGGCCAGGGCCACGTCCTGCGTCAGGCTTTGCGCCATGATGCCGGAGCCGACCACCGTTGCCACCAGCATCGCGGTGCCGATCGCCTCGGCGGCGGTGCGGCGCCAGGGATCAACCCCGTTCATGGCGCTGCCTCCAGGCAGGTGCTCTGCAGGGCCTGCTCGGGTGTGCACAGCATCACGCCGCAGGCGGCCGGATCTCCCTGGCAGCAATTTTCGATCAGATACGCCAGCACCTGGTTCATCGCCGGATAGCAGGCCGAATAGATCAACGACCGCCCCTCACGCCGGAAGCTGATCAGCCCGGCCTGGCGTAGCTGGTTGAGATGAAACGACAGCGTAGCGCCTGCGAGGCCGAGGCTGTCGCCGATCCGCCCGGCCGGCACACCGTCGGCACCTGCCGCGACCAGCAGGCGGAAGATGTCGAGCCGGGTTTCCTGAGCGAGGGCGCCCAAGGCCGCCACAATCTCTGTCTTTTCCATAATTCCATTATAATCGAAAGATAAGGCTGCGCAAGGGCGATCCCGCCCCGGCGGAGGGCTCACGCAGGGTCGTATTTGCGGCAGAATTCCTCGGCGGACATCTTGCGGAAATCGGCAAGACCCTGGGCCAGCTGATCATGCGTCCAGTCCCACCAGGCGATGCGCTCCAGCGCCTCGATGATCTCGGGGGCAAAGCGGTAACGCAAAATGCGGCCCGGGTTGCCCACCACGATGGCAAAAGGCGGCACGTCCTTGGTGACGATGGTTCCGGCACCCACCGCCGCGCCATTGCCAAGCTTCACCCCCGGCAGCACCACCGCGCCATGGCCGATCCACACATCGTTGCCCATCACGCAACGAAACGAGCGCCGCCAGTCGAAGAATCCTGCGTCGTCATCGCCCATGTTGTAGCTGGAGGAGCGATAGGTGAAATGGCTCAGCGCCACGCGTTCCAGCGGATGATTGCCGGGATTGATGCGGGTGTGGGCGGCGATCGAACAGAATTTGCCGACGGTTGTGTAAATGATGTCGCTGTCATTGACGACGTAGGAGTAATCGCCAAACGAGCTCTCGGCCACCTTGGTGCGGGCGCCCACCTCGCAATACACCCCGAATGTGGAGGCGCGCACCGAGGCGGTGCGATGGATATGAGGGTCTTGGCCCAGGTTTTTGTCCGAGCTGGGATCGTTCTTCGTCATGATCGGCCGCCGTCAAAGGAGGGGCAGAGAGTGGCGCAGTTGCCGAAGCCTGCCAAGCAGCGCAGCCGCACGGGACCCTGGTGTTTGCCCTGGCTTGCACCTGGCCGGTCTCTGCGGCAGTGCTGAGGGATGGCGAACATCACCGAGACATTGCGCAGAACGTCGCAAACGGCCCCGGATGCGGCAGCGCTCATCCTGTCCGATGGCCGGGTGATGTCGTATCGCGCGCTGGACGGCGTGGTTGATGCGATCGGGGCACAGCTGCGCCGGTTGGGCCTGCAGACCGGCGATCTGGTCGCCCTGCCACGTGACCAGCTCAGTGCCGCCGACTACGCCGCAAGCCTGATCATCGGGCTCGCCCTGGCGCGGATCGGGGTGGCCAGCTGCAATCAGCTTATACCCAACCTGCCCATCCGCGCCGTGCTGCTGCCGCCAGGCGGTGTGGCACCTGGCAGCGATCTGCCGGTGCTGACCGTGCAGCCCGGCTGGTTTGACCCGAAGCCGGACACGCCCGCCTGCCCCATGGCCCCGGGTGGGGAGACGGTGCTGGCGCTGGTCGGCACCTCCGGCACCACCGGCCTGCGCCGGTTGATGGCGCTGACCCACGGCATGATGCGCGCGCGCATGAAGGTGGAGACCATCCCGGGTCTGGCTCCCGGACAGCGCCCGGTGCTGATGTCGGGCAAGGCCTCCTCCTCGTGGCTGCGCACCATGTTCAACATCTTCGAACTCGGCGGCACGATCGTTCTGCCCGAAGTGAGCGAGTCCGCCGCGTTCATCCATCGCTTCGGCGTGACCACGCTCTATGCCAGCGTGGGCTGGCTGCAGCTGCTGCTGCCGCAACTCTCCGGGCCCAGGCCTGCCTCGGTGCGGGCGGTGAAGGTGGGCGGCTCCGCCCTGCCACCGCTGCTGGCGGAGCAGGCCGCGGCGCGGCTGTGCCCGAACATCCACACCGGCTACGGCGCAACCGAGATCGGCAACATCGCCATAGGCAGGCGCGCCGAGCTTCAGACAGCACACGGTCTGGGTGTGGGGTTCGTACACAGCACAGTCCGGCTGGAGGTGACGGACGAACATGGATCACCGCTTCCCCCCGACACCGAAGGGGAGATCCGTGTGCGTGCGGCCGGCATGGTGCAGGGCTATCTGCAGGCCCAGCCGGGTGACCGGTCGTTCCGGGGTGGCTGGTTTCATCCCGGCGATCTTGGTGTGCTGACCAAGGATCGCGTGCTGGTGCTGCGCGGCCGAGTGTCGCAGATGATCGAGGCCGATGGCGCGTTCATCCCGCAGCGCCGGATCGAGGAGGTGCTGCAGGCCTGCCCCGGCGTGATGGAGGCCGCGGTGTTCACCGCGCCCAACGCGCAAGGGCAGAGCTTGATCTGGGCCGCCTTGGTGGGTGACGGCTCAGTGCAGCTGGCAGAGCTCCGGCGTGCCTGCGAAGCCAAGCTGGGCGCCGCGGCCTCGCCAGGCGGGTTTTTGCAACTGGCCCATTTGCCGCGCAACGAAGCTGGCAAGGTGGCAGTGGCCGAACTGACGGAAATGGTGCGGTCCCGCACCAAGACATGAATTGTGTCATTGTTATATATTGCGCAGACACTACACATTGCAGTGTGATGTGTTAAAACGCAGAGGCAAACCCCACGTCGTCTGACATATTTTGCAGGCAAGTCGTTCTTTGATCACTGCCCTTGGCATATCGAAAAACGCGATTTGCATGAAAAATGATATGGATAAAAGACACAATGCGTATCTATCCGCTTGATGCATTGCGCGGCATTGCCGCCGTCTCTGTCATGTTGTTTCACCTGACCTACTGGGTTACCCCCTATCGCACTGAATTTGCCTTTCCATATGGCCATTTCGGTGTGGAACTTTTTTTCATGATCAGTGGCTTTGTCATATTCATGACCCTTGGCAAGGTCGACAATGTCCAGGACTTCATCGCCTCGCGGGTGGGATGTCTGTATCCAGCCTTCTGGGCCGGCGCGATCCTCACATGCAGCCTGTGCACGCTGATCGAAACCGTCGATCCGTCGATCAAGGCGTGGGGAGGATCCTTCGCCGACCTGCCGATCAATCTGACGATGCTCGAGGATAACTGAACGGCCCTTATAATGTGCCGATCGACCTCGCCTATTGGACCCTTTCTGCCGAAATCATGTTCTACATCGTGATGGGCGCGATATTCTGTTTTGGGTATCTGCCGAAAATTGATCGTATATGCGTCGGCTATCTGGTGGCTTTGCATGCGCTGCGTGTGGCGGTATTTGCAGCGGGCCTGCGTATGACTCCTCCCTTTGCATGGTTCAGTCTAATCAACTATGGCCACTTCTTTATAATCGGCATCACATTGTTTCGGCTGCGCAGTGGGGTTTGCAGCGTGGCGGTGGTCGCAGCCCTTGTCCTGGCCGTGCTGTATTCCGCCTGGGGCGGAACGAAACGTTCACAGTCGATCAGTGGCCTGCCCTATCTTCTGGTCACCGCGTCTCTTGCGACCGTGATGGCGCTTGCCGTCTTTGAACGATTGCCGTTCCTGGCATGGCGCCCGCTGGTGTTTTTAGGGAATATATCCTATCCACGCTACCTTGTGCATCAACGCATCGGCTCGGACATCATGTTCTATTTGCAGGGGCGACAGGTGAGCATCTATGTCAGCACATGCCTCGCAATCCTCGTGGCGTTCATCTTTGCCACGCTGATTCATTATCGCGTGGAACGCCGATACGGCCTGCGGCTGCGGCGGATCGTGCAGGAGTACCTGCGGCGTTTGACCGGCACGATGTCGCAGGGGCTTCCGGAAGCCGGCTGACTTGGTGGAATTTCCACCAAGGCTTCAAACATCGCCCATCCTGGTCTAGACCGCGTGCATGAATCAGATCATCGCCTTCCAGGGCACCCCCGGCGCCTATTCCGATCTCGCCTGCCGCAACGCCTATCCCGGCTGGACCACGCTGCCCTGCTACAGCTTTGCCGATGCGATCGAGGCGGTGCATGAAGGCCGCGCGGGCCTTGCCATGCTGGCCTGCGAGAACACGCTCGCCGGCCGCGTGCCCGATGTGCACGCGCTGCTGCCGGAATCCGGCCTGCATGTGGTGGGCGAACATTTCCAGCGCGTGGAACACTGCCTCCTCGCCCCCAAAGGCGCCTCGATCGGCCAGATCAAACGCATCCACTCCCACCCGGTGGCCTTGGGCCAGGTGCGCAAACTCACCCGCGAGCTCGGCGTGCAGGCCGTTGTCCAGTCCGACACCGCGGGCTCCGCCGAGATGGTGGCCAAGCTGAACAACCCCGAAGACGCCGCCATAGCGTCTGAGCTCGCTGGCCAGCTGTTTAGGCTGGACGTGCTGCGCCGCAACGTGGAAGACGCCGCGCACAACACCACGCGCTTTTACGTCATGGGCAAAACACCGCTCAACCTGCCCGCCACCACGCCTGGGCTGATGACCACCTTCGTCTTCCGCGTTCGCAACGTGCCGGCCGCGCTCTACAAGGCCCTTGGCGGCTTTGCCACCAACGGCGTCAACATGACCAAGCTTGAAAGCTACATGCTGGCCGGCGCCTTCACCGCAACCCAGTTCCTCTGCGACGTCGAAGGGCACCCGGAACACCCGAATCTGCGCCGCGCCATGGAAGAGCTGAGCTTCTTCAGCCGGGAAACCCGCATCATGGGCGTCTATCCCATGGCGGCGGTGCGCGGCACCGGCGGCGCGGACTGATCACGCAAAACCCGTCAACCTGTCGTTGCTTAGCTGCACTCCCAATGACGGCGTGTGGGATGCCAACCCCTACAATTCGATCTGATACCGGATAAACCCACGGTTCTCCGCCACCTTGTCGTACAACGCGCGCGCCGTGGCGTTGCTTTCATGCGTCATCCAATAAAGCCGGCCACATCCCTCGGCCCGCGCCCAATCCTGCACCGCCTTGATCAACGCCCGCGCCACACCGCGCCCGCGCACCGTCTCATCGGTGAACAGATCCTGCAGGTAACACACATCCGGGCCGGACGTGTTGGCATGGACGAAGAAATGCGTGATCCCCACCAACCGCCCGTCCAGCTTCGCGCCCAGGGCCCGCATCCGCGTGCCCTCCTGAAACGCCGTCCAGGACGCATCATACTGCGCATCCGGCAGAACCCGCTGGTAGAAGGCGATATAGGCGCGAAACAACACCTCCCACGCCGGGCGGTCAGACGGCAGCAATGGTCCAATGATCGGCATAATCGTTCCTCGTAGGGCGGAATCCCGAGGCCTCCGCCATCTGTTCCCCGACGCAATGGCGGAGGCCTTCGGCTTCCGCCCTACGCGGGGGGTGAATCACTGTCCAGCTGCAACACTTCACCGGCCAGATACAAACTCCCGCAGATCAACACCCGCGCAAACGGCGCCGGCGGCAACTGCGCAAACGCCGCCTCCACCGTGGGCCCCGGCCGTGCCACGCCGCCGGAACTCGCGATGATATCCGCCACCGGCAAGGCTGAATGCTGGTGCGGCTCACACACCGCCCACAGCGTGCTGGCACGCGGCAACAGCGGGCGCAAAAACTCCGCACTGTCCTTCGACTTCTTCATGCCCACAATCACATGCACCGGCGCATCGCCCCACCCGGCAATGTGCTCGGCCAACGCCTCGCCCCCGCCCGGATTGTGCCCGCCATCCAGCCACAGCTCCCACCCGGCCGGCAGCCCCGCCGCCAGGCGCCCGGTCAGACGCTGCATCCGCGCCGGCCATTGCGCCGAGCCCACACCCGCCGCCAACGCCGAATCGGTGATCCCAAGCCCGGCCGCCCGCATCGCCGCCACCGCAATGCCGGCATTGTCGTGCTGAAACACCCCGGGCAGCGACGGCTTCGGCAAATCCACCACCCCCGCCGCATCCTCAAACCGCAGCCCATCGCCGTGTGGCGCAATGCGCCACTCCACATCCCGCGCCGACAGCACAGCCCCCACCAAGGCCGCCTCCGCCCGGAACACCTCCATCACCTCCGCACGCTGCCGCCCCGTCGCCACCGGCACGCCAGGCTTCATGATGCCGGCCTTCTCCCAGGCGATCTTCTCAATCGTCGGCCCCAGCATCTCCTTGTGATCCATCGAGATCGAGGCAATCGCACACGAAGCCGGCCGCGCAATCACATTGGTGGCGTCAAACCGGCCGCCCAACCCAACCTCCAGCACACACAACCCGGCCTCGGTGCGCGAGAACAGCAGAAACGCCGAGGCCATCAACACCTCGAACACCGTGATCGGCTGGCCGGCATTCACCCGCTCCACCTCCTCCAGCGTGGCCTCCAGCGCGGCGTCGCTCACCAACTCGCCGGCAATCCGGATGCGCTCGTTGAACCGCACCAGATGCGGCGAGATGAACACATGCACCTTCAGCCCCTGCGCCTCGCCGATCGCACGCAGAAACGCACACACGCTGCCCTTGCCGTTGGTCCCCGCCACATGAATCACCGGCGGCAACTTCAAATGCGGATCACCCAACTCCCCCAGCAGCCGCATCAGCCGCACCGTGGAGAGATCGATCATCCGCGGATACAGCGCATGCAAACGCTCAACCAGCGCCGAAATGCGGCCCTGACGGATCGGATCAGGCGGAAGATCGCTCACGCCCGCAGCCTCAGGCAGCGTCGCGCAGCTGGCCCCGCAACAGCGAGATCACGCGCCCCAAAGTCTCCGCCATTTCGTCCCGCTTCACCACCATGTCGAGAATGCCATGCTCCAGCAGATACTCGGCGCGCTGAAACCCCTCCGGCAATTTCTCGCGCACCGTCTGCTCGATCACCCGCGCCCCGGCAAACCCGATCAACGCGCCAGGCTCGGCAATCTGCACATCCCCCAACATCGTGAAACTCGCCGTCACCCCGCCGGTGGTGGGGTCGGTCAACACCACAATGAACGGCAAACCCGCTTCCTTCACCAGACGCGTCGCAATCACCGTGCGCGGCATCTGCATCAAACTCACCGCACCCTCCTGCATGCGCGCACCACCGGACGCGGTGAACACAACAAGAGCCGCATCCTGCAACACAGCCAATTTCGCCGCCGCCACAATCGCCTCACCCACGGCAGCCCCCATCGACCCCGCCATGAACTCGAACGCCATCGCCGCCACCACGGCACGCTCACCGCCAATGCGGCCATGCGCCACCACAATCGCATCCTCCAGCCCGCTCGCCTCGCGCGCCGCCTTGATGCGGTCACTGTAACGCTGCGAATCCCGGAACTTCAGCGGATCAGAAGGCGCCTTCGGCAACTCGATGCGGGAAAACACACCCTCATCAAACGTCCACCGCAACCGCTCCACCGCCCCGGCCCGCATGTGATGCCCACAGGACACACACACCTTCTTCTGCTTCTCCAGATCCGCCTGGAAAATCATCGTCTGACAGGTCGGACACTGAACCCACAAATTGTCCGGCACATCACGCCGGCCCAACAACGTCCGAATCTTCGGCCTGACATATTCCGTGATCCAGCTCATGCGTCGCTCCTGGGTTGGCCCTGCGGAAAGGAAGACGGGGGCTTCGCCCCTCGACCCCACCAGGGGCCGAGCCCCTGGACCTCGATCATGTCCTCCCTCTGACCAGGGGTATGGCGGCAGCTTGCCGCCACACCCCTGGTCAGAGGGAGGAAAAAGAATGCCGGGTGCAGGGGGCGCTGCCCCCTGCCGGGTCCAGGGCAGAGCCCTGGCCTTTCTTCCCGAAAGCGCAATCCTAGACCGAAGCGCGCGCGGTGCGGACCGCGTCGGCCAGGGTTCGCACGTGGTCGAGCACGCTGCGCACGGTGGTGTTG
Source organism: uncultured Rhodospirillales bacterium (assembly GCA_903924855.1). Classification (GTDB taxonomy): domain Bacteria; phylum Pseudomonadota; class Alphaproteobacteria; order Acetobacterales; family Acetobacteraceae; genus CAIQQQ01. The sequence goes on along the minus strand of CAIYCW010000101.1, from coordinate 9,815 downwards.
GTGGCGCGGCCGTGTTCGTCGAGTGTGCTGGTCAGTGTGTCGAGCAGGGCGGAGCCCACCACGGCGGCGTCGGCCTGGCGTGCGGCTTCCGCGGCCTGGGCCGGGGTTCGCACGCCGAAACCGATGGCGATCGGCAGGTTGGTTGCCTGGCGTATTTTCGGGATCGCCTCGGCCAGCTGGGCTGCGGAGGCGGTGGTTTTGCCGGTCACCCCGGTGATGGACACGTAGTAGACGAAGCCGGAGCTGCCATCGAGCACCAGCGGCAGGCGGTCGGTATCGGTGGTGGGGGCGACGAGGCGGATCACGTCCAGGCCGCGGGCGGTGGCGTAGGGCAGCAGCAGGTCGGCTTCCTCGCTGGGCAGGTCCACCACGATCAGCCCATCCACGCCGGAGGCTGCGGCATCGGTGGTGAAGCGTTCAATGCCGTAGCTGTCGATCGGGTTGAGGTAGCCCATCAGGATGATCGGTGTTGTGTCATCCTCGCGGCGGAACTCGCGCACCATGGCGAGGGTATGGGCCATCGAGGCGCCGGCCTTCAGCGCGCGGATGGAGGCGAGCTGCACGGTGGGTCCGTCCGCCATCGGGTCGGTGAACGGGCAGCCGATCTCGATCAGGTCGGCGCCGGCGGCGGGCAGGCCGCGCAGCAGTTCCATCGAGGTGTTGGAATCCGGATCCCAGGCGGCCAGGAACGGGATCAGCGCGCCCCGGCCTTCGGCCTTCAGCGCGGCAAAGCGGGCGGCGATACGGCTCACAGCGAGACTCCGAGGGCGGCGGCGACGGTGAAGATGTCTTTGTCGCCCCGGCCGCACAGATTCATCAGGATGATCTGATCCTTGTCCATCGTGGGGGCGATCTTTGCCACATGGGCGATGGCGTGGGCGGGTTCGAGGGCGGGGATGATGCCTTCCGTGCGCGTGCAGAGCTGGAAGGCTTCAAGTGCCTCGGTGTCGGTGACGGAGGCGTATTCCACGCGGCCGATATCGTGCAGCCAGGAATGTTCCGGCCCGATGCCGGGGTAGTCGAGTCCGGCCGAGATGGAATGGGCTTCCTGGATCTGCCCGTCCTCGTTCTGCAGCAGATAGGTGCGGTTGCCGTGCAGCACGCCGGGGCGGCCGCGGCTGAGGGAGGCTGCGTGTTCATGCGTGTCCACGCCGTGGCCGGCGGCTTCCACGCCGATCAGCCGCACTGCGGTGTCGTCCAGATAGGGGTGGAACAGTCCCATCGCGTTGGAGCCGCCACCGATGCAGGCCACTGCCACGTCTGGCAGGCGGCCTTCGGCCTCGCGCATCTGGACCTTGGATTCCTCCCCGATCACGGATTGGAAATCGCGCACCATCATCGGGTAAGGGTGTGGTCCTGCCACGGTGCCGATGATGTAGAACGTGTCTTCCACGTTCGCGACCCAGTCGCGCAGCGCGTCGTTCATCGCATCCTTCAGCGTGCCGGCGCCGGAGGTGACGGGTTTCACCTCCGCCCCCAGCAGCTTCATGCGGAACACGTTGGGCGATTGGCGTGCGACGTCGGTGGCGCCCATATAGACAGTGCAGGGCAGGCCGAAGAGTGCGCAGACAGTGGCGGTGGCAACGCCATGCTGGCCGGCGCCGGTTTCGGCGATGATGCGGGTTTTGCCCATGCGTTTGGCCAGCAGGATCTGGCCCATGCAGGAATTGATCTTGTGCGCGCCCGTGTGATTGAGCTCGTCGCGCTTGAAGTAGATTTTCGCGCCACCGAGTGCCTTGGTGAGGCGTTCGGCGAACCAGAGCGGGCTGGGCCGGCCGACATAGTCTTTCAGATAATAGTCGAGTTCCTTCTGGAAGGACGGATCGGCCTTGGCGGCTTCGTAGGCCTGCTCGACAGCGAGCACGAGCGGCATCAGCGTTTCGGCGACAAAGCGCCCGCCGAATTCGCCAAAGCGGCCGCGCGAGTCAGGGCCGCTGCGCAGGGAGTTGGGAAGCACGGTTTCGTTCACGAGGTCTCTCCGGTCATGACACTGTCATAGCGCAGGGTTTGGTGCGGGTCACGTGGGCTGCAAGCAACCCGCAAATGCACATCGGAGGGTGGAAGCGCGCAGCGCCGCCGCCGCGGGTCTGCATGGTGAGGCCCCTGGCGCATGCATTGTTCGCTTCTGTGCTGGCCCTTGAAGGTGTATAAACACCTACGCACAAACGGGAGGCCAGCATGAACACAGTTCGATGGAACCTCGCCATCTCGCCTGACATCGATCAATCGGTGCGCATGTTCCTGGCCGCCAATGGTGGCGGCCGCCGGGGCGATCTGTCCCGCTTCATTGAGGAGGCGGTGCGGGCCTATCTGCTCGAACAGGCGGTGGACCAGGCCAAGGCGGCGAGTGCTGGGTTGAGCGCACAGGAGATCACCGATCTGATCGACGAGGCCGTGCAATGGTCGCGTGAGCATTGATGCGGGTGATTCTGGACACCAATGTCCTGCTTGCCGCGTTGATCTCACCTCACGCCCCGCCTGACGACATCTATCGGGCCTGGCGTGGCAAGCGGTTCGATCTGGTCACGTCGGTGGTGCAACTCGATGAGCTGCGCCGTGTCAGCCGCTACCCGAAGCTGAAATCCATCCTGCCGGCGCATCGAATCGGCACCATGATCAACAATCTGCAGCGCGCCATCGTGCTGGAGGCGTTGCCGGTGTTGCCTGCGGATGTGGTGGTCAACGACCCGAATGATGTGTTTCTGGTGGCCATGGCGGTTGCGGCGGGCGCTGATTTTCTGGTGACGGGAGATCGCAAGGCGGGGTTGTTGAGCCTGCAAAGCGTGGGTCGCACACGCATTCTTTCTCAGGCGCAGTTCTGCGCGGCGGTATTATAGCCGAAGCTTGGCAGGCAGCGCCGATCGGTCGGATGGGTGGGCTTCAGCCTACCCCACGACCTGCGCGAGGTTGCCTATCATTGCTGGATCGCCGTAACGATTCCGTTGTCTGTGTAAACAAATGATCCTTCCGTATCGCGCCACTGAACATGCACTCCGCTGCTAGTGATGGTCCTAGAAACAGGATAGATACCACAAAGTACCGGATTTAGAAATGTGTGACTTGGGCACGATTCAAATCCTCCCCAGGAGGCTTTGAGCTCAGTCTCTGTCATGCCAATCCGAATCTGGTGCAAATCGATGAGAGGCTTATATTGATCTCGAACAAGACCGCGGCGCCTCAACTCTTCCCACTGATAAGATTTATGCTGATCAGCATAAACAGATGCTAACATTTCCGGATCAGCAGTTTTCAAGCCTTCGGCATCGCGATTGGAAACTTCCCTATACGAGCCGACCACTCCAGTGCAGCTGGCAAGAAATATAAGCGTAACAATGAGTCCGTGTTTCCAGTGCACCGTTTCCTCCATCGACTGTTTTGCATCAAGTGCGGCCCCAGAATATTATCGAAAAACCACAAATTGGAAAGATTTTTCGGTTTTCTCGATCATCATTCGGATACTTTCCTCTCTTCGGTACATTGCCCCTTCTTCAACGCCATCCAAGCCGCCCCAAGCATCAGCGTCATCCCCACCGCGTCCACCGTATACAGCGCCTGGCGGGACAGTAGCTGCCTTTCCACCATCGCGATGATCGGCGAGACGAACGCTAAACTCCCCGCCGTGCTCGCGCCCCAGTCGCGGACCAAAATCAGAAAGATCGTGCTCGCCCCAATAGCGGCCGGCCCCAGCAAAAACAGCCAGCACATCCAGGCCGTCCAGCCCCAGTGCAAATCCCGGGTTGCAACCGCGCCTGGTTCGAAGGCGAGGGACACACTGAACAACTCCCCCCCGGTCGCTTGGGAATTCGTTGTGCGCAGCAACAAGCTATGGCGACCTATGCAGATGCGAAGCTTGCCTCCTTAGCCCTTGCGACCCTGTGAACTTTAGAACGTTGCTAGCTTGCTAACCTTCGGTTTAGGCATTAGAGTTCATGATGTAAGGAGAATGGTGCCATGGCCGTCAGCTACGCGGGAAATAAGAATTTAATCTCGTCCAACGTGGCGTTTGGAGTTAAATTCAATTTTGGCGAGTCCGTGTCCCTGGTAGACTTCGGAAAGGTCCTGGTCGCCCTAGACCAGATTTTTGCCCAGAGCAGTAAATCTGTTGGAAGGCAGCTTGAACAAGCTAACAATAAAAAGATCGTTAGCGCCCTTATCGTAAAAGAATTCAAAACTGGCTCGCTGATAGCAGAATTGCAACCGTTCTTTGAAAATGTCGCTTCCGACGCTGTAGCTGGTGCTGTTGTTGCGGTATTTGGATACGCAATTAGGCGCGCTGTTGGCAAAGTCACTGATCACACTAAGGACAAGGAGTTGCTAGGCAAGATTGATCCACATGTTCTTTCCGAAAGCAGAGCTAGAGAAGCGGCGTCGGAGGCTGTTTCTGCAACGACTGCAGCGCGCAAGGCTTTGCGAGATAACTATAACATACACAAGCTCAATGTAACAATAAATATTGCTGGAATCAATGTTTCAATATCAGGAGATTAATACTTAGACATCTTATTTGGGTGCACTTGTGTTCTGCTAGCGCCACCCTACCCCTTCTTCAACGCCAACCACGCCGCCCCCAGCATCAGCGTCATCCCCACCGCATCCACCGCGTGCAGCGCCTCGCCGGACACGAACAGCCCCTCGAACACCGCGATGATCGGGGAGATGAACGCAAAGCTCCCCGCCTTGCTCGCCCCCCAGTCGCGCACCAGAATCAGGAAGATCGTGCTCGCCCCCAGCGCCGCCGGGCCCAGCAGGAACAGCCAGCACATCCAGGCCGTCCAGCCCCAGTCCAGATGCAAGGCGGCCACCGCCCCCGGCTCGAACAGCAGCGACACGCCGAACAACTCCACCCCGCCCAGCAGATTGATCAGCCCCGCCAGCAGATAGGGCGACATGCTCTGCGTCAGCGGCCGCGCCATCACCGAGCCGCCGCAATAGGTCAACGTGCCCAGCACGATCAGCAGCGCGCCGAACAGCGCCATCCCGTCCAGCCGCCCCGCCAGCGCGGCCGGCCCGAACAGCACGAAAATCCCCACCACCCCGAGTACCATGGCAAACGCCACCCGCCGCGTGATCCGCTCCTGGCGCAACGCCACCGCAAACCCCAGCAGCGACAGCGGGGTGAGCGAGCAGTTGATCACCGCCCCCAGCCCGCTGCCCACAAAGCGCAGCCCGTACAGCATCAGCAGCTGGTTGGAGGCGTTGAGCAGCACCGAGATCGCCACCACCCGACCCGCCTGGTGCCACGGAATCCGCACCCGGCCCTCCTGCCACCAGACCAGCCCCAGCAGAATCACCCCCGCCGCCGTCCAGCGCAGCCCGGCGAACATCGAGGGCGGCACCACCGCCGTGCCGGATTTCATGGCAATCCAGGTCGAGCCCCAGACCACGCACAGCACGGCAAACATCAGCCGCTGGCGCAGAATCAGGCTCACCCTCTGGCGGCCCGGATGAAGGCGCGGATCAGGGCGGCGTCCTTCACGCCAGGTGCGGACTCCACGCCGGAGGACACATCCACCGCAGGCGCTCCGCTGCGTGCGATCGCCTCCGCCACGTTATCAGGCGTAAGCCCACCGGCCAGCATCCAGTCAAACCCGGGCGTCCAGCCGGCCAGAATATCCCAGTCGAAACTGGCCGCGTTGCCGCCCGGCCGGTCGGACCCTTTCGGCGGCTTGGCCTCGATCAGCAGCAGATCAGCCCCTTCGGTTCCGGTCGGAAGATCACTCTGTGCCGATACCCCCACCGCGCGCCACACCTGAAGCCCGGTGCGCGCGCGCAGCTCGGCCACGCGGGCGGGCGGCGCATAAAGCTGTAGAGTATCCGGCTGAAGAGCCGCCACCACCGCATCCACCGCGGCGTCATCCGGTTGCACCAGCAGCGCCACGCGCTGGGGTCCGCCCACATACCGCGCCGACAAGGCGGCCGCCTGCGCAGGCGTGACGTAGCGCGGCGATTTCTCAAAGAAATTGAACGCCAGATAATCGGCGCCCGCCGCCACCACCGCGTCGAACGCCTCGGCGGAGTTCACCCCGCAAATCTTCACCAACACCTGGTTCATTTTGGCCCAACCTGTCCGCGGGCAAGCCCCCAACGGATGAAAGTTTTTTGCTTCTTTTTTTCAAAAAAGAAGTTCTTTTTTTGAAAAAAAAGAACCAAAAAAACTTTTAAACCTTCAGGCGCAGCTCCTCGGCGATGCGCGCGGCGGCTTCGGCGGGGGACGGGGCCTGGGTGATCGGGCGGCCCACCACAATCCAGTCAGCCCCGGCCTCGGCCGCCTCGCGCGGTGTCATCACCCGTGCCTGATCGCCCACATCACTGCCGGCCGGGCGAATGCCGGGCACCACCAGAACCGGCCCCGCGCCAAGTGCTGCGCGCAACATGGCAACCTCGTGCGCGCTGCACACGAGCCCATCGGCCCCGGCCTCCAGCGCCAGCCTGGCCAGGCGCAGCACCTGCTGCCTCGGCCCGCCAGACACGCCGGTTTCATGCAACGCCTCCGCATCCAGGCTGGTCAGTACCGTCACCGCGAGCAGGATCGGCCGATCCGCCCCGGCCAATTCGGCCGCCTGCCGTGCGGCGCGGATCATCGCAGCCCCGCCGGCCGCATGCAGCGTCAGCATCGCAGGCTTCACCGGCAAAACCGCGCGCACGGCGCCCGCCACCGTGTTGGGAATGTCGTGCAGCTTGAGGTCCAGAAACACGCGCTGGCCGGCCACCACGCCCATCCCGGCCGGACCGTTTGCCAGGAAATACTCAAGCCCGATCTTCACCAGGCCGCAATGCGGTGCCACATCCTGTGCCCAAGCCCGAACCTGCACAGGGTCGGTGCTGTCGAGTGCGGCAATCAGCCCGGTGGTCATGACAGGCTCTGCACCGCCGTGCCCGGGCGCTCGATCTGCATCGCAGGCTTGGCCTCCGCCGCCGCCAGGCGCTGCTTCAGATCAGCCACCTGCGCCTCCAGCATCCGCACCGATTGCGCCGTCCGCCGCACCCGCAGATGCGCGCCGAGAGCGCCGATCCACACCACCAGCGCGCCCAACAGAAACGCCACCGCCGCGAAGATCAGCAGCGCGATCGACAGCGGGAGCTCGAGGCTGAGATCGGTGGGCCAGATGCCAAGATGGGCCGGCTGCGGGTTGGACAGCGCGAACAGCACCATCACGAACAGCAGCGGAGCCAGAATGAGGGCGCGGATCATGCGAGGTCTTTCTGCCGGAATTGGATCAGACTGCGCCAGAGCAACGGCTCTGGTCGAGCCTCACTCCGCGACGGCAGACATGCCCCGATTGACGCGCTCGCGCAATTCCTTGCCGGCCTTGAAGAAGGGCACAACCTTCTCCTCCACCGGAACCGCCTCGCCGGTGCGCGGATTGCGGCCGGTGCGCGCATCGCGCTTCTTGATGGTGAAGGCGCCGAAGCCGCGCAACTCAACGCGCTCACCCCGTGTCAGGGCGGCTGCAATCTCGTTGAAGATGGTGGAAACGATGGTCTCCACGTCGCGCGCCAAAAGGTGCGGATTCGCGGCCGACAGCTCTGCAATCAGCTCCGACTTTGTCACCCGCAGCTCCCCGGATCATTCCGTTCCGGTAAACTGCCAGATCGCTTGCGCGGCGTCAACATCAAGGCAGCATGGGCAAGAGTTTTTCAATATAGCCTCAAGGATCGACGAAGAAATACTCACCCAAGCTGCGGCATCAGCATCGTGCACCCAACAAAAAACAGGCGGCACCAATGGTGCCGCCTGCTCTTACTCGGTCCCCGAAGGAACGGAGGCTTACTCGGATTGCTGGTTGCGGCGGCGAATGGCCGCACCCAGAATGTCGCCCAGCGAAGCGCCGCTGTCGGACGTGCCGAACTCGGCGATCGCGGCCTTGTCTTCCTCGATCTCCTTGCCCTTGATCGTCAGCGACAGCTTGCGTGCCGCCCGATCCACGGCCACCACGCGGGCATCGACCTTGTCGCCCACGTTGAACCGGTCCGGACGCTGCTCGGCCTTGTCACGCGACAGCTCGGCGCGGCGGATGAAGCCGGTGAGAACGTCGTCCACCTTCACCTCGATGCCGTTGCTCTGCACCGCGGTCACAATGGCGGTCACGATGTCGCCCTTGTGCACACTCTGCAGCACGGAAGCCGCCGGGTCGTCATGCAGCTGCTTGATGCCAAGCGAGATGCGCTCCTTCTCGACATCCACATCGAGAACCTTGGCGCGGACAACCGCACCCTTCTCGTATTTGGCCATCGCCAGTTCGCCAGCCTCGTCCCACGACAGGTCGGACATGTGAACCATGCCGTCGATGTCGGCGCCGATGCCGATGAACAGACCGAACTCGGTGATGTTGCGGATCTCGCCTTCCACTTCGCTGCCGACCGGGTGAAGTTCGACGAACTCCTCCCACGGGTTGCGCTGCACCTGCTTGAGGCCCAGCGAAATGCGACGCTTCGAGCTGTCCACGTCGAGCACCAGAACGTCAACCTCCTGCGAGGTGGCGACAATCTTGCCCGGATGAACGTTCTTCTTCGTCCACGACATCTCAGAGACGTGCACCAGACCCTCAACGCCCGGCTCCAGCTCCACAAAGGCGCCGTAGTCAGTGATGTTGGTGACGCGACCGGTATACTTCGCACCCGGCGGATACTTCGCGGCCACACCCTCCCACGGGTCAGCCTCAAGCTGCTTCATGCCGAGCGAAATGCGCTGCGTCTCGCTGTTGAAGCGAATCACCTGCACCTTGACCGGCATGCCGATCTGCAAAGCCTCGGACGGATGGTTGATCCGGCGCCAGGCGATGTCGGTCACATGCAACAGACCATCGACGCCGCCCAGATCCACGAACGCACCGTAATCGGTGATGTTCTTCACCACGCCGTCGAGGATCATGCCCTCCTTCAGGCCCTGGATCAGCTCGCTGCGCTGCTCCGCACGCGTCTCCTCCAGCACCGCACGACGCGACACCACAATGTTCCCGCGCGCCCGGTCCATCTTCAGAATCTGGAACGGCTGCGGCGTGCCCATCAGCGGCCCAACATCGCGCACCGGACGGATATCCACCTGGCTGCCCGGCAGGAACGCAACAGCGCCGCCCAGATCAACCGTGAAACCACCCTTCACCCGGCCATAGATCGTGCCGTTGACGCGAACCTGCTGCTCGAACGCCTTCTCCAGATTGGTCCAGGCCTCCTCGCGGCGCGCCTTCTCGCGCGACAGCACAATGGCGCCGTCCCGGTCCTCATAACGCTCCACATACAGCTCGATCAGATCACCCGGCTTCACCTCAACGGCGGCACCCGGCGGACCAAACTCCTTCAACGCCACACGCCCCTCGGACTTCAGCCCGACATCGACAATGGCAAACTCGTCGGTCAGGCGAAGCACCTTCCCGGTGACAACCGACCCGTCAAAACCGGTGTCCCGGCCAAGGGTCTCGTCCAACAGCGCGGCGAAATCCTCGCCGGCGAAATGATCAGTCATGGCAGATGAAGACATGAGACGTGAGGTATCCCAAAAGACGGCAAAGCCGTCAGGCATGCGCGCAAAAAGCACGACTGGCCCGCACCAAAAGGCGCAGGCTCGTTGACAACGGCGCGACACATACGCCCCACGTGGCCGGAGTCAAGCAAATCCGGCTTTGCCTGTGCCGCTCGGCCTGTGCGGGCGGGGTGGATGCGTGGTGTGGGCAGACGGCCTTCGGCCCGAGCAGGGCGCCGCCCTTGTATCTTGACGCCTGCCTGATCGTTTAGGCTGACGAAGTCGGGTGCACGGGGGAGCCCGCCTTGCCCTTGGGCGTTTGAGCCCGCGGTGCAGCACGGCGCCCCCTGTGCTT
>CAIYCW010000100.1 GCA_903924855.1 uncultured Rhodospirillales bacterium | reverse complement strand
CGCCTGTCCGGCGGTCACGCACCCCCACCCAGACAAGGGCTGAATTTACGCAGGTCCAGGACCGCTGGTCCTGGTGGGTCCAGGGCAAGGCCCTGGTCCGGCCGAAGGCCAACCCACCCCAACACGCACCTCAGCCGTTCAAGCCGCCGCCAGGTACCGCCCCACGGACAGGTCTGAGGCGTCGATATCGGGTGCTGTGCCGGACATCAGGGAGGCGAGGACGCGGCCGGAGCCGCAGGCCATGGTCCAGCCGAGGGTTCCGTGGCCGGTGTTGGTGAAGAGGTTGGTGTATTGGGTGGGGCCGACGATCGGGGTTCCGTCTGGGGTCATGGGGCGCAGGCCGGTCCAGAACTGGGCCTGGGAGAGGTCGCCGCCGTTGGGGAAGAGGTCGGAGACCGATTTTTCCAGGGTTTCGCGGCGGGGTTGGCGGAGGTTGAGGTTGAAGCCGGTGAGTTCGGCGGTGCCGCCGACGCGGATGCGCGTGCCCAGGCGGGTGATGGCGATCTTGTAGGTTTCGTCCATCACGGTGGAGACCGGGGCCTGGGCTTCGTCGGTGATCGGGATGGTAAGCGAGTAGCCTTTGACCGGGTAGATCGGCAGGCGGATGCCGAGCGGGCGCAGCAAGGCGGGGGTGTAGCTGCCCATGGCGGCGACGTAGCTGTCCGCGGTGAGGCGGCCTGCGCTGGTTTCGACCCCGGTGATCTTGCCGGCCTCGTGGGTGAGTGCGGTGATGCGGGTGTTCTGCAGGTAGGTGACGCCCATGGACTGGGTGATGGCGGCGAGGCGTTGGGTGAAGACGTGGGCGTCCCCGGTCTGGTCGTGCGGCAGGCGCAGGCCGCCGAGGAAGAGGGATTGCACGCCGGCGAGGGCGGGTTCGACGGCGACGCAGCCGGCGGCGTCCAGCAATTCGAAGGGCACGCCGTATTGGGTGAGGACTTCGGTGTCGTCTGCCACATGGTCCAGTTGTTTCTGGGTGCGGAAGATCTGCAGCGTGCCTTTGGTGCGTTCGTCGTAGGTGATGCCGGTTTCGGCGCGCAGATCGTCCAGAGCGTCACGGCTGAATTCGGCGAGACGGACCATGCGGGATTTGTTGAGGCGGTAGGCGTCTTCGGTGCAGTTGGCGAGCATGTTGGCGAGCCAGCCATAGAGGCGCCAATCGGGCTGAGGGCGGATGACCAGCGGCGTGTATTTCATCATGAACCAGCCGAGCGCCTTGAGCGGGATGCCGGGGGCGGCCCAGGGGGCGGAGTAGCCGGGCGAGACCTGGCCGGCATTGGCGAAGCTGGTTTCCATGCCGGGCGCGGCCTGGCGATCGATGACGGTGACCTCATGGCCGGCCTTGGCCAGGTAGTAGGCCGAGGTGACGCCGACGACACCGCTGCCCAGGACGAGGATGCGCATGGTTTCTCCGTTTCAGATGTAACGGCGGGCGAAGCGTGTGCCGAGCCCGGTGAGGATTTCGTAGCCGATCGTATCCGAATCCCGTGCCACATCGTCGGGCGTGCGGTGCGGGCCGATGAGTTCGACGAGGTCGCCTTCGGTGAGATCGGTGTTGGTGGCATCCGCGATGATGCTGTCCATCGAGACGCGGCCGAGGATGGGGAGTGCAGTTTCGCCGTGCCAGACGCAGCCCTGGTTGGAGAGGGCGCGGCGGAAGCCATCCGCGTAGCCGATGGCGATGGTGGCGAGGCGGGAGGGGCGTGTGGTGGTGGCGGTGTGGCCGTAGCCGAGGGGGGTGCCGGACGGCACGTGGCGGAGCTGCATCACGGTCGCTTCCAGCCGGATGCTGGGTTCGAGCGGGTTGGGGCGGCCTGCGATGGGGGCGAGGCCGTAAAGGGCGGCACCGGGGCGGACCAGGTCGAGCTGCATGGGGCGGCCGTGGAAAATGCCGCTGGAGGCGGCGAGGCTTGCCTTGATGCCCGGGAAGAGCGCGCGCATGCGGGTGAAGTTGGCCAGTTGCATGGCGTTGGCCGGATGGTCCGGCGTGTCGGCGCAGGCGAGATGGCTCATGACGAGTTGCAGGTCGATCGCGTCGAGCAAGGGCAGGAGGGCAGGCAGGTCGGCCGCGTCGAGGCCGAAGCGGGTCATGCCGCTGTCGAGCTGGAGTATGGCGGGGAGTTTGCGGCCAAGGCTGCGCGCAAGGTTGGTGTAGGCTGCGACCTGGTGTGGGGTGTTCAGCACCGGGGTGATGTTGGCTTCGGCGAATTCGGCTTCGGCGCCGGCCACCGGGCCGTGCAGCACGATCAGCCTGGTGGTGAGGGCGAGGTGGGCGCGCAGGGCCTGGGCTTCGCAGAGATGGGCCACGAAGAAGCTGCGGCAGCCTTCCGATTGCAGGCGTGTGGCGACCGGCACGGCGCCGAGGCCGTAGGCATCGGCCTTCACCACGGCTGCGATCTCCGACTCTGGGGCCAGGCGTTGCAGGTGGTGCCAGTTGCGGGCGATAGCGCCGAGATCGATGGACAGCAGGCCGCCGGTTGCGGTGAGCGCGGGTGCGGGCTGCTGGGTTTCGGTCATGCGATACAGGCTTCCGTCCATGGCCCGGCTCCGATGCGAATCGATAGATCAGCGTAGCAGGGCATGAGGCTGAATTTCCGCGCTTTCGATCGCAGGATGCCGCCATAACCTACAAAATATCGCAGGAAATTGCGCGGCCTCGCAGAATCCACCAAACTGCCGGTATGGATCAGCGTGACGAACAGATTCTGCGCGAGGTGCGCGCCGATGGGCGGATCAGCAACGCCGATCTGGCGGCGCGGGTCGGGCTGTCGCCCTCGGCCTGTCTGCGCCGGCTGCGCATGTTGGAGGAGCGTGGGGTGATCCGCGGCTACACCGCGATCATCGACACCGGGCACACCCAGCCTGGCACGGTGGTGATCGTGCAGATCACGCTGGAGCGGCAGACGGATGAGTATTTCGCCCGGTTCGAGCAGGCGGCGCGGCGCTGTGCGGAGGTGCGTGAGTGCTATCTGATGACCGGCGCGTTCGACTATCAGCTGACCGTGCTGGCGGCGGACCCCGCGGATTATGAGCGGATTCACAAGGACATGCTGTCCCGCCTGCCGGGTGTTGCGCGCATTCAGTCTCATTTCGCGATCAGGCGGGTGATCGCACCTGTGCCACAGGCGGGGCGGATGTGAGGCGGCTGGCGTGGGTGGGGGTGGGGACGCTGGTGTTTGCGTTCCTGCTGGTGGTGGACACCGGGGCGTTGCTGCATCTGCTGTGGGTCGGGCTGCGCAGTGTGCCGCACCCGGTATGGTTTGCATTTGTTGCGCTGATCGGGGGCGTGTTTGGGCTTCGAATGCGGTCCAGACGGCGGAAAGTCGCATTAAAGCGTCGCAAGGGGGCAAAGCCGCGCTTGCGCAAGACCCAGGGTTAGGGCGATCATCTCGTCATACAATCCGATAATGTCATGGGAGACACCGGGATGACCGAGGCCATCACCCTGACCGTGAACGGCGCCAAGCATGCGCTGTCGGTCGATGATCCGCAGATGCCGCTGCTCTATGCGTTGCGTGACGAGCTTGGGCTGGACAATCCGCGCTTCGGCTGCGGGCTTGGCCAGTGTGGCGCCTGCACCGTGCATGTGGACGGTGTGGCGGTGCGTTCCTGCATCACGCCGCTGAGCGCGGTGGGAAATGCGCCGGTGGCGACGCTGGCGAGCCTTGGCACGGCCGAGCATCCGCATCCGCTGCAGGCGGCGTTCATGGCGGAGGAGGCGCCGTATTGCGGCTACTGCCTCAATGGCTGGCTGATGACGGCGGCGGCGCTGATCAAGCAGAAGCCGCGCGCCACCGAGGCGGAGGTGCGCGAGGGCCTGACCGGGCTGAAATGCCGGTGCGGCGCGCATATGGCAATGATCCGCGCCGTGCTGCGCGTCACACAGGCTTAAGGAGGCGACGATGAACGCAATCTCTCTCTCCCGCCGCTCCCTGTTGGCCGCTGGTGGCGCCTTGGTGGTGGGTTTCCCGGCGCCTGGCGCGGCCGTGGCGCAGGTGGTGGCGGGTGCCGCCAAGCCGAAGGCGCTGGCGCCGGATCAGCTCTCCTCCTGGGTGGCCATTCAGCAGAATGGCGATGTGGTGGGGTATTTCGGCAAGGTTGATCTGGGCCAGGGCACTGATTCCGGCGTGGCTCTGATCATTGCCGAAGAGCTGGACGTGCCGTTCAAGCGCGTGTCGATCGTGATGGGTGACACGGATCTGACGGTGAACCAGGGCGGTGCCTCGGGCTCGACGGGTCTTGAGGAAGGGGCCGTGACGCTGCGCTATGCCGCGGCCGAAGCCCGCCGTGTGCTGCTGGGCATGGCGGCCGAGAAGCTCGGCGTGCCGGTGGCGCAGCTTTCTGTGCAGGACGGTGTGGTGTCCGGCGGGGGCAAGTCGGTCTCCTACGGGGAGCTGATCGGCGGGCGCCAGTTCGAAGTGGCGATGAAGTGGAACGGCAAGATCGGCAATCCGTTGCTGGTGCAGGGCCAGGCGCAGCCGAAGAAGGTTTCCGAATACAAGCAGGTCGGCAAGCCGGCGCCGCGGTTCGACGTGGCGGGCAAGGTGCTGGCGACGTCGAAATATGTGGGCGATGTGCGCCTGCCGGGCATGCTGCATGGCCGGATGATCCGCCCGCCGGTGGCGGGGGCCACGGTGGTGTCGTTCGATGCGGCGAGCGTGGCACATCTCAAGGGTGTGCGGGTGATGGCCAAAGGCGGCTTCCTCGGTGTGGTGGCACCCAAGGAATGGGACGCGGTGCGCGCCAGCCGGGAGTTGAAGGTGGTGTGGTCGGATGTGAAGCTGCCCTTCCCCGCCTTCGACACGCTGCACGACCATATCCGCGCGGCCAAGGTGCTGGGCAAGGAAGAAGAGACCAAGAACGGGGACGTGGATGCGGCCCTGGCCGCCGGGGCACCTGCGGGTGGCAAGCTGATCACGGCTGATTACGAATGGCCGTTCCAGTCCCATGCCTCGATGGCGCCGGCCTGTGCGCTGGTGGATGTCCGTCCGGAGAAGGTGACGGTCTACACCGGCACGCAGAAGCCGCATTACTGCCAGCTGGGTGTGGCCGCCATTCTGGGCCGCAAGCCGGAAGAGGTGCATGCGGTGTGGATCAGCGGCCCGGGCAGCTATGGCCGCAACGATGCCGGCGATGCCGCGATCGACGCGGCGCTGCTGTCGCGCGAATTCGGTGCCCCGGTTCGGGTGCAGGGCATGCGCCACGAGGGCACCGGCTGGGATCCGAAGGGCCCGGCCTCGGTGCACACCGGGCGGGCCATCGTCGACGCCAACGGGCAGCTGACCGCGATCGACTTCGCGACCAAGGCGTTCTCCCGTGTGGACATCAACAGCAACGAGAGCGACCCGAAGCACAGCCTGGCCGGGCAGATGATGGGGCTTGGCACCAAGCACGAGCCGGCCTTCGGTGTGCCGACCGGCGCCTATGTGGTGGCCAACAAGCGCCTGACCTGGGAGAGCGTGGAGCCGCTGCTGGCGGCGGGCTCGCCGCTGCGCACCTCGCATCTGCGCGACCCGGTGGGGCCGCAGCTCATCTTCGCCTATGAGAGCTTCATCGATGAGGTGGCTCATATGACGGGCCAGGATGCCATCGCGTTCCGCTTGCGCCATCTGCCTGATCCGCGGGCGAAGAAGGTGCTGGAGGCGGCGGCCGAGAACTTCGGCTGGGACACACGCGTGTCTGCCAGCAAGGTTGCATCCGGTGAGATCATGCGTGGGCGCGGTGTGTCGTATGGCCAGCGCGGAAAGACCCTGGTTGCCATCATCGCCGAGGTTGAGGTCAATCGCAGCACAGGCAAGGTGCAGCCGACGCGGTTTGCGGTGGCGCATAATTGCGGGCTGATCGTCAATCCGAGCGCGCTGTATCACACGATCGAGGGCAACATCATCCATGCCAGCTCGCGCGCGCTGCACGAGGAGGTGCGGTTCGACGAGAAGAACGTGACCAGCGTGGATTGGGAGACCTATCCGATCCTGGACATCACCGAGGCGCCGCAGAAGATCGACATCGTGCTGATCAACGACCAGGAGAAAGGGCCGTATGGCGCCGGTGAAGGCTCCACCCGTCCGCTGGCTGGGGCGATCGGCAATGCGATCTTCGATGCCACCGGCATTCGCCTGCGCCGGGCACCGTTCACCGCGGATCGGATGAAGGCGGCGCTCGGCACGCATGTGTGAGTGAATGGGTCCATGCACGGACTGGCGGTCTGGCCGTCTGGTTCGTGCATGGGTCGCGTATGAATTTGCATTGGCCGCACGGCGTGCGGCTTGCCATGCTTCGTTCCGGAAACGTTAAACGGAGCGCGAAACATGGCGCAAGACGACGGCGAGATGATGCTGACGGTTCTGCTGCGGCATGACCAGTCCAAGCCGTTGGCGGAGCTCATCCGTCTGCAGCGTGAGCAGGGGCTTTTCAAGAAATTGCCGCCCGAGGGTGTGACCCTGGTGAGTTGGCATGTGCTGATGGGGCTGGGCCACGCGGTGACGCTGCGCCTACCGGCGTCCCGGTTGCGCGAGGTCAATCTGGCGATCGAGGGTGCGGCCTGGGGGCCGTTTCGCACCGAGATCTACGCGACCTACGATTTGAAGGACACTGTCACGCGGCTGCGGGCGGAAAGCTGAGGGGGCGCGCATGGCACGTTCCTGGGACACCCACACCCACGCCTTCGGCCCGGTTGAGCGGTTTCCGCCGGCGGCCGAGCGCGGCTATGACCCGCCGCCGGTGCGGTCGCAGGATGCGATCGACCAGGCGCTGGCAGCTGGGCTTGATGGCCTGGTGTGGGTACACGCCTCGATCTACGGGTTTGACAATCGGGTGACGTTTGCGGCCTTGGCCGAGCACAAGGAGCGGTCGCGCGCGATTGTGATGCCACCCCAGACGGTCGATCCGGCGGAGCTCGACCGGTGGCATGCATTGGGTGTGCGGGGCTTGCGGCTCAATCTGCTGAGCAAGGGCGGCAATGGGCTGTCCACGCTGTTGCCGTTCGGCAGCGAGATGAAGCGGCTGGGCTGGCACGTGGCGGCGTTCATGGATGGTGGCGATGCGGCCGCTTTGGATGCGGTGTGCGGCGCCTTCGAGGTGCCGGTGCTGATCGAGCATTTCGGCAATATGGGCAAACAGCGCGCGGTTGAGCCCGAAAGCTGGGCGCCGATGCTGCGCTGGATGCGCACCGGCCGGCTTTGGTGCAAGCTTTCGGCGCCGTATCACAGTGCGGATGATGCGCCCGATTATCAGTCGCTGCTGCCGCTGCTGCGGGCGATGGCGGAGGCCGGGGCGGATCAGCTGGTGTGCGGCTCCAACTGGCCGCATATCGGCCATCCGGCGGCTCCCAGCACCAGCGACATGCGGGCGGTTTTGGACAGGTTGGCTCATTCTGCCGGGCTCGATCGGCAGGCCTTGTGGGCGGGCAATGCCGGCAGACTCTACGCGTAGGTCAAAACAAGCAAACAGGGGGGAACGAAAATGAAACTCAACAAGACTGCACGGCTTCCGCTGCTGGCGGCGTGGCTGCTTGCGAGCACGGCGCTGGGTATGCCTGCGATGGCGGCCAATCCGCTGGTGATTCCGGATGTGGACGAGTTGTCCGGCCCAGGGGCGGTGTCTGGCACCAACTGGCGTGACGGCACCATCCTGGCGATGGAGGAGATCAACGCGAAGGGCGGCATTCTGGGTCGGCCGCTTGAGATCCATCATATGGACACGCAGAGCAATGCCGGCGTGGCGCGGGCGCAGTTCCAGAAGGCGCTGGATGACACGCCCTATGTGGTGCTTGGGCCGATCTATTCGGGTTCGGTGAAGGTGAGCATGGGACTGGCCGAGAAGGCCGAGATTCCGATGATTGTGGGCGGTGAGGCAGCGGATCTGACGCAGGCGGGGAACAAATACATCTTCCGCACCTCGTTCGGTCAGCAATTCTCGATGCCGAAGATTGCCAACTACATCCATGACGGGCTGAAGGCCAAGACCGTGGCCGTGATGTGGGTGAACAATGATTTCGGCAAGGGCGGGCATGATTCCATTCTGAAAGAACTGGCCAAGCGCGACATCAAGGTGGTGGCGGATGTGTCCACTGAGCAGGGCCAGGTGGATTTTGCGGCCGACGTGGTGAAGGTGAAGGCGGCCAATGCGGATGCGGTGTTTGTCTATTCCAACGAGGAGGAGGATGCGCGCTTCATCAAGGAAGCCCGCAAGCAGGGTCTGACAACGCCGATGATCGGCGAGACCACATTGCTCAGCCAGAAGGTGATCGAGTTGGCAGGGGATGCCGCCAATGGCGTGCAGGGCCATGTGGGGCTGACGGTGGATGCGCCGGTGCCGGCGATTGCCGAATTCCGGGACAAGTTCCAGAAGCGCTTCAACTATCTGCCAGATCACAACGGCATCAAAGGCTACACGGCGGTCTATCTGATCAAATACGTGACGGAGAAGATCGGCAAGTTCGACAGCAAGGCGTTTGCCGCGACGCTGCACGGGTTGACGCTCAATCCCGCGCAGTATCCGGGGATGCTGATGGAGGCGAGTTGGGATGGAAATGGCGACATTGATCGCGCAAGCTTCCTGGCCGAGGTGATCGACGGCAAGCAGAAGATCGTGAAAACCCTCCCGAAGCTCGGGAAGTAACACCTGCTACGCCCCAGAGATGGAAACGCCCGCATCCGGAAGGATGCGGGCGTTTTCATGTGGGTTACGGGCGGCGCACCGGGGCGGTAGCCTTGGGTTCCGGCACCGGCGGCTGCGGACCGCCCTGCCAGAGCTGCAACACCTGGGTTGGGTGGATGCAGGAGATGGTGCCGGTCGAGTTGCCGCCATACTGCACATAGCCACCGGGTCCTGGGGTCAACGGCACCGAGATGGGTGAGTAGACGTAGCAGACGGATCCATCGATCGGATCACGGAAGCGCTGGATCAGCGTGTCCCGCAGCGGTCCTTGATACACCTTTTCCAGGATCATCGCGGGGAAGCTCGCCCAAGCGGGTCCCTGGGGCTGCTCGGGCTGCGGCTGTTGCGGAGCGGGGGCGGGCGCCGGCGCCTGCTGACGCTGAGCGGGCTGGGCATGAGCCACCGAGGCCATGGCGACGGACCATGCAACAGCGAGCAGAGTGGACTTGTTCAACATCAGGTTCTTCGCATTCCAGAGAAAGGCAGGGGCCCGGCGAACACCGCGCGGACCCAGTCTAGCGGATTTATCGGTTCAACGAAGCAGGGTGCAGCAAATTGCTTTGCTGCACCCTGTTTTCGTCACGCGGTCTTGCAGTGGTGGGCGATCAGAACTCGACCGCCACCCCGACGCGGCCACCATAGGTGCCACCCTCGGACCCGCTGACCGCACCGCTGATGTAGATCGGCGTTTCGGTCTTCAGGCGATGCACGAAGCTCACCGAGGCAGCGTAGTAGCCGTCATACGTCGCACCGTTGAGGCTGAGCGTGGTCTTGCCCGGCGCCGACGGAGTGACGGAGGAGCCCATCGCCATGGCGGCTGCGAGACCCTGCTTCAGACCCTTCACCAGGTTCTGCACCTGCGCCCAGTTCGGAACGTCCGTGCCGTAGATAGCCGGCGCCGCGTTGGTGATGCGGCGCAGGTTGCCCGGCGAGCCGACCGACACAGTGTTCGGGTCGGTGGCAACCGAGTTTGCGCCCAGCGCCACACTGTTGTTGCCCGTCACCTGAGCGTTGGTGCCCAGGGCCGTGCCGTTGGTCACACCGGTTGCGATCGACGATCCGGCACCGAGAGCCACACCGTTGGTGGCGCCGGCGTAGACGACAGCGCTTTGACCGATGGAGACCGACGAGGTGGCGTTGGCCTGGCTGAGCTGACCGACCGCGATGGCACCGCTACCCGAGGCAGAGGAGCCCTGGCCGACAGCCACCGCCCCGTTGCCGGAGGCGTTGGAGGCCTGACCGAAGGCGGCCGACGCAGTGCCCTTGGCAACCGAGTCATTGCCTGCAGCGATCGACAGCGCACCGGAGGCCAGCGAAGCCTCACCAAGCGCCGTGGCCGCCGTGTTGTTGGCAACCGCGCCCTGACCAATCGCGGTGGCCCACACCGCCGTTGCCTGCGCTGACTGACCGAAGGCCGCGGTGGCCGTTGCGTTGGCGACGGCAGATGCACCGGCTGCGATGCTCTGGAAGCCGGTGGCCTGCGCCGAGTTACCAACCGCCGTGGCGGAGGTGCCTGGCGTGGTGCCAGCCGCCGTGTTGGTGGTGGCATTGTCGCCGAAGGTGGCACCGCCGTTGTTGGCGAAGGCGTTCAGACCCACTGCGATCGAGCCGGTTGCCAGAGCGTTGGTGCCGATGGCGATCGCGTTGGTGCCGGTGGACTGTGCGCTGTTGCCGATGGCCACCGAGTTCGCCTGCGTGGCGTTCGCGGAAGTGCCGATGGCGATGGCGTTTGCACCGGTTGCGTTCGCCGTCAGACCAAAGGCGTCAGCTCCCTGACCAGAGGCCGCAGCGCTCTGGCCGATTGCCGTGGCCGAGGTGTTGGCTTTCGCCGCCACGCCGATCGCGGTGGAGTTGGTGCCGTAGGCGTTGGCGTTCTGACCCGTGGCCGTGCCGGAGGTGTTCGCCGAGGCGAACGTGCCGGTGGCAACCGAGTTGGCGCCGTAGGCGTTGGCGTTCTGGCCCGAGGCCGTGCCGGAGGTGTTCGCCGAAGCGAACGTGCCAACCGCCACCGAGTTCTGACCATAGGCGTTGGCGTTCTGGCCGACAGCCGCAGCACTTTGGTTGGCCGATGCGTTCACGCCGCCTGCGAAGGCGCTGTTGCCATAGGCATTGGCGTTGGAGCCAACCGCCGTGGTGTAGTCATTGCCGCCCTGAGCGCCGCCACCCAGCGCCACGCTGTTCTGGCCGGTGCTGATCGCGTTTGCGCCGGCAGCGAGGCTGCTGATGCCGGTTGCCTGCGACGACGGACCAAAGGCTGCGCTGTTGGGCCCGCTGGACTTCGCCTGGAAGCCATAGGCCGCCGAGTTCGTGCCGGTTGCCGAGGCGAGATCGCCGGAGGCCACCGAATTCTGCCCCAGAGCCAGGGCGTTCACGCCGGTGGCGGTGGAGTTGACGCCGAAGGCATTGGCGTTCTGGCCCGAGGCCGTGCCGGAGGTGTTCGCCTGGGCATAGGTGCCAATGGCCACCGAGTTCGAGCCATAGGCGTTGGCGTTCTGGCCGAAGGCAGCACCCGAGGTGTTCGCCGTGGCGAAGGTGCCGATGGCGGCCGAGTTGGCGCCGTAGGCGTTGGCGTTGTTGCCCGATGCGGTGGCGAAGTTGTTGGCGAAAGCGCCGTAGCCGGTGGCCACCGAGTTCAGGCCATAGGCGTTGGCGTTCTGGCCGGAGGCCGTGGCCGAGGTGTTGGCGAGAGCGCCGTAACCAACGGCCACCGAGTTCTGGCCATAGGCGTTGGCGTTCTGACCAACAGCAGCAGCACTCTGGTTCGCCGAGGCGTTCACGCCGCCGGCGAAGCCGCCCACGCCGTAGGCGTTGGTGTTGGAGCCAACCGCCGTGGCGCTTGCCACAGCCTGCGCGTTGTTGCCGGTGGCCGTGCCGAAGTCACCCTTGGCCTGCGCGTTGGCACCGGTGGCAACCGAGTTCTGGCCCTGTGCGTTGGCGAGGAAGCCGGTCGCCGTGGAGTAGGTTCCGGAAGCCAGCGAAGATGCGCCCACAGCCACGGTGTCCGGGTTGCCGGTGGTGGCGTTCTGGCCGATGGCGATACCGTTGGTGCCAACCGCCGTGGAGTTCACGCCGATTGCGATGGCGTTCTGCGTCTGGGTGTTGGCGTTGGTGCCGATCGCGATGCTGTTGCCGCTCTGCGCCACAGCATTGAAGCCGATGCCGGTGGAGTAGCCAGCCTGCGCCTGCGACGACGCGCCGATGGCGATGCCCTGCGCGCCAGCCGCGTTGGCGCTGGTGCCGAGTGCAAGAGAGTTGGTGCTCTGACCATTGGCCGCCTGGCCGATGGCGATGCTGGTCAGGCCCTGACCGACAGCGTTGGCGCCAACGGCGATCGCGCCCGTCAGAGTGGACTGCGCGCCGGAGCCGAGAGCCACGGTGCCGGTCTGGGTGGCCTGGGCGGCATTGCCGAGGGCGACCGAGTTGGCGCCGCTGGCGAGCGCGCTGTTGCCGGCGGCGAGCGCCAGCGAGTTGGCCTGCGAGCCGTAGCCCACCGCCACGCTGTTGGCGCCATAGGCGGTGGCATTCTGACCGGACGCAACCGAGGAGGTGTTGGCAGCGGCGAACGCACCCGTCGCCACAGAGTTGTTGCCATAGGCCGAGGCGTTCTGGCCGGAGGCAACCGAGGAGTTGTTGGCGGAGGCGAACACGCCGGTTGCGACCGAGTTGGTGCCGTAGGCGTTGGCGTTCTGGCCGACACCGACCGAGCTGGTGTTGGCGAGCGAGCCGTAGCCGACGGCAACCGAGTTGGTCCCGAAGGCGTTGGCAAGGTTGCCACCGGCGAAGGCGGACGTGCCGGCGGCATTGGCGGCGTCACCGATCGCGGTGGCGGCAATGCCCGAGGCGTTGCTGGTCTGGCCGACCGCGGTGGCGCTGGTGTTCAGTGCGGATGCGTTGTTGCCGAGAGCGGTTGCGAACTGGCCGTTGGCCGTGGCGCCGGCCCCGACGGCCGTGGCGTAGTTGTTGCTCGCCACCGAATTGCCGCCCACGGCGGTGCTGTAGAGCGTGCCGGTGGAGGAAGCGTTGACACCGATCGCAACGTCGTTCGTGCCGGTGGCCGAGGCTGTGCCGGTGGTAGAAATTGCCGTGTTGTTGTTCGGCAGCGACGTCACGCCGGTGTTCGTCACGGTCTGCGCGTCCGCGCCGCCGGGGAGGACGCCGAAGCCGACGAAGGAAATCCCCGCCATGAGCAGCGCACGCGAGCTGTACCGTTCAATTAGGTTTTGTGGCATCGGCTTACCCTCCGTCGAGCGGGCGCTTGGCACCCATCATTGCATTCAAACCAGTGGGCACACGTCACCAATCGGTAACAGTGCCCACTACGTGTCCAATCGGTGCCAGGAAAGTTGCCCGCTGACAAGTCCTGACACTTCCGTAAACGCTGTTCGTCGTTACAAAACTAACGCCGGGCTGATCGGCGCGTCCTTTGGGCAACACTTTGGCGGCGCAGTTTTGCGTCAATCGCGAAAGAAACAACGTGACAGATCGAAATCACAACGGTGTCACGCGGACCATTTCAAGACGACGGCTTGGAACCGCCCAAAGCCTGCGCTACACCGGCTGAAACCGCGTCCGAAGGAAACGACATGCTTGATATCTCAGCCCTGCGTGACATGCGCCCGCTGATCATGACTCCGAGTCACGATGGAAAGTTCTTCGCCAACTATACGGCGTCCGCGATGGCGCTGCTCGGTGCCGGCGTGGAAGTGGGCCTGCCGGTCAATTTCATCTTTCATTGTGGGGAAAGCCTGGTCACGCGCGCACGCATCCAGTGCATGGCGCAGTTCCTGGCCAACCCGCATTGGACGCATCTGGTGTGGATCGATGGCGATATCGGCTATTCGCCGCTCGCCTTTTTCCGTCTGTTGCTGTCCGACTATGATGTCGCAGCCGGTGTCTATCCGCTGAAGCGTGAGAACTGGCCGGCCGAGGGTGTGGCCGCCGGCACGACGCAGCAGGATTTCGTGGAGCTTTACACGTCCTACACCGCCAATGCCGGCCGGGTGGGAGAGGCCACGGTGGATCTGCCGATCCAGCCGGATGGTTTCGTCGAGGTGCGCGAGGCGCCGACCGGGTTCATGTCCATCAAGCGCTCGGTGTTCGAGCGGATGATGGAGGCCTATCCGGATTATCGCTATTCACCGGAGGATTTCCCGCCGGGCACCGAGCACCTGCACTACCGTTTCTTTGATGTGATGGTGGACCCGGACTCGAATCGGTATCTCTCCGAGGATTACGCATTCTGTCATCTGTGGATCAAGATCGGCGGCAAGATCTTCATCGACACGCATTCCAACCTCAGCCATCACGGCCACAAGATCTATCGTGGCGATTTTGCCCGCTCGCTCGCCCGCGACCCACGCAACGTCATCCACGCGCCACGCGGCCAGCGCTACAACATCACCGGTCTGGAGCACCTGGCCTCCAACCCGCCGGGTCCGTTCTGACCGGCTGAGACCGCCTGCAAAGCCCGGCGCCAGGTTTGCCTGCGCCGGGATTTGAGCTAAGGCCTGCGCATCATGCAGGATGATCTCTCCCAAGGCCCGCTTGTGGCCTATCGCGCGCGTGTTGCGCGCAACGTGCTGGCCGCCGACCCGTCTCAGCAGATGGCGATCGAGCGTTTGCAGGATCTTTGGTCGAAACTGCGCGGCTATGATCCGGCGCCGATCAGCGCCTCCCCCCGGGCCGGGCTGATCTCACGGTTTCTGCGTCGCAAATCCACCGAGGGGGCGGACGAGCCGCGGCCGCACGGGTTGTATCTGGTGGGAGAGGTGGGCCGCGGCAAATCCATGCTGATGGATCTGTTTTTCGAAGCGGCCGACGTGAAGCGCAAGAAGCGCCTGCATTTTCACCAGTTCATGCAGCAATCGCATCGGCGCATCCATGCCTGGCGACGGGAGAATCCGGGCGAGGCGGATCCGATCCCGCCGCTGGCCGACAGCATCGCGGCCGAGGCGGCTTTGCTGTGCTTTGACGAGTTTCAGGTCAACGACATCGCGGATGCGATGATTTTGGGCCGGCTGTTCCAGGCGCTGTTCGAACGGGCCGTGGTGGTAGTGACAACGTCCAACACGGCGCCGGATGATCTGTTCAAGGGCCAGCCTGGGCGGGATGCGTTTTTGCCTTTCATTGGGCTGATCAAGCAGAATCTGGACCTGCTGGTGATGGACAGCGGGCGGGATTATCGCCGGGCGCGGCTGCGCGGCATGGCGACCTGGCATGTGCCGGCGGATGGGCGGGCGGAGCGGGCGCTGGATGCGGCGTTTTCCGAGCTGACCGGGCGGGCGGCGCCTCAGGCCGAGACGCTGCTGGTGACGGGGCGCAAATTCGTGGTGCCGTGTGCGGCGCAGGGTGTGGCGCGCTTCGATTTCGACGCGCTGTGCGGGGAGGCGCTGGGGGCTGGCGATTATCTGGCGCTGGCCACGCATTTCCATGCGCTGGTGCTGGACGGGATTCCCCGGCTTTCGCCGGAGAATTACGACAAGGCGCGGCGGTTCATTGTGCTGGTGGATGCGCTGTATGATCACCGGGTGAAGCTGGTGGCCTCCGCGGATGCGTATCCGGATCAGCTCTATCAGCGTGGCGAGGGGGCGAAGGCGTTCGAGCGCACCGCGTCGCGGCTGGAGGAGATGCAGAGCCAGGATTATCTGGCGTTGGCGCATCTGACGTGAACCCTCGCACGTTGTCGTCGTTTCGTGGGTAACGGGAGAGAGGCTGGTCTGCGATGCGTGCCAGCGGTTCGGTGGATTGCTTCGCTGCGCTCGCAATGACGTTTGGGTGGCTTGCAGCGCCCTACCCTGCCAGGAAGCGGCGGACCTCGTCTTCCAGGCCGATGAGGGTGATCTGCACGCCGATGCACATCATCAGGAAGGCTGAGATGCGCGAGATGGTCTGGCGGGCGGAGGCGTTGAGCAGCTCGGCCAGGCGGTCGGCGGAGCGGTAGGAGATCCAGACCATCACCGCCACCACAAGGGCGGCCAGCGACACGCCGGTGAAATATTCGAGCAGACCGTCCCCGCTGGCAGGACGGCTGGAGCCGAGGGCGATGGCCACCGACATTGTACCAGGGCCGGTGGTCAGCGGCATGGTGAGGGGGAAGAAGGCCAGGCCCGCGGTGTTGGCATCCTCCTCGATCGGGGTGCCGGCCTGGGCGGATTTCCGGGCCTCCTGGGTTTCCGGCGCATCGAGCAGCTGATAGGCGCGCAGCGCCAGCAGCGTGCCGCCGGCGATGCGCATGGCGGCAAGCGAGATGCCGAAGAAGTTCAGCACATAGGCCCCGAGCCACAGCGAGACGAGCATCACCAGGGCGGAATACACCGCCACCTGGCTGGCGAGCCTGACGCGCGTCGGGTGGGACAGATCGGATGTCACCTCCCGATAAAAGAAGGCGCCGACCAGCGGGTTGACGATGGAGAACAGGGCCGGGAAGCCGAGCAGGAACGATTCGATCGCCTTCATGCACGCTGCTCCCCGGCCATGGTCTGATCAGGCTTTGGCGAGTTCCTGCTCCACCAATGTGGCCCAGAGCGAGGCGCCATAGGGGATGATCTCGTCGTTGAACTCGTAGCGCGGGTGATGCGCCGGGAAGCGGGTCTCGCCCGGGTTGACCTGGCCCACGCGAACGAAACAGCCAGGGACCTTCTGTGCCATGTAGCTGAAATCCTCCCCGCCCATGCCGGGTGGGCGGGCGCGGATGACATGGTCCTGGCCCACGATCTTGGCCGCCGCAATGGCCGCGCGCTCGGTGGCGCTCTCGGCGTTCACCACCGGCGGGTAGCCGCGCTTGTAGACCAGGGTGGCGGTGGCGCCATGGGCCATGGCGGTGGCTTCGATCAGGGTCTGCATCAGTTTCTGCAGCTCGTCCTGGGTTTCGGATTTCAGCGTGCGGACGGTGCCTTTCAGCACCGCCTCGTTGGGGATGACGTTGTTGGCGGAGCCTGCGTGGAACTGGGTGACCGAGATCACCGCGGAATCGAGCGGGTTGGTGCGGCGGGAGACCAGGGTCTGCAGGCCGATGACGATCTGGCTGCCGATCACCACCGGGTCGATGCTGCGATGGGGGCCTGCGGCGTGGCCGCCCTTGCCGGTGATGGTGATGGTGAATGTGTCCGAGCTGGCGCTGACGCTGCCGGCAACGGCGGTCATGGTCCCGACCGGCAGGGTGCCATCATTGTGCAGGCCGAAGACCATGTCGCAGGGGAAGCGCTCGAACAGGCCTTCCTCCACCATGACGCGGCCGCCGCCGCCGCCCTCCTCGGCGGGTTGGAAGATGAAATGTACGGTGCCGTCGAAATTGCGGGTCTCGGCCAGGTGGCGTGCCGCGGCAAGGAGCATGGTGGTGTGGCCGTCATGGCCGCAGGCATGCATGCGGCCGGCATTCTGCGAGCGGTGGGGGAAGTCGTTCTCCTCCTCCATCGGGAGTGCGTCCATATCGGCGCGGATGCCGATGGCGCGATCGGAGGTGCCGACCTTCAACGTGCCGACCAAGCCGGTGCCCGCGATGTTGCGGGTGACGGTGATGCCCCAGCTTTCCAGCTTCTCCGCCACGATCTGCGAGGTGCGATGTTCTTCGAAGCCGAGTTCGGGATGGGCGTGCAG
The DNA here is from genome assembly GCA_903924855.1 of uncultured Rhodospirillales bacterium. Classification (GTDB taxonomy): domain Bacteria; phylum Pseudomonadota; class Alphaproteobacteria; order Acetobacterales; family Acetobacteraceae; genus CAIQQQ01. Next base: position 39,304 of record CAIYCW010000100.1, on the reverse strand, counting down.
GTCGCGCCGCCATTCGGCGAGTTCGGGCAGGCTGGCGGCGATGCGGTTGAGAACGGGCATGCGGGGCTCCTTCGGGCGATGGCGCATTGTAGCGGCAATGTGCCGCTGCAGAAGAGGGCTTCGTCCCTGACTGGTATTGACCGCGGCTTGCGCCGTGCCCCAGTGTTTTGTCACCCAATAGAATAGACAAAACAAGATGGGGGGACTCGGGGATGAAATCGGCCAATGATTGGCGTGGCTGCGCTTGCTGCAATGCAGCAAATCGGGTGACACTGGGTCGGCGTGGTTTGCTGAAGGGGACGGCAGGACTTGCCGCCAGCGCCGTGGCGGGGCCTGTTCTGGCGCAGGGTGCTGTGGCCAAGCCGCAACGTATCGACGTGCATCACCATCTCTCGCCGCCAAGCTGGCTGCCGGCGGTGAAGAAGGTGGGGCTAGACAGCCCGCCTGCGAACAACTGGACCGTGGAGAAATCCCTGGCCGAGATGGACCGCGCCGGGATCGATACATCCATTCTGTCGCTGACGCAGCCGGCGCTGGGCTTTCTGGGGCCGAAGGAGGCGGCGGCGATGGCGCGCGACTGCAATGAGTTTGCGCGCGGGCTGGCGGACCGCCATCCGGGACGGTTCGGCTTCTTTGCCATCCTGCCGATGCCGCATGTTGATGAGACGCTGACCGAGATCGCCTATGCGCTGGATGTGCTGAAGGCGGACGGGGTGGGTTTCATGACCAATTACGGGATGAAATGGCTTGGCCACCCGGATTTCATGCCGGTGATGCAGGAGCTGAACCGGCGCAAGGCAGTGGCCTACACGCATCCCAACAATGTGGATTGCTGCGTCAACCTCGCTGGCCTGCCCTCGGTTGCGATCGAATACGGCACCGACACCACGCGGACCATCGGTGATCTGATCTTTTCAGGGGCGGCAGCAAAGCTTGCCGATGTGGAATTCATCTTTTCGCATGGCGGCGGCACGGTGACCTCGCTGGTTGAGCGCTTCACCATTCAGCTGCCGAGCTATCCGGCCTTCCCGCAGGGCAAGGCGTTCACCGCAGAGGGCGTGATGGCACAGCTGCGGCGGTTTCACTACGACACCGCTCAGGCCTCCAACCCGATCATTCTGTCCGCGTTGACCAAGATGGTGGCGACGTCTCAGATTCTGTTCGGGACGGATTACCCCTATCGCACGGCGCCCGAGCAGGTGGCCGGAATTCGGGCCTTCTTCAAGGATGCCGATCTGGCGGCCGTGGAGCATGGCAACGCGGCGCGGCTGATGCCGCGCTGGGCGGCCTGAGCATAAAAAAACCGGGCACGGGGCCCGGTTTTTTCAGCTGCGGTGCAAGCGGATCAGGGCGAGGCGGTCATCGCGACGGCGGCGCCCACCAGCAGGGCCGCGAGTGCGCACAGGATAAGAGCGAGCGGAATGCCACCAACGTCGCGCGAGAGGACGGCGGTGAGGCTGTTCGGGGCAGGCTGGCCATCATCGGACATGGGCTGGACTCCTGTCTGGGTTTCGCAATCGATAATTGCTGGCACCATTTACGGACAGTTTCACCCGCAATGAAATCACAGAGATTTGAGATCATGTTTGCGAGAGCGTCTTTTGTTAAGAAAAGATGTGTGATTGTCGGAATATTTCAGGACGTCCAGATAAAGGGCAACGATTCCACTCAGTTCGCAGCTGCAGCATCATTTCGTTATAAGCGTTCACGATTTTGTGAGCGCGACGAAAGTGAATCGAATACTTGTTAATTATTGTCAGCGGCGCGGTCCGAGGGTGGACAAATCCAGCGGCAATACTTTGCCCATCCACATCGCGTGATCACGATGGTCGGCCACCTCATCGCCGGTCTCCGGATGCACCAGAATGGTCAGCCCCACGCGGTTCAGCGCGAGAAAGCCGGTGAGATCGGGGAAGACGGCGTTGGCAAAGGCGATCTGATACATCGCCTGCGGGTGCGGGCCGACCGGCACGTCGTGCCAGCGGCCCAGTGTTGCCTCGAATCGGGCTGCCACCTGCTCGCGCAGCCTGGCCGCCGCGTCGCGGGTGGCGGGGTCGTAATAGACATGGGCGTGCCAGCTGTGGATGGCGCTGGTCTCGAGTGGCTGGGTCATGGGGATGCCTTTCGGGTCAGTAGGTGGCTCTGCCACCGGAGCAGTCGAACACACCGCCGGTGCTGAAGCTGGCCTCGGCGCTGGCGAGCCAGCAGACCAGGCTTGCAATCTCCTCCATCTCGCCGAAGCGGCCCATCGGGATCTTGGAGAGCATGAAGTCGATGAATTCCGGCTTCATCTGGGAGAACAGCGGCGTGCGCACCGCGGCGGGGGTGACGCAGTTGACGGTGATGGCGGTTTTGGCGAGCTCCTTGCCGAGCGATTTGGTGAGCCCGATGACGCCCGCTTTGGAGGCGGAATAGGCGGGGGCGTTGGGGTTGCCCTCCTTGCCGGCGATGGAGGCGATGTTGACGATGCGGCCGGTGCCGCGGGTGCGCATCACGGCTGAGACCTCACGGCAGCAATAGAACACCGCGTTCAGGTTCACGTCGATCACGCGCTGCCAGTCCGCCACCGGATACTCCCAGGTGGGGAGGTTGGGGCCGGTGATGCCGGCGGAGGCGACGAGGATGTCGATGCCGCCCAGCTCGGCCACGGTGTTGGCGGTGGCGCGGGCGACGGCTTCGGGATTGGTGAGATCGACCACTTCGCTGTGATCGGCCCCTGGGGTGGGTGTGAGGTCCCAGCTCGCGATGTCCGCCCCTTCCTGCTTGAGGCGGGCGGCGATGGCGGCCCCGATGCCGGAGGCGCCCCCGGTGATGACTGCGACCTGGCCTGCGAAGCGCTGCATGACGTTTCCCCGTTGATTTGCCGGGGAGCGTAGCCGGGCGGATGGACAGGGACCAGCCCGGTTGGAGGGATAGGACAAGAAGTTCTTTCTTTGAAAAGAAAGAACCAAACAAACTCTTGGCCTTTTATTCCCGCACCAGAACCCGGTCCGTGATGAAGCTGGACAGGCCGCTGGCTTTGAAGGTGGCACGCAGTGCTTCTTCGTCGTACTCGGTAGCGACCCAGTCGAGGAAGGGGATGCGGCCTTCGGCGTCTCGCGCATAGAGGCGGAAGAAGGCGTCGAGGATGCCGGTGCGGGATTTGCTGAAATGGCCGTAGCGCAGCGAGAGCTGGGCCAGGGCATCCGCCGCACTGCCGCCTTCGAAGATCAGGGCGAGGCCGGAGGCCAGGCCCGCACGGTCCGCGCCGGATTTGCAGTGCATCAGGGCCGGGGTCTGCAGTGTGCGGTAGATCTCGGCAAAGCGCAGGATGCGGTCGCGGTGCGGGGCGCCGCGGCTTTCGAAGGCCATGTCGATATGGATGATGCCGAGTTTTTCGGCGGCATCGCGTGACAGGGCATCCGAGCCGCATTGGCGGTGGCCGCGCAGATTGATCAGCGTGCGGATGCCGTAGCGGCGCTGGTAGCGCGCGAGCCTTGCGGGGGTTGGGTGGTTGCAGCGGTAAAGCTTGCCTGGAATGACGGTCGCAAAATTGTCCCACAGCACACGAAAGAAGCTGTGGTCGAAGATCACGCTGTCAAACCAGGCGGCATTGCGGCCCCCCGGCTCAGCCAGGGAGCCGCGAAATGCCATCTCAGCCCTGGCGTTCGAGCATCTTGGACTTGATCTCGGCGATCGCCTTTGCCGGGTTCAGGCCCTTGGGGCAGGTCTGCGTGCAGTTCATGATGGTGTGGCAGCGATAGAGCTTGAACGGGTCTTCGAGCGCATCCAGACGCTCCCCGGTGCGCTCATCGCGGCTGTCGGCGATCCAGCGATAGGCGGCCATCAGGGTTGCCGGGCCCAGATAGCGGTCGCCGTTCCACCAATAGCTCGGGCAGGAGGTGGTGCAGCAGAAGCACAGGATGCATTCCCACATACCGTCCAGCTTGGCGCGCTCTTCCTTGGACTGGCGGCGCTCGCCATCCGGGGGAGCCGGCGTGTCGGATTGCAGCCAGGGTTCGATGGAGCGGTACTGGGCATAGGCCTGGCTGAGATCGGGGACGAGGTCCTTGATCACCGGCATATGCGGCAGCGGGTTGATGTTCACCTCGCCCTTCACCTCGGCGATCGGCTTGAGGCAGGCGAGCGTGTTGGTGCCGTCGATGTTCATCGCGCACGAGCCGCAGATGCCTTCGCGGCAGGAGCGGCGGAAGGTGAGCGTGGTGTCCACCTCGTTCTTGATCTTGATCAGCGCGTCCAGGACCATGGGGCCGCATTTGTCGAGATCGATCTCGAAGGCGTCCATCTGCGGGTTGGCGCCGTCATCCGGGTTCCAGCGATAGATGTTGAAGGTCTTCGCGTTCTTCGCGTCCTTCGCCGGGAAGGTCTTGCCCTTCTGAACCTTGGAGTTCTTCGGCAGGGTGAATTCGGCCATCAGACCAACTCCTCAGTAAACGCGCTTCTTGGGCGGGAAGACGGAGACCTCGTTGGTCAGCGTCTGCATGGTGACCGGGCGGAAATCGAGGCGGACATCGCCGTTCGCATCGCACCAGGACAAAGTGTGCTTCATCCAGTTGACGTCATCGCGATCCGGGAAGTCGTCATGCGCCTGGGCGCCACGGCTTTCCTTGCGGGCCTCGGCGGAGACCATGGTGGTCATCGCGTTGCCCATGAGGTTGTCCAGCTCGAGCGCTTCGACCAGGTCGGAGTTCCAGACCAGGCTGCGATCGGTGACCTGCATGTCCGAAAGGCCGCCCCAGATGGTCTTCATCTTGGCAACGCCGGTGGTGAGGCTTTCGGAGTTGCGGAAGACGGCGGCGTGGGCCTGCATGGCGCGCTGCATCTGGTCGCGCAGGTCGGCCACCTTGGTGCCGCCCTTGGCGTTGCGGGCGCGATCCAGGCGGTCGAGCGCGTTCTCGCCGGCGCGCGGCGGCAGCGGGGCCTGGGTGGCGCCGGGCTTGACGATCTCGGCGGCGCGGTGGGCGGCGGCGCGGCCGAACACCACGAGGTCGAGCAGGGAGTTGGTGCCGAGGCGGTTGGCGCCGTGCACCGAGACGCAGGCGGCTTCACCGACGGCCATCAGACCCGGCACGGTGGCGTTCGGGTTGGAGGCGGTGGGGCGCAGAACCTCGGTGTGGTAGTTCGTGGGGATGCCGCCCATGTTGTAGTGCACGGTCGGCAGCACCGGGATGGCTTCCTTGGTGACGTCCACACCGGCGAAGACCTTGGCGGTCTCGGAGATGCCGGGCAGACGCTCGTTGAGCAGATCGGCGCCCAGATGTTCCAGATGCAGCAGGATGTGGTCCTTGTTGGGGCCCACGCCGCGGCCGGCGTTGATTTCCAGTGTCATCGAGCGGGACACCACGTCGCGCGAGGCGAGGTCTTTCGCGGTGGGAGCGTAGCGCTCCATGAAGCGCTCACCTTCGGAGTTGGTGAGGTAGCCGCCTTCGCCGCGGGCCCCTTCGGTGATGAGGCAGCCGGCCGGGAAGATGCCGGTGGGGTGGAACTGGACGAATTCCATGTCCTGCGTGGGCAGGCCGGCGCGCAGCACCATGCCGCCGCCATCGCCGGTGCAGGTGTGGGCCGAGGTGCAGGAGAGATAGGCGCGGCCATAGCCGCCGGTGGCGAGCACGACCTGCTGGGCGCGGAAGCGGTGCATCGAACCGTCTTCCAGGCACCAGGCCATGACGCCGCGGCAGACGCCTTCATCGTCCATGATCAGGTCGAGCGCGAAGTATTCGACGAAGAACTCGACCTCGTGCTTCAGGCTCTGCTGATAGAGCGTGTGCAGGATGGCGTGGCCGGTGCGGTCGGCGGCGGCGCAGGCGCGCATCGCGGGGGTCTTGCCGTAATCCTGCATGTGGCCGCCGAAGGGGCGCTGGTAGATGCGGCCATCCTCGGTGCGGCTGAACGGTACGCCGAAATGTTCCAGCTCGTAGATCGCCGGCACGGCCTCACGGCACATGTATTCGATGGCGTCCTGATCGCCCAGCCAGTCCGACCCTTTCACGGTGTCGTACATGTGCCAGCGCCAATCATCCTCGCCCATGTTGCCGAGAGCGGCGCCGATGCCGCCCTGGGCCGCGACCGTGTGGCTGCGGGTGGGGAAGACCTTGGTGATGCAGGCGGTTTTGAGGCCGGCTGCCCCCATGCCGAGGGTGGCGCGCAGGCCGGAGCCGCCGGCGCCGACGACCACCACGTCGTAGGTATGGTCGATGACGTTGTAGGCACCCGTGGAGGGTTTGGTGATCGCGTTCATAATGCCTGTCCGTATGAGAAAGGGATCAGTGAGCCAGCGTCAGTTTGATCACTGCCAGGATCCCGCCGAGGGCGAACAGACCGGCTGCCGCCTTCATCGCAAGGATCGCCAGCAGACGCGGACGCTCCGCATGGATGTAGTCCTCCATCACCACCTGCAAACCCATCGCCATGTGGTGAAAGGTGATGATCACCAATGCCAGCAGCAGGGTTGCGTTCATGGCGTGACCCGCCCAGGCCTGCACTGCGGCGCGTGGCTCGCCCAGCAGGCTGAAGACGGAGAAGACGAACCACAGGGTGAGCGGCACGAGGGCGATGGAGGTGACGCGTTCGGCGAACCAGTGGGCGGCGCCGGATTTGGCGGAGCCGAGGCCGCGGGCGCGGCCGAGGCCGGAGCGCATGATGGTCTGGGTGGGCTGGGTGCTCATGGCTGTGATCCTCAGAGCGCGATGAAGCCTGCCAGCACGGTGAGTGCGGTCAGGATGGCGGTTGCGATCAGCACCAGGCGGCCGGTGGCGTGGACGGTTTCGAGTTCGAAGCCATGGCCGCTGTCCCACACCAGATGACGCAGGCCGGCGCAGAAATGGTACCAGAGGGCTGCAGTCCAGCCGATGAGGGCGAGCTTGCCGATCCAGCTGTGCAGCACGGCGGAGACGGTGGCGAAGCTTTCATCGGACGAGGCGGCGGCGACCAGCCACCAGACCAGGATGAAGGCGCCGACAGAGAGGGCCACGCCGGTGATGCGGTGGAAGATGGACAGGGCGGAGGTGATCTGCGGCTTGTAGATCTGCAGATGCGGGGAGAGGGGGCGGCGGACGGTCCGCCCGTCTGTGGTGCGCCCGATAAACAGGGCTTCCCGAACGTCGGTCATCGCACGCGGCTCCTCATGACGAAACTGTCAGGCGTGATAGACCCGGGGGCGGTGCGGGTCAACGCGGGTGCAGCATAGATGCAATGACATGGGTTTGTGTCAGCGGAGGTGGACGGCCGTGGGGTCAACGGCGGAGATGCTTCGCATGTCCGCCCTACGATTATGAGCCCAGCTTCAGGCCGAGCACGCCGGCCACGATCAGGCCGACACAGGCGATGCGGATGGCGCCGGCGGGTTCGCCTTCCATGACGATGCCCCAGATCAGGCCGCCGGCGGCGCCGATGCCGGTCCAGACGGCGTAGACCGTGCCCATCGGCATCACGCGCAGGGCCTGGGACATGCAGAAGAAGCTGAACGCCATGGTGGCGATGGTGGCAGCACTTGGGGCCAGCCTGGTGAAGCCGTCCGAAAACTTCAGGAAGACAACCCAGAACACCTCCCCCAGGCCGGCCAAGGCCAGCCAGACCCAGGGGTTGAGTTTGGGCAGCAATCAGGCGGCCTTCTGGGTGATCAGGTTCATGGCGATCATGGTCTCGGCGATCTGCACGGCGTTCAGCGCAGCGCCCTTGCGCAGATTGTCCGACACGCACCAGAAGGCTAGGCCGTTTTCGACCGTGGGGTCGATGCGGATGCGGCTGACGAAGGTGGCGTCCTCGCCGGCGCAGTCGATGGCGGTGACGTAGCCGCCATCCTCGCGCTGGTCGATGACAGTGACACCCGGGGCCTCCCGCAGGATCTCGCGCGCCTCCTCCACGGTGACGGGCTTGTGGAACTCCACGTTCACCGCCTCGGAATGGCCGATGAAGACCGGCACGCGCACGCAGGTGGCATGGACGGCGATGTCCGGGTCGAGGATCTTCTTGGTCTCGACCACCATCTTCCACTCTTCCTTGGTGGAACCGTCATCCATGAACTTGTCGATATGCGGGATGCAGTTGAAGGCGATCGGCTTGGTGAAGATCTCCTGCGTGCCGGGATCGTTCACGAAGCTGGCCTTGGTCTGGTTGTACAGCTCGTCCATGCCTTCCTTGCCGGCGCCGGAGACCGACTGGTAGGTGGCGACGATGACGCGCTTGACGCCGAAACGGTCGTGCAGCGGCTTGAGGGCCACCAGCATCTGGATGGTGGAGCAGTTCGGGTTGGCGATGATGCCGCGGCGGATCTTGCGCAGGGCCTGGGGGTTCACTTCGGGCACGACCAGCGGCACGTCCGGCTCCATGCGGAAATGGCTGGTGTTGTCGATGACGATGCAGCCGGCGGCCGCAGCACGGGGGGCGTGGATGGCGGAGATTGAGGCGCCGGGGCTGAACAGGCCGATATCGGCCTTGCTGAAGTCGAACGTCTCGAGGTTCTGTACCTTGAGCACGCGTTTGTCGCCGAAGGAGATCTCCTGGCCGACAGAGCGGGCGGAGGCGAGGGCGTAAATATCGGAGATGGGGAAGTTACGCTCGACCAGGGTTTTGATGATCTCGCGTCCGACCGCACCGGTGGCGCCGACAACCGCGACCCTGTAGCCCATCGCACTTTCTCCTGTCTGATGCGTGCCCGAATGGCACGGCAATCGTTTAGCGGTAACGGAGGCGGCTGGCTGCGACAAGCATGCGAATCGAAATGCTGCGATGCGGTGGTGATGGGCTGGGGGTTGGTGTGCCTTTGCTCACGAGGTGCGGGCGGTTGTTCGATGGATTGCTTCGCTTCGCTCGCAATGACGGTCGTCAGGGATGACCAAGTCGCTGGGTCAGATCACCTTCTGGCGGGTCTGGAATTCCGGGCGCTGCCAGGTGGCGTTGTGCATGATGTCGGCCAGGATGACCGCCGCATCCCACAAATCGGTGAAGCGCAGATAGAGCGGTGTGAGGCCGAAGCGCAGGATGTTGGGCTGGCGCACATCGCCGATCACGCCGCGGGCGATCAGGGCCTGCATGATCGGGTAGGCGGCGTCGTGCGTGAGGCTGACCTGGCTGCCGCGCAGCGTCTCGTCCTTCGGGGTGAGCAGGCCGAAATGGCCGGGGCAGAGCTGATCGACGAGGTCCATCAGAATGCTGCTCATGCGCAGCGATTTGGCGCGCACTTCGTGCAGATCGGCGGCGAGTGCCACGTCCAGCCCGCACTCGAGGGCGGCCATGCCGATGATGCCGGGGGTGCCGACCAAGGCGCGGTCGGCGCCCTTGGCGGGACGGAACTCGGCTTCGAAGGCGAAGGGGGCGGCGTGGCCGAACCAGCCGGTGAGGCCGGGGGTGAAACTGTCCGCGTGGCGGGGTGCCACCATCAGGAAGGCAGGGGCGCCGGGGCCGCCATTGAGGAATTTGTAGCCGCAGCCGATGGCGAAATCGGCGTCGCAGCCGTCGAGATCGAGTGGCATGGCGCCGGCGGAATGGGCGAGATCCCAGATCACCAGGGCGCCCGCGGCGTGGGCCTGTTGGGTGAGGGCCTGCATGTCGTGCAGGCGCCCGGTGCGGTAGTTGACATGGGTGAGCAGCAGCACCGCCACGCTGTCATCAAGGCGGGCGGTGATCTCGTCCGGTGCGGCCTGCACCACGCGGTGGCCGCGATCGAGCAGGGCGGCGAGGCCCTGGGCGATGTAGAGATCGGTCGGGAAATTGCCGGCTTCGGTCAGGATCACCGGCCGGCCGGGGCGCAGCGCCAAGGCGCCGGCCAGGAGTTTGAACAGGTTGACGCTGGTGCTGTCCGCAACCCGGGTGCTGCCCGGGGCGGCGCCGATCAGCTGTGCGATCTTGGCGCCCAGGGTCACCGGCCAATCGATCCAGCCCGCGCTGTTCCAGCTGCGGATCAGGCCTTCCCCCCATTGTTGTTCGACGACCTGTGCCACACGGGCGGCGGCCTGCGCCGGAAGCGGGCCGAGCGAATTGCCATCGAGGTAGATCAGATCAGCGGGAAGTCGAAATTCGTTGCGAAAGCTCGCCAGTTCATCGGCGGTGTCGAGGGCTGCCAGATCAGCGCGAGTCCAGGATGTTGGCGGCATTCAGCGCTCCGTTCAGGTCCGGGGGATGGCGTGCGGCTTCGGTTTGGGTGTTGCTCTGTAACGCAGTCCGTGATGGGCTTGCAGCATGGCCGAAACCGTGACGCAACACCCTGCCCTGACGATGCCGGCCAGCGCCGGTGCCGACCTGCTGCGTGTGCAAGGTCTGTCACTGGCGATGCCGGGTGCGGACGGGCCGGTGACTGTGGTGCAGGAGCTGGATCTGGCGGTGCGGGCCGGGGAGACGGTGGCGCTGGTGGGGGAGTCGGGCTCCGGCAAATCGGTGACGGCGCTGGCGATCACGCGGCTGCTGGACGACACGGGCGGGCGGATCACCGCGGGGCGGATCGATTTCACCACGCGCGATGGTGCGCGGCTCGACCTGGTCGCGCTTGACGATGCGGCGATGCGCCGGCTGCGCGGGGCTGAGATCGGCATGGTGTTCCAGGAGCCGATGACGAGCCTGAACCCGGTGATGCGGGTGGACGAGCAGATTGCGGAAGCCATCAGGCTGCATCGCGGCATGGATGACGCGGCTGCCTTGGCTGAGGCGAAGCGGCTGCTGGACCGGGTGCGGGTGGCGGATGCGCCGCGCCAGTTGCAGCGTTTTCCGTTCGAACTGTCCGGCGGCATGCGCCAGCGTGTGATGATCGCCCTTGCGATCTCGTGCCGGCCGCGCCTGCTGATCGCCGATGAGCCGACGACGGCGCTGGATGTAACGGTGCAGGCTCAGGTGCTGCGGCTGCTGCGCGAGTTGCAGGCCGAGTATGGGATGGGTCTGTTGTTCATCACCCATGACATGGGGGTGGTGGCGGAGATCGCGGACCGGGTGGCGGTGCTGCAGCGCGGGCGCTGTGTGGAGCAGAACGAGACGGCGGCGCTGTTTGCCGCCCCAAGCCACGCCTATACGCGCATGCTGCTGGACGCGGTGCCGATGCTGGGGGCGCTGGCCGATGAGGCGCTGCCACGCAGCTTTGCCAAGGACTCGCTGCCGCAGGACACGGTGACGCCGGGGGCGGCGCCGGTGCTGGAGGTGCGGGGGATTGCCACACGTTTTCCGGTGCGACGGGGATTGCGGCTGCGCGGGCGGGTGCATGCGGTGGAACAGGTGAGTTTTGCGGTGCGGCCGGGCGAGACGCTGGGGCTGGTGGGGGAGAGCGGCTGCGGCAAATCCACCACCGGGCGCAGCATCGTGCGGCTGGAACTGCCGGATGAGGGCCAGGTTCTGCTGGAGGGCACCGATATCAGCCGGCCGTCCGGCGCCGATCTGGCCCGGCTGCACCGCGAGATCCAGGTGGTGTTCCAGGACCCGTATGCGGCGCTCAACCCGCGGCTGACGCTGGGCTATTCGATTGCCGAGCCGATCCGCACGCATGGGCTGGCGAAGGGCGATGCGATCGAGGCGCGGGTGCGTTCGCTGCTGGCGGATGTGGGTCTGCCCGCGGAATTCGCGCAGCGCTATCCGCATGAGCTGTCCGGCGGGCAGCGCCAGCGCGTGTGCATCGCACGGGCCTTGGCCTCCGAGCCGAAGCTGATCATCGCCGATGAGGCGGTGGCGGCGCTGGACGTTTCGATCCGTGCTCAGGTGGTGAATCTGCTGATGGATCTGCAGCGCCGGCACCGGCTGGCCATGCTGTTCATCAGCCATGACATGGCGGTGGTGGAGCGGGTTAGCCACCGTGTGGCGGTGATGTATCTTGGCCAGATCGTTGAGATCGGCCCGCGCCAGGCGGTGATGCAGACACCGCAGCACGCCTACACGCAACGCCTGCTGGCGGCGGTTCCGATCCCGGACCCGGCCCGCAGGCGCGCTCTGCCGCCGGTGGCGGAGGGTGAGGTGCCGAGCCCGATGCGACGCCTTGAGGATGCCCCGATCGTGGCCCCGCTGGTGCGGGTCGGCCCCGATCATTTCGTCGCCCGCCATTCGGTGGGCGGACTCTATTAAGGAGACAGAGAACATGTTCCGCCGCACAGCTCTTCTGGCGTTGCCGTTGGTGGCAGCGTTCACACTTGGCCAGGCCGCCCCGGTGCGGGCGGAAGGTGCCATCACCATCGCCCTCGATGCGAACATCGTGGGACTCGACCCCGCCGATCTGAACGACAATCTGTCGATGACGGCGACGCGCACCATGATCCAGGGGCTGTATGGCTTCGACAAGGACATGAAGATGGTGCCGGTGCTGGCCGAGAGCACGGACGCCAATGCGGAGGCCACCGAGTTCGTGGTGCATCTGCGCCATGGTGTGGTGTTCCATGACGGGGCGCCGTTCAACGCGGAGGCGGTGAAACTGTCCTTCGACCGTGCCCGCGATCCGGCGAACCATCTGAAGCGCGCAAGCCTGTATGCGCCGATCAAGAGCGTGGACGTGGTGGACGAGTTCACCGTGAAGATCACGCTGAACGCGCCGTTTGGCGCCTTCATCAACAACCTGGCGCACCAGGCGTTTGCGATCTCAAGCCCGAAGGCGATTGCGACCTACGGCAAGGATCTGGGCCGCCATCCGGTCGGAACCGGGCCATACAAATTCGTCTCCTGGGAGACCGACACGCTGACGGTGGCGAAGAACGAGCATTACTGGAAGCCGGGCCTGCCCAAGATCGACAAGCTGGTGATCCACTCCACCCCCGAGAATGGCAGCCGCATGGCGATGCTGCAGGCGGGTGAGGCGCAGTATATCTATCCGGCGCCGCCGGAGCTGGTGAAGGTGCTGGAGAAGTCGCCCAATCTGGACGTGGTGGCCAGCCGCTCGATCTATGCGCGCTATGTTGCGATGAACACGCTGCGCAAGCCGTTTGACGACAAGCGGGTGCGCTTGGCGCTGAACTATGCCGTCGACAAGGCCGCCTATCTGAAGGTGGTGTTCAACGGCTATGGCGTGCCGCTGGACAGCCCGCTGCCGACGCTGCTGCCGGGCCATGTGTCGCAGACCCCTTACCCGTATGATCCGGCCAAGGCAAAGGCGCTGCTGGCCGAGGCCGGCTATCCGAACGGGTTCGAGACGGTGCTGTGGGGTGGCAACTCCACCATCACCGTGCGCGGGCTGCAGTTCCTGCAGCAGCAGCTGGCCGCGGTGGGCGTGAAAGTGTCCGTCGAGCCGCTGGAATCGGGGGTTGCGGCGGCGAAGATCTGGAACGTGAAGACGCCGGAAGAGGCCACCACCATGCTGCATTACACTGGCTGGTCGGCCTCCACCGGGGATGCGGATTGGGGTCTGCGTCCGCTGCTGTATGGCAAGGCGTATCCGCCGGTGCTGTTCAACACCGCCTATTACGACAGCCCGAAGCTGGATGCGGATATCGAGGCCGGTCTTACCACGGCCGATGCCGCCAAGCGTCTGGCGGCCTATGCCGATGCGCAGGCGGTGGCGTGGCAGGATGCGCCGTGGATCTTCCTCGGCTCGGACGACAATCTGTCTGCCAAGGCGAAGAATGTCTCGGGCATCTATGTGCTGCCGGATGGCCAGATGTTGACCGAGGAGGCGGCGATCCACTGACGCGCTGATGTTGTCCTATCTGCTTCGCAGGCTGGCCGGCTCGCTGCCGGTTCTGCTTGCGGTGTCGATCTTCGTCTTCGGCTTCGTGCATGCCCTGCCGGGTGATCCGGCGCGGCTGCAGGCGGGGCCGGAGGCGTCGCCGGCGGAGATCGAGGCCATCCGCGCCGATATGGGGCTGGATGGCCCGATCTGGTCGCAATATCTGCGCTGGGCGGGGCATACGGTACAGGGCCAGCTGGGTGTGTCCACCAAGACCCGCCAGCCGGTGGCGCAGGTGATCGGCGAGCGGTTCTGGCCCACGATGTGGCTGACATTGGTGTCGATGGTGTGGTCCACCGTGCTGGGCGTGGGGCTTGGCGTGTTCTCGGCGTTGCGGCGCGGATCGGCGGCCGATCAGGCGAGCATGGTGGTGGCGATCTCCGGCGTGTCGTTCCCGTCCTTCTGGCTGGGGTTGCTGTTGATCGATCTGTTCTCGGTGCAACTGGGCTGGCTGCCGACAGGCGGCTACGGTACGTGGCAGCATTACGTGATGCCGTCCTTCACGCTGGGGATCGGTGTTGCCGCGGTGATGGCGCGCTTCACGCGGTCGGCCTTTGTGGAGGTGGCGCGCGAGGATTTTGTGCGCACGGCGCGGATGAAGGGGCTTTCGCGGTCGGTGGTGGCGTGGAAGCACACGCTGCGCAACGCGCTGATCCCGGTGATCACGTTGACCGGGTTGCAGTTCGGCTTTCTGCTGGGCGGGGCGATTGTGGTGGAGACGGTGTTCAGCTGGCCGGGGCTGGGGCGGCTGCTGGTGGACAGCGTGTCGTTTCGCGACTACCCGGTGATTCAGGCGGAGATCATGCTGTTTTCGGTGGAGTTTCTGCTGATCAATCTGGGGGTTGATCTGCTGTACGCGGCGGCCAACCCGGAGATCCGACTGTCGTGAGGGATGTGTCGTCAGGCGACTGTTCTGCGGCCAAGGGCTCCCATCGAAGGCCCGGATTGCGGCGCGATGGATTGCCACGGCGGCTTTGCCGCCTCGCAATGACGGGTTTTTGGGTGCGCGGGGATGTTCGGCCATGAGCGACACGATCCGCACACCGTTCGGGGAGTTCTGGCGGCGCTTCAAGCGCCAGCGCGTGGCGCTGGTGGCGGGGGGGCTGATTGTGCTGGTGATCCTGGCCGCGATCGCCGCCCCGCTGATAGCACCCTATGCGCCGGCCGAGCCGGATTACAATTCCATTCTGGAAGGGCCTTCGGCCGCGCATTTTCTGGGCACGGATGCTTACGGACGCGATGTGCTGAGCCGGATCATCTGGGGGGCGCAGGTGTCTCTGACGGTTGGGTTTCTGTCGGTGGCGCTGGGGCTGCTGGTGGGCGTGGCGCTGGGGCTGGTGAGCGGGTTTCTGGGTGGCTGGGTTGATTCGATCCTGATGCGGCTGATGGATGTGCTGCTGGCGTTTCCCGGCATTGTGCTGGCGATCGGCGTGGTGGCGGTGCTGGGGCCGGGGATCGACAATGTGATCTATGCGATCGCGGTGTTCTCGGTGCCGGTGTTCGCGCGCCTGGTGCGCGGCTCGGCGTTGGCGTTGAAACAGTCGCTGTATGTGCAGGCGGCGCGCACCATCGGGGTGCGGGCGCCGGCGTTGATGCTGCGGCATATTCTGCCGGGCTGTCTGCCGGCGGTGATCGTCTATGCGTCGCTGCGGTTGGGGACCTCGATCCTGACGGCGGCGAGCCTGTCCTTTATCGGGCTGGGGGCGCGGCCGCCGAGCCCGGAATGGGGGGCGATGCTGGCGGATGGGCGCAGCTATCTGGGGGTGGCGGATCATCTGACGCTGTTCCCGGGCATTGCGATCTTTCTGGTGGTGCTGGCGTTCAACCTGCTGGGCGATGGGCTGCGCGACGCGCTGGATCAGAAGCTTCGCACGTGACGGGGCGGATCACCGATGTGCCGGGTGTGCTGGTCGGGCATCGCACGCTGCGGCAGGGCAACATTCTCACCGGGGTGACGGCGATTGTGCCGCATGGCGGTGATCTGTTCCGCGACAAGGTGATGGCGGCATCCGTCACGTTGAACGGGTTTGGCAAGAGTGTCGGGCTGATGCAGCTGGACGAGCTGGGCCAGCTGGAGACGCCGATTCTGCTCACCAACACGTTTTCGGTGGGCGTGTGCGCGCAGGCGCTGATCCGGCGGGCGATTGCCAGCAATCCGCAGATCGGGCGGCGGATCTCGACCGTCAACCCGGTGGTGGGGGAGTGCAATGACGGGTATCTGAACGACATCCAGGCGATGGCGGTGACGGAGGCGGACGCGCTGGCGGCGCTGGACGATGCGCGGGTGGCGTTCGCCCGCGGCGCGGTGGGCGGCGGTGCCGGGATGAGCTGTTTCGGCTTCAAGGGCGGGATCGGCACGGCGTCCCGCACGATCATGCTCGATGGCGCCGCGCACACGCTGGGGGTGCTGGCGCAGTGCAATTTCGGCCGCAGCGGCGATCTGCGGCTGGACGATGGGCGCAGGCTGGCACCACCCTCCTTGCCTGTGCCGGAACATGGCTCGGTGATTGTGGTGGTGGCGACCGATCTGCCGCTGGATCATCGGCAGCTGCGGCGCGTCATTCGCCGGTTTGGTGTGGGGCTGGCGCGGGTGGGCAGTTATTGGGGCCATGGCAGCGGCGATGTGGCGATCGGGTTTTCCACCGCCAACAATCTGCCGATGGCGCCGAAATCGGATATCCTGGCGGTGCGGATGATGGCGGAGGCGAAGCTCGACCTGGCATTTCAGGCGATGGCGGATGCGACCGAGGATGCGGTGCGCGATGCGCTGATGCAGGCCGAGACCACGACCGGGCGGGACGGGCATGCGCGCCCCGGGTTGCGCGAGACATTGGAGCCGTCATGAAGATCTATATCTCGGCCGATATCGAGGGTGTGGCAGGCGTGGTGGTGCCGGCGCATGGCCAGCCCGGCAATGCGGAATATGAGCGGGCACGGCGGTTGATGACCGAGGAGGTCAATGCCGCGATCGATGGCGCCTTCGCAGGCGGGGCGACGCTGGTGGTGGTCAATGACAGCCATGGGCCGCAGCTGAACCTTCTGCCGGAGGCGCTGGACCCGCGCGCCGAGCTGATTCTGGGCCGGCCGAAACCCTATGGCATGTGCGCGGGGTTGGAGGCCGGGTTCGATGCGGTGTTCTTCACCGGCTATCACGCAGGCGCCGGGCAGCATGGCGTGCTGTCTCACACCATCAACGGGTTTGCCTTTGCGCGCATTCTGGTCAACGGCATCGATTGCGCGGAGGCGACACTGTATGGCGCCTATGCGGGCAGCCTGGGTGTTCCGGTGGCGTTGCTGTCCGGCGATGACCGGCTGATGGCGCAGTGCGGGGCGATGTTTCCGGGCGCACAGCTTGTGACGGTGAAGACGGCGTTGGGCCAGCGCGCGGCGCGGGCGCTGTCGCCGGAACGGGCGCGGATGGCGATCCGGGCGGGGGCGATGGCGGCGGTGCGCGATGTGGGCGCCTGCCGGCCCGCGGTGATCGCGGCGCCCTATGTGCTGGAGATCGAGCTGACGGGGGTGGCGTTGGCCGATCTGGCAGCGCTGATCCCGGTCGCGGAGCGGGTTTCGCCGAAAATTGTACGCTTTCAGGCGGGTGCCATGGGAGATGTGCTGGGCTGGATCAACACCATTTCGGCGATGGCGCAGCTGTTGCGCTGAGGCGGCGTGGTTGACGGGGGGGCGAGCGATGGACCGGGACGAGCAAGGCGATTTTGAAACGCGCAACCTGGCATCGTTTGCGGCGCGCAATTTTCTGCGGATCGAGGTTGGGGCCTATCTGGTGCTCGGCCTGTTGCTGGGGCTGACGGCGCTGGTGGGCGTGGGCAGTGCGGCGCTGTCGCTGTGGCACACCGTGCTGAACGTGGCCGATCCCGAGGCGATCGTGGAAACCGTGGACCGGCTGCTGTTTGTGCTGATGATTGTGGAGATATTGCACACGGTGCGGGTGTCCTTCCGTGAGGGCACGCTGGTGTGCGAGCCGTTTCTGGTGGTCGGGCTGATCGCGTCGATCCGGCGGATGCTGGCGATCACGCTGGAGGCGTCACAGGTGAATTCACCGTCGAAATGGGCGGATGGGTCGCAGGAAGTGTTCAACGCCACCATGGTGGAGCTGGGCGTGCTGGGGTTTCTTATTCTGGTGATGGTGATCGCCATCTTCATTCTGCGCCGCAGCCATCAGCCGGGAGGGATGAAATGAGCTTTGTTCTTGCGATCCATGGCGGGGCCGGGACCATAAGGCGCAGCACGATGACCCCGGAGCTGGAGGCGGCCTATCACGCGGGGCTGCGCCGGGCGCTGCTGGCCGGGCATAAGGTGCTGGCAGGGGGCGGGTCGGCGCTGGATGCGGTGACCGAGGCGGTGGTGGCGCTGGAGGATGACGCGCTGTTCAACGCGGGGCATGGCGCGGTTTACACCTCGGCCGGCAAGCATGAGCTGGATGCCGGGATCATGGATGGCTCGGACCTCAATGCCGGGGCGGTGGTGGGTATTCTGGGCCCGCGCAGCCCGATCCGCGCGGCGCGGGCGGTGCTGGAGTCCGAGCATGTGCTGCTGCATGGGCGCGGGGCGGAGGATTTCTGCCGGCAGGCGGGTCTGGAATTCGTGCCGGCCGCGTATTTCCACACCGAACGGCGTTGGCAGGCACTGCAGGATGAGCTGGAACGAAGGCGCCAGCTTGCCGCCGACACGCGCGATGATGCGGACAAACACGGCACGGTGGGGGCGGTGGCGCGCGATTCCCACGGCAATCTGGCGGCGGCGACCTCGACCGGCGGGATGACCGCCAAGGCGCCAGGACGCGTCGGCGATCCGCCGGTGTTCGGCGCCGGCACCTGGGCGGACAACGCGACCTGCGCGATCTCGGCCACAGGCCACGGCGAGTGGTTCATCCGCCATGCGGTGGCACATGATATCGCAAGCCGGATGAAATATTTGGGGGAGAGCCTGACCGTGGCCTCCGAGAAGGTGGTGGCCGATCTGGGCGTGATCGGCGGGTCCGGTGGGCTGGTGGCGGTTGATCACGCGGGCAATGTGTCCCTGCCGTTCAACTCGGCGGGGATGTATCGCGGGGTGATCGGGGTGGATGGCCGGGCGTTGAGCGCGATCTACCGGGAAGAGTTGGTGGCGTAGGGCGGAAGCGCGCAGCGCCTCCGCCGAACGGTTTTGCGTTGAGATCCTTTGGCGGAGGGGCTTCGCCCTTCCGCCCTACGGTCAGTAACGCTTGTACGGCAGGAATTTACCGCTCAGGGTCATCTTCACCCGGTCACCTTTTTGGTCGGGCTGGCGGTCGAGGGTCATGTCGAAATCGATGGCGGACATGATTCCGTCGCCGAATTCCTCGTGGATCATTTCCTTCCAGGTGGTGCCGTAGACCTGGATGAGTTCGTAGAAGCGGTAGATCAGCGGGTCGGTGGGCACGGCGGTGGGCAGCGAGCCGCGATAGGGGATGGAGGCCAGGATGTCCGCCTCATCATCGGACAGGCCGAGCAGGGCAGCGGTTTTGGCGGCGGTTTCCGGCAGCATGCTCATCTGGCCGAGGCAGGCAGCACAGGTCCAGACCGGGGCGTAGCCGATATGGGTGGCGATATCGGCCCATTTCAGGCCCTTCTGCTTTTTGATCTTGAGGATCTTCTGGCCGAGTTCGGTCTTGGCGTCGTTCATGGGGCGATTGTCTCCAGCGGTTGGGAAGATACGGGATCGGTGGGGGTGATGTGCGGCACGTCCCGGCCGGTCCAGCCTTCGGGTCTGGTGCCCGCCAGCAGCCGGGAGCGGGTGACCAGGAAATCGACGATGTGGTTGCGCAGCGCGTAATAGCCAGGCTGGCGGTGCAGATTGGTGCGGTCGCGCGGCCGGGGCATCGGGTTGGTGACGATCTCGGCGATGCGGGCATCCGGGCCGTTGGTCATCAGGATGATGCGATCGGCGAGCAGGATCGCCTCGTCCACGTCATGGGTGATCATGAAGGCGGTCTGTTTGCCGCCGCCGACCAGGCCCACGACCTCGTCCTGCAGGGTGCCGCGGGTGAGGGCGTCCAGCGCTGAGAAGGGCTCGTCCATCAGCAGCATGGCGGGTTCGAGGGACAGGGCGCGGGCGATGCCCACGCGTTGTTTCATGCCGCCGGAGAGTTCGCTGGGCTTCTGATCGGCCGCGTCCTTGAGGCCGACCAGGGTGAGGGCTGCGCGGGCGCGGGCCTCGATCTCGGATTTCGGCATCTTTGGATGGCGCGAGCGAAGGGCGAAGGCGACGTTGCCGAGGGCGGTGAGCCAGGGGTAGAGGGCGTGGGATTGGAAGATGACGGCGCGGTCGAGCGAGGGGCCGGAGACTTCGTGGCCGTCCATCACCAGGGCGCCGTCATCGGGGGCTTCGAGGCCGGCGAGGATATTGAGGATGGTGGTCTTGCCGCAGCCGGAATGGCCGATCAGGCAGACGAATTCGCCGCGGTTGACGCCGAACCAGAGGTCGCGAAAGACGGTGCGTTCGCCGTAGCGGCGGGCGATGCCTTCGATGGAGAGATAGGGGCGCATCTTTTATTCCCGCCAGGTGACGGCGCTGGCGGCAAGGCCGAGCAGCCGGTCGAGCGCCATGCCGACCAGGCCGATCAGCAGGATGCCGAGCAGGATGTCCGCCAGTGAGAGGTTGTTCCACTGATTCCAGACGAAATAGCCGATGCCGGTGCCGCCCACGAGCATCTCGGCGGCCACGATGACCAGCCAGGCGATGCCGATGGAGATGCGCATCCCGGTGAAGATGGTCGGCGCCGCGGCCGGCAGGATGACGAAGAGGGCGCGGCGCCAGGCGGAGACCTCCAGCGTGCGGGCGACGTTGAGCCATTCACGCCGCACGCCCGCGACACCGAAGGCGGTGTTCACCAGCATCGGCCAGACCGAGCAGATGAAGATGACGAAGATGGCCGACTTGTTGCTGTCCTTGATGGTGTAGAGCGCAAGCGGCATCCAGGCGAGCGGTGAGACCGGTTTGAGCACCTGGATGAACGGGTTGACCGCGGCGCCGAACACCGGCGCCATGCCGATGGCAAAGCCCAGCGGGATGGCCACGAGCGCCGCCAGACCGAAGCCGAGCAGCACGCGGGCCAGCGAATAGCCGAGCTGGATGCCCAGGCCCTTGTCGTTCGGGCCGTGGTCGTAGAACGGGTCCTGGATGGCGCCCCAGAGCTTGCCCGCCACGTCCCCTGGCGTGGGGAGGGCGGATTTGCCGGTGTTGACGGCGGCCCCCATCAGCTTGGCGTATTCCGGGTCCATGCCCGCGGTGGGCGAGGTGTCCCGCACCGCGAGCTGCCAGGCGGCGAGGAACAGGACCAGGATCAGCGCCGAGAGCATCGGCGCCGCCCAGGCGGATTTCACGCGGCCCATGTCAGCTCCGCTTGATCGGGAAGCTGGCCACATACTCGGCGGGCTTCGCGGGATCGAAGGCTTTGCCCATCACCACGAAGGTTTTGGCGTTGCTGGCAGGTGCCGCAAGACCAAGGCCTTCCATCTGCTTGCGGGCGTCGGTGGCCAGCATGACCTGGCGGGCCACGCTTGCGTAATCGACGTCGCCCTTGATCTGTCCCCAGCGCTTCATCTGGGTGAGGATCCACACCCCGAAGCTCTCCCACGGGAAGGGATCGAAGCCCGCGCGCTGCGGCTGCTTGATGATGTTGCCCAGGCCATCGGCATAGGTTCCGGTGAGCGCCTGGGTGACGACGATCTCGGGCTGGTTGAGGTAGTTGGCAGGTGCGATGGCCTTGGCGATCTCTTCGCGGTTCTCGGCCTTGTTGGCGTAGCCGGTGGCGTCGATGATGGCGCGGGAGAGGGCCAGGAAGGTGTTGGGGTTCTCGGCGATGAAGGCCTTGCTGGTGCCGAAGGCGCAGCAGGGATGGCCGTCCCAGATCTCGCGCGAGAGGATGTGGATGAAGCCCAGCCCGTCGAACACGGCGCGCTGGTTGACCGGGTCTGGCCCGAGGAAGCCATCGATGTTGCCGGCGCGCAGATTGGCGACCATCTCCGGCGGCGGGATGACGCGGAGCTGGACATCGGTGTCCGGATCGAGGCCGGCTTCGGCCAGGTAGTAGCGCAGCAGGTAGTTGTGCATCGAGTAGTCGAACGGGATGCCGAAGCGCAGGCCTTTCCAGGTTTTCGGATCGCGCCGGTCCTTCAGCGCCATGGCGAGTGTGATGGCCTGGCCGTTGATGTTCTCGATGGCGGGGATCTGCCAGTCCTGCTGGACCGAGCCGAGGCCGAGCGAGATGGCGAAGGGCATCGGGCTGAGCATGTGCGAGGCGTCGTATTCGTGGTTGAGCGCCTTGTCGCGCACCACGGCCCAGCCGGCGGTTTTCACCACCTCGGCATTGAGGCCGTATTTTGCATAAAAACCGAGCGGCTGCGCCATGATGATGGGCGAGGCGCAGGTGATGGCGATGAAGCCGATCTTGAGGTTGGGCTTCTCGATGTTCTTCGGCGCGTCCTGCGCGAGGGCGGTGGCCGCCTCCAGCGGGAAGAACTGCGAGAGGGCGGCGGCCGCGGTGGCGCCGCCCACGGATTTCAGGAAGGCGCGGCGTTTGCGCGCATCCGGGAAGGCCGAGCGCAGCACGGCGGAGCGGACGATCTCGCTCATCCGGGCCTCGCCGGTGGTGGTGGAGACGCCGTGCGCGGCACAGCCGCAGGACTGGCCGTGGACGACGCTTGGATCAAACATCTCGCAGGAAAAACGGCTCATTTTGGGTCCTTGGCTCGGTCGTGGGGCGGGTGCGTGGCCGGTTTTGCGCGCGAAGGGGCGGGTCGTGGACCCGCCCTACGGCCTGCCGTTGTTCGGCGGCTGTTATTCGGCCACCGTCATTCGGCCGCCTGTGCAAACGGCAGGCCAGATTCGACGGGAAGCTCGGGGTTGCGGCTCCATTCGTTCCAGGAGCCGAAATACATCCGCACATCCTTGATGCCGGCTTCCTTCAGCGCCACGAAGGTGTTGGAGGCGCGGGCCCCCTTGAAGCAGTAGAGATAGACAGGGGTGTCAGGTGTCACGCCCACGGTTGCGCACTCGGCCAGGATCTCTTCCTTCGATTTGAACATCGGGCCCGCGGGCGTGGGCTTCATCATGCGGTACCATTCGAGCCAGCGGGCGCCGGGGATGCGGCCCTTGCGCGGGCAGAAATCCGGCCCGTAGGGCGAGGAGGAGGTGCCGACCCATTCATCGACGTCGCGCACATCGACCAGCGCCACGTCGCCGCCGAGGGCTGCGAGCATGGTCTTGTAGTCGATGATGATGTCCTCGGCGGTGTCCTGCGCCGGGAAGGTATTGGGGGCGGGGGTGGGAACATCCGTGGTGATGGGCAGGCCTGCGGCCTTCCAGGCGGCGAGGCCGCCATGCAGGACCTGTGCCTTGGGGTAGCCCAGGAACTGCATGAGGAAGTAGCCGCGGCAGGACATGCCGAAGCCGCTGTTCATGCTTTCCTCGACGAACACCGCCGCCTCGCTGCCGGAGAGGCCGACATCGCCGAAGAATTTGGCGAAGGTGGCGCGCAGCTCGGTGATGCCTTCGGGGGTGGAGGTGGAGAGGAAGGTGAAGACGTCGAACAGGTTCACCGCACCTGCGATATGGCCAGCGGCATAGGCCTCGGGGCTGCGCACGTCGATCACCACCACATCGGGGCTTGGGATCATCGCGGCCAGTTCGGCGGGGGAGATCAGGACCTTGTCACTCATCTGCGTCACTCCTTGATCGGTTGGTTCAGGCGGGCAGGCTTAGGCAAATCCCGTCGAGCGCCGCCGAGAGGCGGATCTGACAGCTGAGGCGTGAGGTGGGGGCGAGGGTGAAGATGGTGTCCAGCATCGCCTCCTCATCGTCACTCGCGGGGTCGAGTTTCGTGGCCCAGTCGGGATCGACGATGACGTGGCAGGTGGCGCAGGCGAGCGAGCCGTTGCATTCGCCCAGCACCGGCAGATCGGCCGCGCGGGCGAGTTGCATGACGCTGTCGCCGGCCTGGCCGGTGAGGCGGTGTTCGGTGCCCTGCTTGTCGCGGATGATGGCGTGAAACATCGTCAGTTGCGCCCCAGAACGGCCAGTTCCTTGCGGAGATGGCGGATGGAGGGGGTGATGATGGCGACGAAATAGCTCTCGCGCAGGCGGCGGTTGACCGGCGAGCCCTGCAGATAGCCGCGCGAGCCTGCGTGCAGCAGGGCGGATTGCGCGGCATCGAGCGCCAGTTCGGAGACGGCGAGGCGGGCGGAGAGCACGCGGCGCATGAAGTCCGGACCGTTTTCGGTGGGGGTGCGGGCGAGGGATGCGATGTCCGCCAGCAGGGCTTCACGCATCTCGGTGTAATAGGCGGGGCCGCGCGGCAGGTACTGGTTGGACATTGCGTGGGTGCGGTTGCTCTCCTGCATCAGGCCGATGCAGCCCTGCACCACGCCGAGCCCCATGCCGGTCTGCAGCAGGATCACGCCGGGCAGGATGCGGCGCACGTCATCCGCCACCGGGTCGGCCAGCATCATCTGATCGGCGATGAAGGCGCGGCGGAACAGCACGGAATAGGTGCCGGTGCCTTCGAGGGCGATGAATTTGGCGTTCTGGCGGATCTCCACGCCCGGCTGGCCGCAGCGGACCATGGCGAACATCAGGTGGCGGGGGTCGTTCGCGTCCTGCAGGACGGTGGCGAACCAGTGATCCGGGCCGAGATTGGACACCCAGGGCAGCACGCCGGAGACGACATAGCCGCCTTCGGCGCGTTGGGCCTTCAGCTTGAAGCCCTCGAAGCCGGCCAGCGTCTTCATCGGGTTGGACATGCCGGTGCCGGCCATGACCTGGCCGGTGGCGATGCCGTGCTGGAGTGTTTCCTTCAACGCGGTGTTGCGCGTGTTTTCCAGATACCAGCCGCTGGCATCCTGGCACCAGGTGCAGAAGGCGGTGGACATGCACTCCGCCCCCACCTCGGCCATGGCGCGCACCGCCATGGCGAGATCGGGGCGGTCGAGCAGGCTGTGCTCGCCCAGATGGGCGGAGAACGTGCCGGCACGGCCGAGATTGGCCATGGCTTCGCGCGGGTAGAGCCCGTGCTCGTCGATGGCAGGGGCCTGGGCCTGCAGGTCGGCCTGGACCCGCATCCGCACCCCGGCCATGAAATCGGCGTCGGTGACGGCGGTGGCGGATAGGGTGGCGAGGGATGCGAGTCCGGCTGACATCAGACGGTCTCCACGGCGACGGCGACGGGCTTCATGAAGGTGTTGGCCACCGGCGACCACATCTTGGCGTGGGCGACCAGCGCATCGAGCTCGGCCTTGGGCGCGTCCGCCTTGAGGTCGACCTTGGCGCGCACGGCGTCGAAGCCGACGGGCTTGGGCGAGGTGTCGCCGGTGCCCCAGACGGCGGTGATGTTGATGTCCGCCTCAAGCTCGATTTCGAGGGACTGGATGGTGATGCCGCGGATGATGGCGTTGGCGTGGATGCCGACGGCGAGGCAGGAGCCGAGGGCTGCGAGCGAGGCCTCGGACGGGTTGGGGGCGGTGTCGTCGCCGAGCAGGCCGGGCGGCTCGTCCACAATATAGGGCGGCAGGTTGCGGATCATGTTGAGGTGGCGGAAGCGGCCCTCGGCGATGGTCTTGCACTTGAGGGTCTTGATCGCCTGCGGATTGGCCTTTCCGGTTTCGATGAGCTTCTGCAGGCCTTCCTTGTCGATGGGGGCGAGGCAGCCTGTCATGGCCGTGGGGGGAGCAACGGTGTCGCTCATCTGCGTCTCCTGGATTGTTCCGCCAAGGCGGCGGGGCTTGGTTGTGGGGCGGAGAGACAGACCGTTCTGTCTACCCTTGCATTATCGGTATGCGAGACCCGTGCCAACCGCCGTGGTGGTGGTGAAGAATCTGATGCGGGACCGGACGGCCTGGGGGCTGCCTGGGTTTTGGCAGGATTTGCCGGTCTGGTGACATCGTTGCGGGACCACGTGATGGTGTGGCAGAAGGGTCTGTCTGAACCGGCGATCTGCACAGATCGTCAGCAGGGGAGCGGTGATGGTGGGTCAAATGCCCGATTACACGGCAGATGTTGCTGAGCCATCATTCTGCCTGCCCAGTATCAGTGCAGATGGCGGTGAAAGACCGGCCGCGGAGCGCATTGTGGATGCGGCGCGCGAGCTTTTTTGCCGCGATGGGATTCATGCGACAGGGGTTGATCGCATTCTGGCCGCGGCGGGTGCGTCCAAAATGTCTCTTTATACGCGCTTCGGCTCCAAGGAGGCGCTGGTGCGTGAGGTGCTGCAGCGCGAGGGGGCGGATTGGCGGCGTGCCTTCTTTTATGAGGTGAACAAGGGTGGGGTGGATCCGCGCGCCAGGCTTGCCGCGATCGTGCCGGCGCTTGAGGCGTGGTTTCGCTCCGGCCGGTTCTATGGCTGCTCGTTCATGAATGCGGCCGCCGAGCATTCCAAGGGCGAGCCGGCGTTGCGGGAGCTGGCGGCGGAGCATCACCGCGTTGTGCTGGCATTTCTGGAACAGATTGTACGCGAGATCGGGGTTGCCGAGCCGCTTCTGGTGGCGCGGCAGATATTGCTGACCATCGAGGGCACGATCGCCTCCTTGATGGTGGCGGGGGATCCGGCGGTGCTGGAGATTGCCGCTCGCAACCTGCGCAGCATCACGGACGACACGCGCATGGCGGAAAACCGGGCTTCAGCCTGATCGGCACGGCGTGTTTTGCGGTGCTGAAAGTCCAAAAAGTCCAATAAATCGGGATATAAAAGACAGCGTTTGATGGTGGACGATAATCTTTAATCGCGACCGAATAAGAGACTTTTTTTGGATTTCTACAATTGATAACAAATCACCCATGGCACAGGGGTGATCAACAAATGTCTGAATCTCTTCCGCTTCCCGCTTCCAACATATCCGGCTTCGTACCGGGGATGTTTCATTCCACATTCGATGCGCCGGCGGTTCCCGCCAAGGGTCGCGGTCATGCTGTCACCATGGAGTGGCTGGCGGTGGCCGAACGGGTTGCACAGGTGGTTGACCTTGATGTGACGGCCCATGCCAAGGGCGCCATGCTGCGCCGCCGCGGTGTGCCGGCTGCCACCAACCTGCTGGCACTGGTGCTGATGTATGGCCCGGGCGGCATGTCGCTGCGCCAGGTCGCGGATCGCGCCGCATCGGCCGATATCGCGCATGTGTCCGAGCCGGCTCTGCTGCGCCGGCTGCTTAATGCCTCGGCCTGGCTGGAGCTGGTGGTTGATCAGCTGCTGATCGAGCGCCTGCTGACCCTGTCGGGCGACAGCCTCGCGGATGACGGCATGGGCCTCAATCTGCGCTCCTATGCGGTGTGGCAGCACGCGGCGCAGAGCGCCAAGCACTTCCTGGTGGATTTCATCCCGTGGTCGGATGACAGCTTCAACGAAGCCCAGGAGCATTGGCTGCTGTGCGCGCGGTGGAACTTTGTGGCCTCCACCATTCAGGATGGCCCGATGTTCCGCAGCGAGCCGACCGGCGTTGCGCCTTCCACGCTGGAGCGGATGCGCATGCTGGCGCATCTGCTGGTGGCGCTGCTGCCGACGGAGGCCTGAGCGGCTTCAAAAACCACGCCGGGTGCAAGGCCTGGCCGTTGATCCCCCTGCAAGACCCCGTTCCGGCCCCGCCGGAGCGGGGTTTTGTTATGTTTTGTTGTCTCAAAATTCCGGGACGCCCGGCTTTACAATTCTTAAAAAATCCAGGAAAACCCTGGTCCCAAAATTTTATCAGAATATACAAATTCCCAAAAATGGACGTCTCATAATAAAATGTTTTATGGGACAGCATTTTTAGCTTGTCCAACAATAGAAATTTTGAGAATACATTTCTTACCAAATCAGGAGAACCCAGATGGCTCCCTTCGACGCAGGCTTCATCCAGGATCAAAACCTCCAGGCCCAGGTTGGTCAGGCTCTCGGCGAGACCGTGGTCAAGCCGCGCTCCCTGGCGCTGGAAACCGCAGAATTCGGGCGGTTCTCGCTGATCGACAACGCGCATCTGTGCCTGCCGACCGGCGCTGCGAGCAACGAGGAGCTGGAGGCCGCCCCGGCACTTCGGACCGGCTCGTATATGGAATTCCTGCTGCATCGCCTCGATCGCAATGGGACGCTGACCTCGATCGTCTTTATCGCAGCTTACGCTGTTCTGATGCACGCGGTCTGAGACATCGTCTCTTCTGAAAATGCGCCAATCTGTAGTTGTGAGGTTTCTGCCATGATTATCGGTTATGCCAAGATTACCGCCCCGTGCAGCGAAATCGGCATCGAAGCCATTCGCCAGGATCTGATGGAAGCCGGCGCCCAGATGGTGTTCATCGACGCTGATGACAGCTGGATCAACGGCCGGCCTGCCCAGGGCATCGACACCGCCATGGCCGCCTGCGGCGCCGGCGACGTGCTGATGACCCCGAGCCCGGCGCATCTGGCCAGAACACTGGCGGGCCTGGTGCACATCGCCAATCGCCTGACCGAGATCGGCGCCTCGCTGCGTGTGCTGAAAGTGGCCGGCGGTCAGACGCTGGACACCGCGACACCTTCCGGTGCGATGATGCTCGGCGCGCTTGGGCTGATGGCCTCCTTCGAAATGCCTGCGGCACCGGCGGCAGGCGCCATGACCGCGATGTTCGACGCCCCGATGCAGCGCCGCCCGCGGGGCCGTCCGCCGACCGCCTCGACCAAGGCCGATGAGATCGCCAATCTGCGCGCCGCCGGGCTGAGCGCGGTTGAGATCGCCAACCGGCTGAAAATCTGCCGCGCCTCGGTCTATCGCGTGATGAACCTTGGTGCGCAGCCGGCGACGATGCCGATGCCGGTTGCATCCACGGGTGCTGCTCACGGCCGGGTGGCCCAGCACGCCTGATTGGGACGCTGCTCGCCGCGATACGCGCGGCAGCCTGTGACTGATTTGGTGAGAGATGGGCTCGGACAGCAATGTCCGGGCCCATTTTTCGTCTGCTGCCGGCAGGTCAGAAGGGCCTTGCTCGGCTCAACGGATCAGGGATGGAGTCTGCCGGTCAACGGTCGCTGAAGGGATCGAACCGTCCAGCGGTGATTGCCGCCGCTGTCGCGGTCTGGCGGCTTTCGCCGGCGTCTGACGTGCCGTCATCCTGCTCCTGGCTGAGGATCCGGTAGACCGAGGCACGGCCGATGCCGAGTGTGGCGGCGATGTCCACCGCGCGGAGCCCCTCGGCCCGCAGCCGGTTGACTTCGCTGGCGCGGCTGCCGGCGGTGGCCGGTCGGCCCCGGCTGCGCTGCGGTGTCAGATCCGAAGTGCCGGGCACCGCTGCGCGCGCGCTGTGTTGCGACACCTGTCCCGCCACAGGCAGGCCGCTCATCAATGCCAGCGCGCCCATGATGGCGCGGCTTTCGGAGGTCGCGGTGTCCAGCGTGAGGCCACCGGGCAGGCGCAGCACACGCAACGACGCGCCGCGGCTGGCTGTGACACGGTTGATATCCATCAGGCCGTCAATGCTGCGGGTGAGGGTCTGCACCGAGAAGGTGACCAGTGCGTCGCCTTCACGCAGTTCCCCGATTGCCAGGTCGAGCTGCGGGGTCAGACCATGGCCGGTGTCGATGTCCACGAAGAGACGAGTGGCGCCGACGGCGAACAGGGCGCTCTGTGCCTCCGCAAGGCCTGCGGAAAGCTGGTCAAGCGGGATGTTGAGATAGCCGATCAGCACACTCGTCCCTTTCCGATTGGCCCCAAGATTGATGAAGCGCGGTGCGCACCGGATTCCGGCGGCGTCACGCACCCTGCAGATGTCCGATATCGCATCACATAAGAATTGACAAGACTTAACAAATCAAGTGTTTTCCTGAAGCTGCAGTGGGACGTATCGCTCGATTCGGGGCAATCGGGTTGATCGAGGCACCAAACTGCCGCCTGTGTACGCGGGGTTGACCAAAAATTCAATTTTTTGGAATAATTATTGTACATTGCAGGTGAATCGAGATTTGCTGTTTAGTCCGGGGCATTGTGGGGCTCTCGCCCCGTCATCGCGGCCCAACCACCAAGACACCGGCACAATGGCCGGATGAGCGCAGGATATTCCATGGACGGCCCGCACCCGCCCAGTTCAATGAAGCCCGAGCAGGCCTCCGAGCCTTCCGCACTTGAGCGGGTGGCAACCGATGTTCGCGGTGTTGCCGAGCTACTGGGCCATATTTCGACCGCCGCCAACCTGCCCGCCAATCTGCGTGCCGGTCTGCAGCTGCTGACGCGCACCTTGGGCGACACCGCCTCACGTGCCGACACTCTGATCGATGACGTGGGCATCGACATTTCGAGCCATCTCGGCATCACCACGACCGATCTGGCGAATATGCGGTTCTCGCCGGTCAACCCGCCGTTCCGCCGCCAGCCGGGCACCATGTCCGCGTGGCGGCATGCGGCGGAGTCGGATTTCGCGCTGTGGGGCAAGATCGAGGAAATCCTGGCAGAGGATGACAACGGCCTGTCACAGCGCTTCCTGGGCAATCCCGATGACCATCTGTCCCTGGTCGATGCGATGGAGCTGATGCGCGAGCGCTTCCAGGACGACATCAAACTGATCGAGGCCACATTGCTGCGCCTCGCGGTCGCTGTCGCCCGTTGGGAGCAGAGCAGCGAAGGCTGACCGCAGCGCCGGCCCTCAGCCGGCATGCACCGAAAAGCTGACATCCACCGGGGTGAGATCGTTTCCGTTGATCGGCAGGATGTCCTGCGGGCAGGCGGACATCACCACGATGCAGTCCATCTCCGCGCGCAGCACCACATGGTCGCCGGCGCGACAGACCGGGGCCAGCCATTCCACCGAAAGATCCTGGCGCACCGGGATGTTCATCCACAGATTGAGCGGCTGCGGCACCTCCGGCGCCACACACCCGATGGCGAGCAGGGCGAGGCGCAGATTGTCCGCGCAATTGTCGTGATAGCCATGATGGCCGAGCGTGGTGAAGCGATAGAGATCGCAGGCGGACATCAGCGTGTCGTGCACGCCGATCGAGCTGTCTTCGGTGAGGGTAAGGATCGGCCTACGCCGATTGCTCATCAACGGATCGCCAACGCGCGGCGTGATGCGGTTGATGGCCGGCCGCGCATGTTCCCAGGACATGAATTCATAGGGGTTCTCCGCCGAGAACGCCCAGGTGTCGCACACCTGCGTGCCATGGGTGTTGACGATGCGGATGCCCTGGCCCTGCGCCAGCCGCACGGCGCGGCCGCGCCTGGCCGGCACGAGATAGGAGTGACCCAGCACCGGCGTGCCATCCGGCGAGATCGGGGTGTGCAGCGTGTCATTCACACCACAGGGTTCGCAGTTGAGGCGCGGGTGGCGATAAGGGGTCACGTTGCAGTCCTGCTCAGTCCAAACCGGGGTAGGCTGGCAACTTCACGCGGCAACGTCCACCGGTTTTTGCCGTGGCATGCGCAACAACGGGGGGAAATGGTGCCGCTTGTAGGAATTGAACCTACGACCTACTGATTACGAATCAGTTGCTCTACCCCTGAGCTAAAGCGGCGTGGCGCGCGTCATACCGCCGCACGCCTCCGGCTGCAACACTTCTCCACCGCAGGGCCGCCTCCCGCGTCAACCTGGCGGGGTGCTGAGCGCGAAACGCGGTGCCGGCAGCTTGATGGCGGAGACAAGTGCGCGCACCTCGGCGCGGGCGGCGACATGGCTCATGCTGAGGGCGATGCCCACCGAGGCATCCCGCATGTCCATCAATGTCAGCCCCTGCAGATAGAGCTCGCGGAAGATCACGCGCTCACCGAAGCCCGGCACGGTGCGAAATCCGATGCGCTTGGCCAGCGCGTCCAGCGTGGTGCCGACATCGCGCCGGTTGCGGGCCACCGAGGCGCCGAGCCGGTTGCGCATCACGATCCAGTCGATCCGGCCACGGTCGCGGGCGAAGCGGCGTTTGCGCGCCTCCCACACCATCTCGCTGTAGACGCTGGGGTGGATGACATCGAGCTTGTCCGGCTCGACCTTGGCCAGCATGGCGAAATCCACAAAACTGTCGTTGATCGGCGTGATCAGCGTGTCCGCACAGGCATGGCCGAGACGGGAGAGGTTGGTGTCCGCCCCCGGGCAGTCGATGACGATGACATCGCACTGGCGGGACAGCTCGGCCATGGCGGCGTCGAAGCGCAACTTCTCCTCGGCATCCGCCTCCGCCCGGCTGTCAATCTCGGCGCGGTGCACCGCCATGGTGCGCGGTTGCGGCAGTTCCGTGCCGTGCAGCGTGGCATAGGCGCGCCTGGCCGCCATGTAGTTGGACAACGTGGCCTGGCGTGCGTCCAGATCGATGGCGCCCACCTGGTAGCCGTCGCGCAGCAGGCCCACGATCACGTGCATCGCGGCGGTGGACTTGCCAGAACCGCCTTTTTCGTTGCCCAGTACAATGACGTGGGCACGCTCTTCGAGGCTGATCGTGGTCACGCGGCGCACCTCCCTGGCATGATCTGGTTATGCCAACCGCGACGCGGGGCGTCCATCGGCGGATCGAGACGAAAAGGGGATTGCGTGACCATTGCAAGCGCCGCCCTTTCGCGGGCGTCCGAGGTGAGAACCGTTCGGGAATGCCCGACCTGCGGGCTGTTCCAGACCGTGCCGGCATTGGCGCCGCACACCGGCAGCACGTGCCGGCGCTGTGGCACGCTGTTGCGCCAGCATCGCACCGATCCGGCAAGGCGGGCACTGGCGCTGGTGATCACCGCCCTGCTGCTGTTCACGCTTGCCGCCACCCAGCCATTCCTGTCGCTGGATCTGGGGGCCGGGCGCAACACCACGCTGCTCGGCGGGCCCGAGGCGCTGGAGCAGAGCGGGTTGGCGCCGATGGCGTTCGTGGTGCTGGCCACCACCCTGCTGGCACCCGCGCTGCGGCTTGGCATGATCTTCTGGGTGCTGCTGCGCCTGCATCTGCGCAGGCCGCGCCAGGCCCTGCCGCATCATCTGCGCACGCTGTTCCGCTGGGCGGAGGCGCTGTCGGACTGGTCGATGATCGAGGTGTTCCTGCTCGGCGTGTTCGTGGCCTATGCCAAGCTGATCGACCTGGCGCCGGTGCATGTGGGGCTGGCCGCCTATGCGCTGGGGGCGATGATGCTGATGATGGCCGCCGCCGACGCCACGCTCGATCATGAGGTGATCTGGGACGAGCTGGTGCCCCGGCCCCAGCTTGCCCGCGCCATACCGCCGGCCCGCCGTATCGCCTGCGAGGGATGCGGGCGGATCACCGATCATGAAGGGGCTTGCGGCTGCTGCGGCGCCCAGGTGCAGCGCCGCAAACGCCATTCGCTCAGCGAAAGCTGGGCGCTGCTGATTGCGGCCGCCCTGCTCTACATCCCGGCCAACACCATGCCGATCCTGACGGTCATCCAGCTCGGTCAGGGTCTGCCGAGCACGATCCTGGAAGGTGTGGTGGAACTGGCCGATAGCGGGCTGTGGCCGTTGGCGGCACTGGTGTTCACCGCCTCCATCCTGGTGCCGGTGCTGAAGCTGCTGGGGCTGGCCTATCTGCTGATCACCACGGGCAGACGCTCGCGCCGCCATCTGGCGGTGCGCACGCGCATCTACCGGATTGTGGAGGCGGTGGGGCGCTGGTCGATGATCGATGTGTTCATGATCTCCATCCTCACCGCCCTTGTGCAGATGGGCGCGCTGGCCACCGTCATTCCAGGGCCTGGCGCGCTCAGCTTCTGCGCCGTGGTGCTCCTGACCATGGTGGCCGCTCAACGCTTCGACCCGCGGCTGATGTGGGACGCGCTGGACCATCACGACCCCTCCGCTGCAACACGCAGCCCCAAGGTGACATCATGAGCGAGACGGGTGGCGACGCGACCGGGGGCATGCCGGATGGTTTCTCCGATCCGCCGGCCGCGGTGCTGCGCAAACGGCATTTCCAGCCGGTCTGGCTGATCCCGATCGCGGCGGCGCTGATCGCGGTGTATCTGGCCTATTCCGCCATCACCACGCGCGGGCCGGTGATCACGCTGACCTTTCGCACCGGAGACGGGCTGAAGGCCGGGCAGACCAAGGTGCGCCACAAGGCGGTGGATCTGGGCACGGTGGAGAACATCCGGCTCAGCGATGATCTCTCCCAGGTGATCGTGACGGTGCGGATGCAGCGCGAGGCGACACCGGAGCTGACCGATCATGCGCGGTTCTGGGTGGTGCGGCCGCGGCTGAACGCGGGCAACATCTCCGGCCTCGATACGCTGGTCTCGGGGGCGTATATCGAGCTTGATCCAGGTCCGCCGGACAGCATGGCCACCGCCACCGCCCAGCGCGACTACACCGGTCTGGACGAGCCGCCGGCCGTGCGCTCCGACGAGCCGGGCACCAGCTTCGTGCTGACCACGCGCAGGGTCGGCGCGCTGGCGAGCGGCTCGCCGGTGATGTATCGCGACATCGCGGTGGGCGAGGTGCTGCGCTGGGATCTGACACCGGATGGCCAAAGCTTCACCGTGACGATCTTCGTGCGCAAACCCTTCGATGCGTTCGTGCACACCGCCACGCATTTCTGGAACGCCTCCGGCGTTGCGCTCGACCTTGGCGCCAACGGCGTGCAGCTGCGGCTGGAAAGCCTGCAGGCGGTGCTCTCGGGGGCGGTTGCCTTCGACACCGCGCCCGATGCCAACACAACGCCGGTGAGCCCGGCCAATGCGGTGTTCCGCCTCTATCGGGACGAGCCCACCGCGCGGGCGGCGGGCTTCACCCGCAAGCTTGCCTTCGTGACACGGTTCGAAGGCTCGGTGCGCGGGCTTGCGGTGGGGGCGCCGGTGGAGGTGTACGGCATTCAGATCGGCTCGGTCACCGAGGTGAAGCTGGCATTCGACCCCACCGGCATCGACACCCATGTGGACGTGCATTACGAGATCCAGCCCGAGCGCATCCTGAGCGTGGCGGATATCGATCGCAGCTCCCCGCTCGAGACCACGCAGAATCTGGTGGATCGCGGGCTGCGCATGCGGGTGCATGTGGCCAATCTGCTGACCGGGCAGATGGTGCTCGCACTGGATTTCGTGCCGACGGCCAAGCCCGCGAAGGTGGAGCAGATGCCCAACGGCGAGATCTTCGTCCCGGGCCTGGCCGGCGCGTTGGATGACCTGACCGCCACGATCACCACGCTGTCCGACCAGATCGGCCAGCTGCCGATCGCCGCCATCGGCGCCGAGCTGGAACAGGCGCTGCACGGCATCAACCTGATCGCCAACGGGCCGGAGCTGAAGCAGAGCCTGATCTCGCTGCAGGCCACATTGGCCGAGACCCAAACGCTGGTGGCGCATCTGGACAGCGGCACCCAGCCGGCGCTGAAGCGTCTGCCGGAACTGTCCGCCAGCCTGCAGGCGGTGATCGACCGCAGCACCAAGCTGCTCAACTCGGCCGACACCGCCTATGGCCAGGATTCGCAGACCAAGCGGGATCTGCAGCGCCTGCTGTCCGAGATGTCGGACACGGCGCGCTCGGTGCGGCTGCTTGCGGATTATCTGACGGATCATCCGCAGGCGCTGATCCAGGGCCGGACGGCTGCGGCAGGTGAGAAATGAGGAATGCCATGCGC
Source organism: uncultured Rhodospirillales bacterium (assembly GCA_903924855.1). GTDB lineage: Bacteria > Pseudomonadota > Alphaproteobacteria > Acetobacterales > Acetobacteraceae > CAIQQQ01. The sequence goes on along the minus strand of CAIYCW010000100.1, from coordinate 4,163 downwards.
CGTTTCGCACAGTTTGCCATTCTGCTGAGCCTCGCCGCGTGCAGCGGCGCACCGCCGGCCGATCTGTATGTGGTGCAGGCCGCACCCGGGGCGGTGGTGACCACACGACCGATCGGCCTCGAACTGCGCCGCATCGGGCTGGCCGGCTATCTGGACCGGCCGGAGATCGTGCGCGGCCCGCGCGACTATCGGCTGAGCGTGGAGGCCAACGCCAAATGGGCGGAGCCGCTGGGCCGCATGCTGGGCCGGGTGCTGACCGAGGATCTGGTGCAGCGCCTGCCCAATGCCGCGGTGATCGCGGAATCGGGCGCGATCTCCACCAGGCCGGATCTGGTGCTGGAGGTGGATATCCAGCGGCTTGATCTGGATTCGGATGGCTCGCTGGTGCTGCTGGCACAGACCGCCCTGCGCCCGGATGGCGGCACGGCCCAGGTCCGCACGCTGCGCCTGGTGGTGCCGGACGTCGGGCCGGGTGCTGCGGGACAGGCGGAGGCGATCAGCCGTGTGATGGGCGCGTTGGCGGATCGCGTGGCAGGTGAGGTGCGGTAGCGGCTGCATACCAAAGAACACACCAGGCGCGCGCGTGCTTGAAGGGCGCCTGGGTGGCTGATAGCGTTCAAGCGCGGTCGTGAAGCCAGCTTGAGGGTCCCAATCGCGAACGCCCGTGAGGGGATGGTTCACATGTCCAATGGCGGCATTCTTGCGGCAGACCTGTTGCCGCCGTTGCGCCAGGCGGGCGGGCAGAGCGTTGGGCCACAGTCCTGCGCGGTGATCGACACCGTCTTTGAGCATGAAGGCCAAGCCTATCGCCGCTTCGATGTCGGGCTCGATGGCACGGTCGATGGGATGGTGACCCGGGAAGGCCCTTACGCCTTCTACCTGACCAACGTGCCCGATCTGATGTTTCCACAGTCCGGCAACACCACGCAGCGCTTCCACGCCATCGCGCGCTACGAGCGCGAAAAGGGCGCCGCGTTCAACCTGGTGCTGCCGGCGGATCTCGCCGCGTGGAACGGCAAGGCCTTCGTCACCGCGCATGGGCGCGGCCAGTCCTTCACCAGGGGCCAGCTCAAGCCCTGGGACCAGTACTGCAACCCGGCCGACCCCATCGCCGATCTCAACCGCTATGATCGCGCGGTGATCGCCAAGGGCTATGCGCTGGTCAAGACCCGGCGCACCTCCCATGAGAGGCTGGGCGAAGTTCACTGCCGTCTGGAGGATGGCAGCGAGACGGACGCGGTCGCGTTCAACGATTGCTCCGCCTATATCACCGACTTCGTGGCGGTGGCGCGGCGCCTGATCGAGGCCGCCGCGGGGCGTCCCCCGGCACGGACCTATCTCTACGGCCATTCCGCCGGCGGCCGGATCGCGCGCGGTCTCAACTACATGCCAGGCGCCAACACCGGCGCGGACGGACAGCGCGTGTTCGACGGGTTTCTGGTCGATGACTCCGCATCCGGCACCTGGCTGCCCATTCTGATGCGTGACGGCACGGACCAGCTGTTCACCTCGGACACCGCGCGCCACGCCTTTGTGCCGCAGCTGGAAGTGGGGCATCAGCTCTACAACTCGGTGTGGAACTACCCCGACCGCCCGGCCCCGCTGACCGACAGCGCACTCGAGAACCGGCGCCGCAACGCCACCATCCTGGGCGAGAAGGGCCTGGGATCGAAGCTGCGCTACTACGAGGTGCGCGGCGTCAGCCACCGTGGCGGTGAGGCCTTCGCCTATGGCGGCCAGCGCCCCGCCATCATGAACCTGGACCTGCCGCTGCTGATGGAACGCTTCGTCGACCTGCTCGACGCCTGGGCCGATCGCGGCGTGGAGCCGCCGCCGTCTCGCGCGGATTGCGCACCCCTTGGCAACCCCGACGCGGATGGCGTGCTGCAATCCCCGGCGATCGCCCTGCCGGAATACGCCGCACCGCTCGGCGTGTTCTACCCAACCCCCAAGGACGGCGCCTACGACACCGCCTTCGCCCCCTTCGATGGCGCGGGGCTGGAGCCGCGGGACGATGCCGGCGTGTTCGTGGACATGAACCGCAACGGCGTCTGGGACCGGCGCGAGACCGTGCCGCAGGCCTGGCGCCGCCTTGGCCTGCTGCGCCCCGGCGAGGCGTTCACGCGCGATCTCTACGTGGCCCACATCAGCCAGGCCGCGGAACAACTGAAGGCCGAAGGCTTCTTCAGCGACGCCTCGGTGTCCCTCACGCTCGAACGCGCCCGCACGGCCGATCTCCACGGCGCGGTGTAGCCCATGCAAGCTTCCCGCCACCGTCCGCACGACCTGCCGGGAGCTCGATCGATGACACAGCGCGTACCATGGCGCACGGCCGCCGCAGCGGCGCTCGCCATCTGGCTGCTGGCCCTGGCACCGGCACATCCCGCACGCAGCCAGCCGATCACGGTCGCGGTGGCAGGCGGCCCCAGCAGCCTCGATCCGCATTACCAGAACGTGTCGCTCAACATCCAGGTCAGCGCCCATTTCTACGATGCCCTGGTCGCGATGGACGCCCATGCCCGCCCCATGCCGGGCCTCGCCGAAAGCTGGCGGCCAGTGGGCGAGCATGCGTGGGAGTTCAAGCTGCGCTCCGCCCGCTTCCATGATGGCAGCGAATTCACCGCCCAGGATGTGGCCTACACGCTGAGCCGCCTTCCCACCGTCAACAGCCCCTCCAGCTTCCGCACCTACACCAACGCGATCAAGGCGGTCGAGGTCGTCGATCCCCACACGATCCGCATCGACACCGGGACCGTCTACCCGCTGCTGCCCATCGACATGGCGGGCGTCTTCATCCTGCCGCACGGGCTCGGCCCACAACCCGCAACCGAGGACTTCAACAGCGGCAAGCTGGTGATCGGCACCGGCCCCTATCGGCTGATCTCCTACCGGCCCGGCGACCGGGTGGAGATGGCGCGCAACGAGACCTACTGGGGGCCGAAACCCGCCTTCGGCCAGGTGATCTACCGCATCATCGGCAACGGGGCCGCGCGCACCGCCTCCCTGCTGGCCGGCGATGCAGCACTGATCGACCAGGTCCCGCCCGCCGACCTTGCGGGCCTTGCGCAGAACAAGGCGGTCAAGCTCTGGCAGGCCACCTCGCTGCGGGTCATCTACCTGATGCTCGAACAATCGCGCGACGGTGCCGAGCCGGAGGTTTCGGGACCGCAGGGCGAGCCCTTGACTGTCAACCCGCTGCGCGATCTGCGCGTGCGCCGCGCCCTGTCGATGGCCATCAACCGGGAGGCGATCGTCTCCCAGGTGATGGAGGGATCGGCCATCGCCACGGGGCAGTTGCTGCCCGCCGGCAGCTTCTCCTACGTGCCCGATCTGCCACCCCCCACCTATGACGTGGCCCGCGCGAAGGCGCTGCTGGCCGAAGCCGGCTACCCGAACGGGTTTCGCATCACCCTGCACAGCCCCAAGGACCGCTACCCGAACGACGCCAAGGTGGCCCAGGCCGTGGGGCAGATGTGGACACGCATCGGGGTGCAGACCGCGGTGGAGGCCAGCCCGATCGCGGTGATCGACAGCCATATCAACAAACAGGACTACCCGGCCGCAGTTCTCGGCTGGTCCACCGCCTCCGGCGAGGCGTCGAACGCCTTGCGCGCGCTGGTGGCAACCTATGACATCAACCTGGGCCGCGGCACCGCCAACCGGGCACGCTACTCCAACGTGGCGCTGGACGCGCTGATCACCAAGGCCTCATCCACCGCGGACGACGCGGCAAGGGAACAGCTGCTGCAACAGGCCACCCGCCTGGCGATGGAGGATGTGGCGCTGGCCCCGCTCTACCACCAGAAGAACAACTGGGCCACGCGCAGCGACCTCACCTACCGCGCCAGCGCGGATGAAGGCACCCGCGTGTTCAACCTGCGGCCGGCGGAGTGAGGATTCCGGCTGAGCGGGGAAAAGGACAGCAGGCAAGCGCTTCTTTTTGAAAAAAGAAGCAAAGACTTTTATTCGCTTGAGGGCGCCCCCGACCCGTCAATCTCCCCCCACCCGTCACTGCGAGCCCCTCCCGTCATCAACTCAGTTGAGTGCGTTGATCTCGGATTTTTGCGTTTGCGATGACGATGATCTTACGCATGAGAGCTGTCAGTGCGACGATAGGTTTTTTTCCGTTTGCAACCAGCCTTTTATAGAACGCGGCGAGCTCG
>CAIYCW010000099.1 GCA_903924855.1 uncultured Rhodospirillales bacterium | reverse complement strand
CGAACACCTCGCAACCACCACCAGCCTGATCAACAGCGCCGTCGCCAGCATCAAGGCCGCCGGGATCGAGGTGGTCATCTGCCTCAACCCGTCCAAGGGCCGCGTCTATCAATCCTATCTGCCGGACGACAACAGCTACACCCCCACAACCGCACGGCGCTACGCCATGGCCCTAGAGGCGCTGAGCAAGCCGGGCACGCTGGTGCCGGACATCGCGGCCGCCTTCCAGGCGGTGCGCGCCACCAACCCGGACACGCAGTATTTCTTCAAATCCGACACGCATTGGACACCCGCCGGCGCCGAGCTGGCCGCAACCACGCTGTGTTCGGCCATCAAGGCGAAGGCCATGCTGCCCCCAAGCCCCACGCCCGGCACCGCCCTCGGCGAGACGCTGCGCATGGTGCAAGGCGCCAACGACCTCGCAGCCCAGCTGCCGGACGCGCTGCGCACCACCTACCAGCCGGAGCGCTACACCATCCGCAAGGCAACCCTGGCAGGTCCTTCCGGCCTGCTGGCACCCGGCAAGACCGACACCGCCATCGTCGGCAACAGCTACATGCAGCCGAAATACGGTTTCGCCGATCAGGTCTCCAACCAGCTCGCCCGTCCCGTCGCGCTGAAATGGGAGGTGCACAGCTACGGCTCCTACAAGATCATGCTCGACTATCTGCAAAGCCCGGATTTCAAGGAGAACCGGCCGAAACTGCTGATCTGGGATTTTCACGAGATCGACATGGAATTTCCCCCGGAAAGCAAAGGATTCTGGCATGACTTTGCCATGCCCAATGCAGTCTTTCTCGAATCCGTGAAGAAGGCCGTTGGCTGAGTCGCCGTTTTACGGCATTGTTTGGTGCGGCGCAGCATGTGCCGCGAGAGCCGCGGCCAGGCTCATGATCGGAGAGCGCAGTATGGCGGCCCAGACAGCGTCACGACATGGCATTAATTTCCAACGGCGAAATCGGTTCTTTTTATCGACGTTCCCGCGCGATCTGGCACACTTGTTTTTTTTCGCGGCATTGCCGGTGCTGACGCTCACAACACAGGCCCAGGCACAATGCGCATCGCCGCAAGCGGGCTGCGGCAGCGCCGAGCCCGCACGCGCCGGCGCCAACACCGTCAACATGATGATCGAGCGCGGTGAGTTCTGGCGCCAGCAGGCGCAGCCGAAGGCCGCCCTCAGCTTCTTCACGCGCGCTTTGGCCCTGGAGCCGAAAAACCCGGACGCGCTGGCCGGGGCCGCCAGTGCCGCGCAGGAGCTTGGCGACCACGCGCAATCCGAAACCTATATCGCCCGCCTGCGCAACGCCGCCCCCGATCATCCGCTGGCACAATCCGTGGCGGCCGAAGGCGGGCGCAGCAAGCAGGATGCGGACACGCTGCTGCAGGCGCGCATCCTCGCCCACAAGGGCCAGAACGACGCCGCACTCGCGCAATATTCCAAGCTGATCCATGACGGCCAGGTGCCGATCGACATCGCCGGCGAATACTACCTCATCAAGGTGCTGTCCCTGCCGCAGGACTCGGCGGACGCCTACGACACGGTGACCGAGTTCGGCCAGGTGGCGGATGCCAACCCGAAAAACCTTGCACTGCAGCTCGCCTACGCCAAGGCCATGGTCAACATGGACGCCACGCGCAGTGCCGGCATCGACCGGCTGCGGGCCCTTGCCAAAATGCCCACCATCGCCTCCGCCGCCCGCGCAGTGTGGCATGACGCACTGCTCTGGCAGGGCCCGGCGCCGCGCCCGCTGCAGCAGATCGAGGATTACCTGCAGGACAACCCGAACGATCCGGCGATCGAGGCCAAGCGGCAGGAATTCGTCCAGGTGCTGCCCAGCAAAGGCAAGCTGGCCCAGCTGCGCGGCATGGATTTGCTGTCGCAGTCCAAATGGGCGGACGCCGAAGCCAAATTCCGCGAGGCCCTCGCCGAGGACCCCAGCGACGCCGACGCCACCATCTTCCTCGCCGCCGCCCAACAGAAGCAGGGCCGCGGCGACTGGCGCACCCTGTTCGACAAGGCGGCCGCACTCGCACCAGACCGGCGCACCGAGTTCGAGAACATCCTGGGCATCAACCCCGAAGCCAATGCCCGCGCCGCAGCCGAAGGCGCGCGCGAGGCGAAGCGGCGCTATGACGAGGTGGCCCAACTGGCCGATGCCGGCAAATTCGATCAGGCCGAAGCCAAGATGGCCGCCCTGGTGGCGTCCAATCGCACGGCGCAGAGCCTGACCAATCTGGGCGACCTGCAACTGCGCGCCAACCGCCTGCCAGCCGCCACGGCCACGCTGCGTGAGGCGCTGAAGCTCGATCCGCAGAACGCCCTAGCCAATCTGACAATGTGCCGCCTGCTCTACCAGCAGGCCCACGCCACCGATGCCGCCGCATTCTGCGCCAAGGCCGAAGCGCTCTACACCCAGTCGCGCGACAGCGCGGGCCTTGCCACCATCGCCCGCATCACGGCCGACCGGCAGCGCGATCAGGCCACGGCCCTCCTGGACGGGCCAGAGAAGGAGCAGCGCCTGACGGAGGCGCTGGCCCGTGATCCGCGCAATGTCTGGACCAGGCTTGCCCTGGCCAACACCCAATCCGCCCTCGGCAAGACCGCAGCCGCCTCCGCCACCATCGCCCCGGTGCTGGCACTGGCGCAGCAGGCCCAGGCTGCCACCAGCGATGACGGCCGCCAGGCGCAGGAGGCCGCGTTCTACTGGGCCCGCGCCCAGAAGGACGACGCGCAGGCCGCCCGGATCGCACGCACCATCCCGCCGGGCCGCCGCAACGCGGACATGCGCATCGTGCTCGGCCTGGAGATATTGCGCGCCGACATCGCCAAGACCGATGCGATCGACGATGACGACGAGCGCCTCGCCGCCCTGCTGGCGCTGGCCGCCAAACCCGATCCCACCGGCGAGCGCGGCATCATCCTGGCGCAGGCGCTGGTGGTGGGGCTGATGGATGACGAGATCGGCCACATGTTCGAGATCGCCCTGCAGAACACCAGCCCGCCCAGCAACCCGCAACGCCTCACCTATGCCGGCGCGCTGATGCAGATGGGCCAGATGGCGGCGTCGCAGGCCATGCTGTCCGGGGTGAATGCGCAAAACCTCACCGCCGATCAGCGCCAGGGCGCCGATGCGATGGCCGATGCGATGGCGGTGCAGCAGATCAACGCGCTGATGCAGCAGAACCGTCTGGCCGAGGCGCAGAGTGTTGCCAAGGCCAGGCTGGACGCGCATCCCGTCAGCCCGATGCTGCGGGTGGCCTATGCCCGGATCGAGGCGGCCAGCGGCCGGCCGGCAGCCTCGCTGTCACAGCTTCAGGGGCTGATGCGCAACGCACCGGACGATCTCGCGGTGCGCATGGCCGCGATCAACGCCGCCATCGCGGCACGGCAATTGGCCACCGCGGACGATCTCGCGCGGGAGGGGCTGGCACGCTTCCCGACCGACGCCTCGCTGGCACTGCAGGCCGCCAACATCGCCCGCCAGCGCGGCGACACCAACCGCGCCCTGCAATATCTGCAACAGGCGAAAACCCTGCGCGCCGCCGAGCTGGACCAGCCCGGCGCGCTCTGACCGGAACGGTCTTCGCCGCCAGGCGCGGATGCGCCCCTATTCGGCCAGGCGCGGATGCGCCCCTATTCGGCGGGCCCCTCCGCCAAGGCCCCGCCGATCACCGGCAGATCCGCCTCCCGCGCGGCGCGCTGGCTGGAGACGATGGCCGCGCAGATCGACGCCAGCACGCCCGGCACCGCCGCCACCAGGAACAAGGTCGGCGTGTCGAGTTCGATCGACAGCAGCAACCCGCCGATCGCGGGGCCGGCCACCGAGCCCATGCGTCCCACCCCGAACGCCCAGCTCATGCCGGTCGATCCGATGAAATTGGGGTAAAGCCGTGCGGTCACCGCGTTGGAGGAGTTCTGCGCGCCGATGACGCAGAACCCGGCCACAAAGGCCGCGACCAGCACCAGCAGCGGCTCGGCGCTGACCTGGCCCAGCACGGCAATCGAGACCGCCCCCATCAGATAGAAGCGGCTGAGCGCGGTGCAGGAATTCACGCTGCGCACCACAAGACCAAAGCCGATACAGCCCATGATACCGCCGGCATGCAGCAGCGAGCCTGCCAGCTCCGAGCGTTCCAGCGACAGGCCGGCCGCCTTGGTGATGGTCGGCAGCCAGGCCGACAGGAAGAACATGCCGGTGAGGTTCATGAACCACATGCCCCAGACCGGAAGGGTCAGCTTGTAACGCCCATCGGTGAACAGATGCTTCACCGGCACCCCACCGCGCGCGTGTTCGGCCAGCACGAAATCGGTGTCCGCGGCAAAACGCTGCTCCGGCGCCAGACGGCCGAGCAGGGCGATCACCGCGGCCGAGCCCTTGCGTGTGGCCACCAGGAACGGCACCGATTCCGCAAGCCGCCACATCAGCACCGGCACCAGCAGCAGCGGCAGCACGCCACCGACCAGGAACATCCCCTGCCATCCGAAAGCCGGGATGATCTCGGAGGCCAGCATGCCGCCAACCACGCCGCCGAACGAATTGCCGGACACCGCCAGCACCACCATCAGCGTCTGCCGCCGGCCAGGGCTGTAATCCGAGGCCAGTGAGATCGCGTTCGGATAGGCTCCGCCAATGCCAAGCCCGGTCAGGAAACGTATCACTGCCAGCGTCTCGATCGAATGGGCAAAGCCCGTCGCCAGTGAGCACAGCCCGACCAGCAGGGTGGAGAGGATGATGATCCGCTTCTTGCCGACCACATCGGCAAATGGGCCGATGCCCAGCGTGCCCACCACCGTGCCGATCACGCCGCCCAGCAGAGCGGGGGTGAAGGCACCCTTGGTGATCTTCCAGCCACTGATGATATCGGGGGCCGCGAAGGCGATGGATTGCACGTCAAACCCGTCCACAAAGGTGACGAGAATGCACAGGATCAGGATCTCGATCTGAAACCGGCCGACGGGGCGGGAATCGATCAGGTCATTGACGTTGACCGTCTTGGATGCGGACATTGTTGCTGCCCTTTTTTGATTGTCTTGGACGCTTGTTCCGAACGCACGGCAAAGAAAGCGCTTGTTTCTTACTCACCCCAGGTCAGAAACTTCATCCAGCAACCCGCATCTTGCCGCAGGCCAATGGAAAAAGTTTTTTGCTTCTTTTTGTTTACAAAAAAAAGTCTCTTGCATGCTTCACCCTTTGAGCCGCGCAGCCAGCTTGGTCTCCGAGAACACCGGCTCCAGGTTGAACAGCTTGCGCGCATTCTCGCCCAGAATGTTGCGCTTGGCCTGCTCGCTCAGGAATGGCAGGTCGTAGATCGTGCTTGGCAGGTCCATGTCCCAATGCGGATAGTCGGACGAGTAGACCAGCTGCGTCTCCGCATTGATCATCTTGAACGTCTCTTCCAGCATGGCACGGTTGTTCACCATCTCCATCGGCTGGGACGAGTAGAACATGTCGCGCATATAGTCGGACGGTTTGCGCTTCAGCAGCGGCGCCTCCGAGGTGCGCATCATGTATTCATTGTCCAGCCGCTGCATCATGAACGGGATCCAGGCGAGACCGCTTTCGATCCACAGCACTTTCAGCTTCGGGAAGCGCTCCGGCAGGCCGTTGATGATCCAGTTTGTCATGTGGATCATGTTGAAGAAGGTGAAGCCCAGCGCGTGCACCGAGATGAAGCGGTTCAGTTGGGCAAGGGACTGGTCGTTCCAGTTGTAGCCGGCATGGAAGGACAGCGGCAGGCCGCGCTCCTCCAGCGCCCGGAACACCTTCATGTTGGCGTTGTCAAAGATCGGCCGGTAGCGGGTTGAGGTGACCATGAAGCCGGTCACCCCCTTCTTGTCGCCAAACTCCTCGATGATCTTCACCGCGTCATCGGGCGCGTTCAGCGGCAGATAGAGCATCGAGCACAGCCGCGGCTGATCGGCCAGCACGCGCTCGGTCATCCAGCGATTATAGCCGCGCGCCAGCTGCACCTCCATCGACACATCCGGGTGCATGCCCAGATGCAGCATCGCGGTGGGGAACAGGCAGGCGATGTCCACGCCGATCGCGTCCATCCAGTATTTCGCCAGCGACACGTCGCGATGCGGGGTGGGCGGGGTGCGCTCGGTCTTGCGCTTGGTGTAGCGGGTGATGCGCCCGCCCATGTCCTGAAACCCGAGCTGCCCGGGCATCAGGCCGGAGCGGCCGACGGACATCTTGCCGCTGGCGAGCTGGCGGATGGTGGGGTCATCGACGTATTTCAGAATCTCACCCAGATGTTCCGTCTCGTAGTGATGGCTGTCGACATCGACGATCAGGAAATCCTTGTAGTTGCGCAGCTCCGCCTGCTGGGTGGCGTTGCGCAGCAACTGGGCAGTTTCGAACTCGGTCTTGTGCGGATCACGGAAATGCGGAACTGCGTTATCCATCGATGTGCCCCCCGGCGTGATTGGTTACGGCCTTCAATGCTGGCCCTGCCAGGACTGCCAGAGCCCCAGCTCGAATGTCTCGATATTGACCGCGCGCAGCACGGCGCTGCAGGCGATGGCGGCTTCGGTGGCGACCACGCCGTTATCGTCCGGAAACGGTGCGGCGATCCGCCCTTCCTCGACGCGCTCGGCGAACAGCCGCACCGACGCCTCGAACAGGCGCTGCAGATTGGCATCCGACAGCGCGTCGCTCTGAAAGGCGGCGATCAGCTGGTCGGTGAGCTCATCCTGCTCAGAGCGTGACATAGACCTGGCCGTCTCGCTGGCTGATCGCACAGCTTTGCAGCCGCAGCGACGAATCGCCCGCGCAGACGCCGGTCTTCATGTCGTATTCATAGCCATGCCAGGGGCAGACGAAATGCATCTGGCTTTCGTCATAGGTGTGGCCGTGGGCGGTCTGGTCCTCGGCGATCACCGCAAGCACCTTGGGCACGATCATGCCCTCACAGGCTGGCCCACCCTGATGCGGGCAGAGATTGCGATAGGCGTAATAGGCCCCGTCCTGGAAGAACACGCCGGCTTCGCGATGGCCGGAGGCCACGATGCGCACATCGCCCTCTTCCATCTCCCCCTCTCGACAGACCAGAATCTCGGCCATCCTGCTTCCCCCAATCTCGCCTGTTGGACACGGCTTGTTGCATTATTGTCCGACAGTTTCGATCAGGTTTCATCCGGTGTCAACGTGCGCCTCGCGCACATCGGGGCGGTTTACGCGTTTTTGCTTTGCCGCCCCTGATAGATCGCCAGATGCGCGCACACCGCATCCAGGCGCGGCGTGGCAACGCCCCGGGCGCGGGCGCGGATCGCCAGATCACCCAGGATCTGATCGGCCTCGATCTGCCCGCCGGCGCTGAAATCACGATACATCGAGGATGTCAGGCTGGAGGTGGGATCGGTGACACCGGCCCGGGTGCGGGCGATGAAGGCGTCGGTCATCACCGCGCCTTCGGCTGAAACCACCGCCAGCACCTCGTCGAGGAAGCCGTTGATGAAGGCAATGCCACCATCCGCGCGGGCGATCTCGCCGATGCTGGCATGCATCAGGCAGTTCACGCCGCCAAGCGTTGCCAGAAACACCCATTTTTCCCACAGCTCATGCGCGATATCGGCGGCGATGCGCGCATCGAACCCGGCGCCGCTCATGAAGTCGTGCAGGGCCGCCACGCGCGGTGACGCCGCCCCGGACAGCTCGCCATAGGACAGCTCATGGAACTTCGCGAGTTGGGCGATGCCGCCCTCGGCGGTGACGGTGGCCGCGATCCGGCACACACAGCCCACCACCGCCTCGGCCCCGAATTGCTGTTGCAAGGCCTCGATATGGCGCATGCCGTTCAGCACCGGCAGCACCATGGTCTGCGGCCCGATCGCCTTCGCCACCTCCGGCAACACCTGCGCCAGCGAATAGGCCTTCACCGCGATCAGCACCGCGTCATAGCCGGGGGTGAGCTCGGCTGCCGTCACCAGCTGCGGTGCGATCTGGAAATCACCATGCGGGCTGGTCACGGAAAGCCCGCGCTCGCGCATCAGCGCCGCGCGCGCCGGGCGCACCAGGAAGGTGACATCACGCCCGTGCTGGGCCAGCCGGCCGCCGAAATACCCGCCGGTTGCCCCAGCGCCCACCACCAACAGCCGCATGCCGCTCTCCCGCCCCGATTGCACGCAGAGTGCCCGCGGTCAGGTGCAAAGCCAAGTGTTTCAAGGCATGCGGGAGGAGGTCAGCGGAAGGTGATCTCAGAGGCCAACGACAGCGTAGTGGCATGCGGCTTCAGCTTCGCGTTGGTCTCGTTGGCACTCAGCTGGGTCATCGCCTGACAGCGGCCGATGGCGATATCCGCCTCGCTCGGCGCCAGGCTTGCATCCTGCACCACCACCACCGTGAAGCCGCGCAGCGTGGCACCGACGGAGGTGTAGACCACCGAGCCGTTCATCCGCCACCCGGCCAGCACCACATGGGTCACGCCACGCGCCTTCAGATCGGCCTCCAGGCTGGAGCCATAGAACTTGTCCTGCGCGTCCGGGATCAGCACCTTCTCCCCTGGCTGTGGTGCCACCTCCGGCAGGATGCTGACATTGGGGCGATTGGGATGGGTGTAGACCACCATCATCCCGGCCGCGCGCGCCCGCGCCAGCAGATCCCGCACGCGGGGCAGCATCTGCTCCATGCAGATCTTCTGCGGCAGACAGGTGACGTTGGACATGTCGAGCAGCACCAGGGCCGTGGTGGCGTGATCCAGCGTGACGGAAACCGGCGGTGGGGCCGCGGGCAGTGTGATGGTCTGCATCACCGGCTGGGCGCGGCCGGCTGTCGAGAGGCCGGCAAGGGCGAGGGTGACGGCAAGGATGAGGCGCATGTCCAAGCTCCCGCTGATCTGGCACCGCCATATCGTAGGGCGGAAAAGGCGAAGCCGTCATCCGCCGAGCCCGGGCTTTCCCAAAAGCCCAGCTACCCGCCAGCCCGCATCCCCAAGACATCCATCATCGAATACAGCCCAGGTGCGCGCCCACGCACCCAAAGTGCCGCGCGCACCGCGCCTGCGGCAAACACACGGCGATCAAAGGCGCGGTGGGTGATGGCGATATGCTCATCGGCCGCGGCGAACAGCAGCGTGTGCTCACCCACCACCTGGCCGCCGCGCAGGGCGGCAAAGCCGATGGCGCCATCCGGGCGGGCCCCGGTGTGGCCATCGCGCCCGCTCTGCATGACATCCGCCAGCTGTACCCCGCGCCCGCGCGCCACCGCCTGGCCCAGCCCGATCGCGGTGCCGGACGGCGCGTCCACCTTCTGGCGGTGATGCATCTCGACAATCTCGGCGTCGTAGCGCGCGGCCGGCAGGGCGCGCGCCATCTGCTCGGCCAGCGCCAGCACCAGATTAACGCCCGGCGCGAAATTCGGCGCATAGACCACCGCGATGGTCTCCGCGGCGCGCTTCAGCTCCGCCTCATCCTCGGCGGACAGGCCGGTGGTGCCCACCACCCAAGCGGTGCCGGCCCGTGCCATCGCCCTCGCATGCACGCGCGCCGTGCTGGCATGGGTGAAATCGATCACCACCTCGGAGGCTTCGGCCAGGCCGCTGATATCGGCGAACAGATCGGCACTGCCGATATCGTTCACGCCCGGCCGGTCGATGCCGCCTGCGAGCGGCGCGCCGGCGGCCGCCACCTCCTGCACCAGCATCTGGCCCATCCGCCCGGCGATGCCGGCGATGCCGAAGCCCTGCTTCACGAGCGTGCCGCCTTGTCGAAGAACGCCTTCATCTTGTCGAGAAAGCCTTCCGATTCCGGGCTCGACTTGCTGGCCGCCTCACGCTCGAACTCCTCCAGCAGCTCGCGCTGGCGCCGGCTGAGCGCGTTGGGGATCTCCACCTTGACCTGGATATACATGTCACCGCGGGCGGCGGAGCGCAGCACCGAGAAGCCCTTGCCGCGCAGGCGGTGATTGTCCCCGGTCTGGGTTCCCGCCGGGATCTTCACCTTCACCCGGCTGCCATCGATGGCCGGCACCTCGATCTCACCGCCCAGCGCCGCCAGCGTCATGCGCAGCGGGACCACGCAGAACACATTGGCGCCATCACGCTGGAACAGCGGATGCTGGCGGATCGACACATGCACATACAGATCACCCGGCTGCACGCCGGCCCCGCCGGATTCACCCTCGCCGGCCAGGCGGATGCGCGTGCCATCCTCAACACCGGCCGGGACCTGCACCTGCAGGCTGCGCTCGCGCTGCATGGTGCCGGCGCCGTGGCAGATGCGGCACGGGTTGCGGATGATGCGGCCCTTGCCGCCGCAGGTCGGGCAGGTGCGTTCCACCAGGAAGAAGCCCTGCTGGGCGCGCACCTTGCCCACGCCAGCGCAGGTGGAGCAGGTGTCCCGCCCGCCATCCTTGCCTTCCGAGCCGGTGCCGCTGCACGTCTCGCAGGACACCCGGGTCGGCACACGCAGCGTCACCTTGGTGCCGGCGAAGGCCTCGGTCAGGTCGATCTCGACCTGGGTGCGGATATCCGCCCCGGAGCGCGGCCCAGCGCCGCCGCCACGCCGGCCCATGAAGTCGCCGAACATCTGGTCGAAGATGTCGCCCAGGCCCGATCCGTCGAAGCCCTGGCCACCGCCACCGCCGCCGCCGCCCTCGAAGGCGGCATGGCCGTAGCGGTCATAGGCGCCGCGCTTCTGGTCGTCCTTCAGGACGTCATAGGCCTCGTTGATCTCCTTGAACTTGGCTTCCGCCGCCGCATCGCCCGGGTTGCGATCCGGGTGGTACTGCATGGCGAGCTTGCGGTAGGCCTTTTTCAGGTCATCCGCGCTCGCATCGCGGGCGACGCCCAGCGTGCTGTAGTAATCCTGCTTGGCCATCGAAAGACCTCAATAGAACCGGCGCGGCCCTGCCCCGGATTGAACCAGAACAGGGCCTGCCAGCCAGCGTTGCGAAGCTAGACCGGGACGATCAGGCGGATTTGCGCTTGTCGTCGACTTCCTCGAAGTCGGCATCCACCACCTTCTCGCCCGGCTTGTGGCCGGCATCATGGGCGGCCGTGGCCTCCGGCTGCTCGGCCGAGGCCTTGTAGACCGCCTCGCCGATCTTCATCGCAACCGCGGTCAGCGCCTCGGTGGCGGAGGTGACGGCGGCAAGCTCGGTGCCTTCCATGGCGGTGCGCAAAGCCGCAATCGCGGCCTCCGCCTCGGCCTTGTCACTTGGCGCCACCTTGCCTTCGTTGTCCTTCAGCGTCTTCTCGGTCTGATGGATCAGGCCATCGGCGTGGTTCTTCGCCTCGATGAAGGCACGCCGCGCCTTGTCCGCCTCGGCATTGGCCTCGGCTTCCTTGACCATCTTCTCGATATCGGCGTCCGACAGGCCGCCCGAGGCCTGGATGCGGATCTGCTGCTCCTTGCCGGTCGCCTTGTCCTTCGCCTGCACCGAGACGATGCCGTTGGCGTCGATGTCAAAGGTCACCTCGATCTGCGGCACGCCGCGCGGGGCGGCCGGAATGCCGACCAGGTCGAACTGGCCGAGCGCCTTGTTGTCGGCCGCCATCTCACGCTCGCCCTGGTAGACCTAGATGGTCACCGCGGTCTGCCCGTCATCGGCGGTGGAGAAGTACTGGCGCTTCTTGGTCGGGATCGGGGTGTTG
>CAIYCW010000098.1 GCA_903924855.1 uncultured Rhodospirillales bacterium | reverse complement strand
TATGCGAGGGGGTGGATGTGATCTTCAACCTCGCCGCCCAGACCAGCCATATGGGCGGGCAGCGCGATCCGCTGGCCGATATCGCGGTGAACGCGGTGGCCCAGGTTCGCCTGATCCAGGCGGCGCGGGAGGCGGCCCCCACTGCCGTGGTGGTGCATGCCTCGACACGGCAGTTCTACGGCCGGCCGCTTTATCTGCCGGTGGATGAGAAACACCCGGTGGCGCCGCCCGATGCCAATGGCGTGTCGAAATTCGCGGGCGAGCAGTATTGGATGATCGAACATCGCACGGCGGGGCGGCCGGTGGTCTCGCTGCGGCTGACCAATTGCTACGGCCCGCGGCTGCGCATCCGCGACGCGCGGCAGACCTTCCTCGGCATCTGGCTGCGCTGCGCGCTGGAAGGCCGGCCGTTCGAGGTGTGGGGCGGAGCACAGCTGCGCGACATGACCTATGTCGATGACGTCACACGCGCCTTTCTGCTGGCGGCCGAGACGCCTGCCTGCCATGGCCAGGTCTATAATCTGGGCGGATCGCCGCCGGCCTCGCTGCTGGAGATCGCCGAGATGACGACGCGACGGGCAAAGGCTGCGGGTCTGCCGGAGGCGGGTTTCACCACGCGGGAATTCCCGGCTGATCGCGCCAGCATCGATATCGGCAGCTACCACGCCGATGACAGCGCCTTCAGGGCCGCCACCGGCTGGCAGCCGGAAATCGGGCTGGAGGATGGGATCGGGCGGTCGCTCGACTGGTACAAGACGCGGCTTGCCGCCTATCTGTGAGAGCACAATGAGCATGATTCAGCAGGCCAATCCGGGTGCGGGCTATCTGGAGCTGAAACCCGAGATCGATGCCGCCGTGGCGCGCGCGCTGTCCTCCGGCTGGTATATTCTGGGCGGCGAGGGCCGCGCCTTCGAGGCGGAGTTTGCCGCCTGGCTCGGCACCACCCACGCCATTGGCTGCGGCAACGGCACCGACGCGCTGGTGCTGGCGCTGCGCGCGCTGGGGGTGGGGCCGGGGCAGTCGGTGGTCACGGTCTCGCACACGGCGGTGGCAACCGTTGCCGCCATCGAGATGGCCGGGGCGACACCCGTGCTGATCGATATCGACCCTGTGCATTACACGATGGACCCGGGTGAGCTGGCCGAGGTACTGGCCAATCCGCCGTCGGGCCTTGCGCCGATTGGCGCCATCATCGCGGTGCATCTTTACGGCCAGGCCTGCGACATGCCCGCGATCAGCGCGCTTGCCGCCCGCTACGGTATTCCGGTGATCGAGGATTGCAGCCAGGCGCATGGCGCCACGCTGGGCGGGCGCAAGCTGGGCACGCTGACCGCGATCAGCTGTTTCAGCCTGTATCCCACCAAGAATCTGGGCGCTCTGGGCGATGGCGGTGTGGTGGCGACCAGCGATGCTGTGCTTGCGGAAAAGGTCGCGGCCCTGCGGCAATATGGCTGGAAGACGCATTACATCAGCGAGTTCGAGGGGGTGAATTCGCGCCTCGATGAAATCCAGGCGGCGATCCTGCGGGTGAAGCTGACCCATCTGGATGCGCACAATGCGCGCCGGCAGCACATCGCCCGGCAGTATGACACAGCCTTGGCCGGCGGCCTGATCCGCCCGCCGGCGCTGCGCGCGGGCGCTGAGCATGTGTTTCACCAATATGTGGTGCGGGTGACGGGGCGGGCCGAGCTGCAGGCACGGCTGCGCGCGGCCGGGATCGCCACCGGCATTCACTACCCGGTGCCGGTGCATCTGCAGCCAGCCTATGCCGGGCGGGTGGCGATGGGCCCCGCTGCCTGTGCCGAGACCGCGCGTGCGGCATCCGAGGTGATGAGCCTGCCGATGTATCCGCAGCTGACAGATGCACAGGTTGAGCAGGTCTGCGAGGGGCTGGTGGCGTGTCTTTCGCCGGCTGTGTGATCTTTGGCCGCCTGATCGGCCCGACTCCACGTGAGGCTTGAATGCGGGGGGAAACTTCGTCACCATCATTTCAGTCGAAACTTACTGAAAGGAGGTGATCCAGTGTCTCATTGTCTCACGGAGCGGGTAACCGGTCAGACCTGGGTTCGTACCTCGACCAAGAGGGATGCGAGTCGCTAATACAGAGGGGCCGGTTGTATCCCACCTGGCAATGCGAAGGCTCCGCGCAAGCGGGGCCTTCTTTGTTTTATTTGCCCTTATCCCTATCCGTCATTGCGAGCGAAGCGAAGCAATCCATCGAACCGCATCGCGCACTTTGACCCACCGGCTTGCGACACTCAGCCCGCAAACACGACGCCTCAGAAACGCCACCCCTATGGCAGGACCAGGATCGTATCCCCAACCCCGCGCTCGCCCGTCGCGTCCGACGGATGGCCCACCGACACGCCGCCCACCACCATGTTGCTCGACCCGCCGCCATCGAGGTTGAGTGCCTGCGTGCAGCCCAGCCAGCGCATCACGGCATCGGTCTCCTCGATGCTGGTGCCGAGGCTGATCGCCGGGTTGCGGCCGTCGATCTCGACCAGCAGGATGGTGCCGTCCGCGGTCACGCCGATATCGGTGCGGCCGTTGCGGCCGATCACCCAGCCATTGTACCAGTTGTCGTTGGCGATCGCCGCCCCTTCGCCCTGGTCGGCCCCGGCCACCGTCGGGCCGTGACCTTCGGCGGCGGCATTGTCCAGCAGATGCGCCACCAGCAGGGTTGGCCCGCCTTCCAGCACCGACAGGCCGGGCTCCAGCGGAATCTCGTGGCCGTCTGAGAACAGTTTGCGGGTCACGCTGAGCTTCGCACCCGGGGCCGCATGGGCTGCCAGCCAGGCGGCACTGCGGCCCAGCCCCTGCAGCACGAAGCCGCCCGAAGGGGCTGCTTGGCCGATCCCGCCATGCCGATCGCGCACCACGCCGTCCGCGCCCACCAGCACCTCCACGACAAGGCCGTGATAGCCGGCATCCACCACGCTGTTGGAGGCGGTGCCGCGCAGATACAGCGCGTCATACAGCACCAGATCGTCATGGTTGGTGCAGGTGACGTCATGTGCCGGTCTGGTGGTGGGCGCCTCGGCCGGCGTGCCGCAATTGACCACCGTGCCGAGCAGCGGGCGATCGATGGTGCGGATCGCGATGCTCTGTCCCGTGCCATCGGACAGTGTGATCTGGGTTGAGAGTTTCGGCAGCAGTGCCGCACTGGTGCGGCCCGTGGCATCGCGCCTGATGGCGAAGCCGGGCTTGCCGCCGGTGGCCGCCGCCACCAGCCTGCCATCGATCACCGTGGCACCCACCGGGGCGCGCGGCGGCAGCCTGGCATGGGCGGGGTTGATGTTGGTGAAGAAACTGCCGTTCACCCCGGCCAGAGCATGCGTGCGCGCCACCGCTTCGCTCACGGTCTCGCCGCCATCGCCCAGATCATCGCCGCCGGGCAGCGCCACCGCCAGATGACCGGTGAAGCTGTGCGGATCGATCGCCAGCACGTTGATCAGCCACGGCCCGGTGGCGGGATCGCCGGCGAGTGCGGTGTTGCGCGCAAAGGGGCGGAATTTCGTGCCACCCGCCTTGGTGATCGCCGCGGCCGCGTCATTGGCCTCGTCCTGTGTGGCAAAACGCCCGACGGACAGCCACACCCCCAAAGCCCTGCCTGCCGCGTCCCGCCCGGCGCCTGGGTCGAGACGCGGTGTGAAGCCCAGCGCGGCGATTGCCGCCAGATCCGCCTTGGCCGCCTCGGCATCGTGAAAAAACCCGAGATTGACCGTCCAATACTCGGACGCGCTCAGGGCCCCGCGCTTTATCTGCGCAAAGCGCACGCCCTGCGTGACATCCTTCGTGGTGATGGATTGTGCGATATCCGCGGGCCCCAGCGGCATGGGTGTCGGCTGCAAGGTCCAGCCGAAGGCGGTGCCCGTCCCAATGGACAGCACAAACATCACACAAAGGCGGGGGACGTATCGCATCTTCTGGGTCCACACAGATCAGCCGACAACCGGTGGCTCACGCTATGGCGCAATTGCACCGCAGCCTGATGTCTGATTGGTGACATTGCGAAGACACCAGCAAAAGCCGGTCGCGTCGCCCGTTCAGCTGCGGCGGCGAATGGCGGCAACACCCACAAGGCCCATCCCGAACAGCGAGGCGCTGATCGGCTCGGGCACGCTCTGGCCATCCGTGCCGGAATCGCCGCCCTGTGTGGCCAGCGTGACCGACCCACCCGTGCAATCTAAGAGGCCAGAGGGGAGGGCCTGACAGCCATTGCCAAAGGTGCCCAGCGTGTCAAACGTGCCGGAGGGCAGCACGCTTTGCAGATTGGTTGTGGATGGAACAGTGAATGTCAGGCCAAGAACATCGGCCAGCACCGGCGGTACTGGCGAAATTCCGAGTTGGTAATACGGATTGAGAGTGTTTGGATCAATCTCAACGGTGGTAACCCCGATCGTGTTGCTGGTCACAGTGAACTGCGACACGTTGAACACCGTGTCCGACGTGATCAGGCCCGGCTCGGTGATTGTGCCGTAGAAGTCGTACTGGCCCTGAGAAGCGCCCAGACGATAGACCGTGTAAACCACACTGCTGGCGGGTTGGACCACCGGCGGATCGTTGATCACCCACCCGCTGGTGCAGTCAAGCTGGCTGTTCGGCAGATACGCACAGCCATTGCCGAAGCTCCCTGCGGTGGAGAAGGTGCCAACCGGCAAGATGCTTTGCAGAACCACCGGGGTGCCGCCATAGGTCAAGGTCAGGACATCACCCATCATCGTGTTGTCATACGGGCTGACAACATCAGGGGAGATGGTGACGGAGGTGACGCCGATCTGATTGTCGAGAACAGTGAGGCTTGAGACCGCAAAAGTGGTCGGCGTCGTGATGTAATTGGGGACTGTGATGTCGCCCAGGAAGTCGAATGGCGCGGTGGTGGAAAGGGTGTTGGACCGGTCGATCACATAGGTGACGTCCGCAATGGCCGGGGTGGTCAAGCCGATCAGGACGAGAACGATCAGAAGGGATGGGGTCGTTGGGATTTTCACGGCGTTGCACCCTTCATTCGTTTCAAGAAAAATCATGACCATTACGTTATAAAAAAATTAGTATAGTTTTGTTGAGAAATCTACCGGAACGATCGCGCAGGCGGAATTTAATTGGCGGGCGTCGGCCGGTCCTGTGGCAGAGGCCGTGTGTGCAAAGTGCTTGCACCAGGACGGATTTCAGGCTTCAAGCCGCGCTCTCAGTGCGCGGACCGCATCATGGCGCAGCCTTTTCCCATCATCGGCATCGATTTCGGCACCACCAACTCGGTCATCGCCATTCTGGAGCCGGATGGCAGCAGCAGAACGGCGCAGTTCGGCCCCGAGCAGCTTTCGGTGTTCCGCTCCGTGCTGTGTTTCTGGGCGGAGGCGGCGCGCGGGCGCAGCGAGATCCATTCGGCGGCGGGGCCGGCGGCGATCGAGGCCTATCTCGATGATCCGCTGGACAGCCGGCTGATCATGTCGATGAAGAGCTATCTGGCGCAGCGCAGCTTCACCCAGACGACGTTGTTCAACCGCGCCGTCACGCTGGAGCAGCTGATTGCGATCTTCCTGCGCGCACTGCTGCAAGCGGCGGGGCTTGATGTGTCCAAGGCCCGCATCGTGGCAGGGCGGCCGGTGCGGTTCGTGGGCGAGACCGCGGATGACGCGTTCGGCGATGAGCGGCTGCGCGCGGCGTTTGCCGCCGCCGGCATGGCCGCGATCGACGTGGCGTTCGAGCCGGAGGCGGCGGGCTATCGCTTTGCGCGCGGGCTGAGCCGGCCCTCCAACGTGCTGATCGGCGATTTCGGCGGTGGCACCAGCGATTTCTCCATCGTGCGCTTCGATCAGGGCCGGGTGACGCCGATTGCCACCACCGGCATCGGCATTGCCGGCGATGCGTTCGATTTTCGCATCATCGATCAGGTGATCTCCCCGCGTCTGGGCAAGGGCGACACGTATCGACCCGGCAACACCGATCTGCCGGTGCCGCCCGAATATTTCGCGGCCTTTGCGCGCTGGCATCGTCTGTCGCTGATGAAGGCGCCGCGCATGCTGCGCGACATTCGCGAGGTGGCCGCCTGCAGCCGGCATCCCGAGCGGCTGGGCGGGTTGGTGCAGCTGATCGAGGATGAGATGGGCTATCAGCTCTACCAGGTGGTCTCCGCCGCCAAGGCAGCGCTGTCGCGGGCCGAGGAGACGGTTCTGTCCTTTCATCACAAGGACATCGCGATCGATGCTGTGATCACGCGGCAGGATTTCGAGGGCTGGATTTCCGCGGAGTTGCAGCTTCTGGCCGGGGTGATCGACCGGGCGCTGGCGATGGGCGGGATGCAGGCCAGCGACATCGATCATGTGTTTCTGACCGGTGGCACGTCTTTCGTCCCGGCGGTGCAGCGCCTGTTCACCCAGCGTTTCGGGGCGGAGAAGGTGAGCAGCGGGGGTGAGTTCGTGTCGGTGGCCGAGGGGCTGGCGCTGATCGGGCGCGATCGGCTGGGGTAGAGCTGCTCTGCCTGGGCTACGGCGCGCGGATGACGGCGCCGGCCGCCTGGGTGCTGGAGGCGAGCCTGAAGCTGTCGCTGACCGAGAGCAGCATCACCCGCGCGCTCGGCGGCTGGATGGTGACCTTTTCGCCGCGCGCGCGCAGCAGATCGGCCTGCAGATGGGCGCCGACACCGTCATCGAGCACAACTGTCTCGGCGTCGAGCCGGAAGAACGGCGCGGTGAGGGCGGCACGCGGTGACAGGCGCTGGTCGATCAGCCGCACCGCCAGCTGCGCCAGGCGCAGCCCGCCGCCGGCACCGCCTTCCACACCGAGCACCGCGCGCAGATGGCCCTGCGCATCGAACAGCATGGCCGGCACCAGCGCACTGCGCGGCCGGCGGCCGCTTGCGATGTGGTTGACCACCGGCGCACCGCCCAGATTGGCCTGGCGCGCGAAGCCTTGCAGCGCATCGCCCAGCACCACGCCGTGCAGCGCCAACCGGCTGCCGAACAGGCTTTGCAGGCTGGTCGACAGCGAGATGGCGTTGCCGCTGCCATCCACCACCAGCACCACCGCATTGTCCGCCTCCAGCGGGGCGGGAACGGCCGCCGGAAGGGGCGCGAAGCCGGGCAGGGCCGCCAGCGCGTCGGCGGCGTGGGGGGCTTTGGCGGGGCGGGTGAGGGCCGCGAGAGCGGCCTGGGACAGCAGATCCTCGACAGCGACCGGCATCTGGTCCGGATCGCCGAGGAAGCGGTCGCGCAGGCGTTCGGCGTTGCGGGCGGCAATGGCCAAGGCATGCGCGGTCTCGGCCCCGGCGGGGTCGAGTCGCGGCAGGGCGGTGAGGTCCATCAGCGCCAGTATGGCTTGCAGGTCGAAACCGCCGGAGGAGGGCGGGCCCGCGGTGCAGACCGTGGTTGCGTGATAGGGCCGGCAGAAGGGCGGGCGGCGCTGCGGGGTGGTGGAGGCGAGATCATCCGCCGTGAGCAGGCCGGGATTGCGGTCGTTGCGCACCAGCCGGGCCAGCTCGGCGGCGACGGGTCCGCGCAGCACGGCATCCGCCCCGCTGGTTGCGATCTGCGCCAAGGTCTGGGCGAGCGGGCGGTTGGTCAGCATCGCCGCCTCGCGCGGTGCGGGTGCGGTGTGGCCTGCGGCAAGTGCTGTGGCGAGGGAGTGGGAGACCGCAAAGCCGTTCTGCGCCAGGGCAATGGCGGGGGCGACCACGCGCGCCCAGGGCAGTTTGCCGTCCTCGTGCTGCAACGCCTCCAGCAGGCGCAGCGCGCCGGGCGCGCCCACCATCCGCCCGCCGGAGGACAAAGCCTGGTCCGGCAGGGCCTGGCCGCTGCGGTCCAGGAACAGCTCGCTGCCGGCGGCGGCCGGTGTGGTGCTGCGGCCATCCCACAGCGTGGTCACACCGCTGCCGTTGCCGCTGCGATAGGACAGCGCCATGGCATCGGCGCCAAGCCCGGTCAGCTGCGGTGAGACCACCATCAGCGCAAGCGTTGCCGCAACCGCCGCATCCGCCGCCGTGCCGCCCTCGCGCAGCATGGCCGCACCGGCCTCGGCGGCGGCGCGCTGGCTGGTGACGACAAGACCTGAGGCGGGAAGAGTGGCGGGCAGGGCAGCTTGCTGGGCCATCACCCCTGCCGACGTTCCGGCCAGCCCTGCCAGAACCGGCAGAATGCGGCGGACGAGGCGGCGAAAGGGCAGGCTCATACGGCAAATTCCTGATGCGGACAGACCTTGCCATCGCAGCGCCGGGCTGAAAACCTCAACTCTATGACGGTTGCCCCAATTCGCCCCGGCCCACCGCGTGCGCGGCTGCGCAGGCCATCGCTGCGCATGGCGGATGGGGTGCGGGCGCAGGCCAGCGGCGTGCGGGCGGAGGCGCTGGCGGAACAGGCGCTGCTGGCGGAGGGCTGGCGCATTCTGGGGCGGCGGGTGCGCACGCCCTGCGGTGAGCTGGATCTGGTGGCCGAGGCGGCGGGGCTGCTGGCCTTCATCGAGGTGAAGCACCGCGCGAGCCTGGGGGAGGCGGCGTCTGCGCTGGGGCGGCGGCAGCGTCTGCGGTTGCTGGCGGCGGCGGAGTTCTGGCTTGCGGCCAATCCCGGCCAGGGGGCGGCCGGCATCCGGTTTGATGTGATGCTGGTCGATGGTGCGGGTCTCGTGCGGCGCATCGCCGATGCGTTTCGCGCCGAATGAGAGAGTGGCGGAGGCTGGAACCGGCCTATCCCACGCTCACCTTGGTGGTGGCCTGGGGGGATGCGGCGGCGGACGCCTGGGGGGCGTGCCCTGCCTGCTCGGCCGGGAGGTCCGGTGCGATGCGCCAGATGCCGGCGACCAGGATCTCACTGGGTTTGAACCGCGCCTTGTAGGCCATCTTCCGGCTCTCCTGCACCCAATAGCCGAGATAGACATGCGGCAAAGTGAGCTGCCGCGCGCGCTCGATCAGCCACAGGATCATGAAGGTGCCGGGGGAGCGGCGGTCGAGCAGCGGATCGAAGAAGGAATAGACGGCGGACAGGCCATCGCCCAGCCGGTCGGTGAGGCAGGCGCCGACCAGGCGCTGGTTGGCGTCCCGGAACTCCACCATCAGGCTGTCGATCGGGGTGTCTTCCACCATGGCGCGATAGTCGTAGAAGCTCATCGTGGCCATGTCGCCGTCGAAATGGCGGGCCTGCTGGTAGCGCTGGAACAGCTGATATTGCTCCGCTGTGGCGCGGGCGGGCTGTTCGGCGCCGGTGGTGCCATCATTGGCCTTCAGCACGCGCTTCAGCCCGCGATCGAGGCTGAACAGGCCAACCGGGATTCGGATCGGCACGCAGGCCGAGCAGCCGGGGCAGACCGGCGCGTAGGCGATGTTGTGGCTGCGGCGAAACCCCGCGCGGGACAGCCGGTCATGCAGCTGGTCGGCATCCGGCCCGGTGATCTCGGTGACAACCTTGCGCTCGGTCCGGCCCGGCAGATAGGGGCAGGGCAGCGGGGCGGTGGTGTAGAAGAATTGCGGCCGGCGCGGTGGCTTGTAGCTCATGCGGTGCGCATCACGCCAAGGCGGGCGGCGGCAGCAGCGCGCGCCACACCGAGCGGCGCACCACAACGCAGCCGGAGAGCATGTCGTGCAGCGTGCGATGGCGGGTGGTGAACAGGGCGATCGCCGTCCAGATCACGCCGGTTGCCATGGTGATGAGGTAGAACAGCATGTAGATCGCCGCCTGCAGCCCTGTGGGGGCGCCGAGATCGTCGTCCCGCACCACCACAAGCCCCATCAGCGCCTGGCCGGGGGAGGATTGCATCGGGCTTGCCAGTGACAGCCAGCCATAGAGGAAGGGCAGGGCGGCGAGGAAGGCGAAGAGATGGGCGCCGAGGCCGAAGGTGAGCACGGTGAGGGTGGCGATGACCATCCACATCAGCCCTGCGATGCTGGCCAGGATCAGCGCATCGAGCAGCCAGGCGAAGACGCGGCGCAGCAGCAGGCCGCTGGTGAGGCGGTCTTCGATCCAGAGCTGGTTCAGCGGGGCGGTGGCTGTGCTCATCGGTCTGTGTCCAGGTGCGGCGGCGGCGAGATCCGCGAGCCGAAGCGCAGTATAAGCCGGATCGGCCAGGCTTGTGCAATTTCGGAATACGACGCTGGGATGAAGAAGTGGCGTGAATACGGGCTTGAAACGCCGAATTGACGACACGCTGACAGCGTGCGGCGCAACAGATGGAGGATTGGCAATGAGCGGGACACAGAAGGACGAGATGTTTCAGGGCGAGTTGTTCGACCAGGGCCTGGCGGTGCGCCGCGCGGTGATGGGCGATGTGTATGTGGATGCGGCCCTGGCCCGGGCGGATGGGTTTTCCGCCGATCTGCAGAAGCTGGTGACGGAGGCAGCCTGGGGGATGGTCTGGACCAGACCGGATCTGGCGCTGCGTGACCGCTCGATTGCGACCATCGCGATGCTGGCGGCCCTTGGGCGGAGCCACGAATTGCGCGGCCATCTGCGCGGTGCGCTGAACAACGGGGTGAGCGAGGCGGAGATTCGCGAGGTTCTGCTGCAGGTCTGCATCTATGCCGGATTCCCGGCGGGGCTGGAGGCGTTTCGCGTGGCGGGGGAGGTGATTCTGCCGCGGTGAGCATTGCGGATTCATGGAACGTTTTGGGGTCGGCAATGTTAGAGTGCTGATTTCATACGGTTTTTCGCTTATATCGCAGTTGCAGAAAAATCGGCGATTCCGGGCAAAAATGCTTCACAAAGGGTTAAGCAGACGTTATACGTGTCTTCAACGTAATCTCACGTCCTTTGGGGGCCTAGCTCATGACCCGCGTATCCAAGCTTCTTGCCGCTACCGCGATTGTCGCCGCTGGCTTCGCTGGTCAGGCGAATGCTACGCCTTACTATTCGAGCTTTCAGACGAGCACTGCGCGCATCACGCCGAACGGTAGCACCGATCTGCTGAGCGCAACCTCGCTGTCATTCAATGCCGGCGTTTCCGCGCTCTCAATTTTCGGTTTCCAGACTGGTGCGAGCAGCTTCGGGCCAAACTACACGAGCCTGGGTAACGTGAACGGCGGTGAGACTATCACCCTCAGCACTGCTTCGATTAGCACGGCGGGTACGGATACCGGCTTTCACTTCTCGTGGGTCGATGAAGTTGACAGCGTGACGTTTACTTTCACGGCGACATCTGAGCTTGTGTCAAACAATACAATCGGCAATAGCTCCGGTCTGAATTTCTCCTGGATCGGTAATGTGACGAGCACCAACCCAAGCTTGTTCGCGAGCCAGACTGCTGACTTTACCCTTGGTTTCACGCAGACGGGTAACGGGCAGCATCCCTACACCGGTATCATCAGCGTGAGCGGCACGTTCGATACGCCAAACACGCTGACAACCGTGCCGGAGCCGATGACGATGTCGATCCTCGGTCTGGGCCTCGCCGGTCTGGCAGCCGCCCGTCGCCGTCGCGCCTGATCCTTCGGGTCTTGAGATCTGAAAAAGCGGCCTTAGGGCCGCTTTTTTTGTGCCCGGATCCGTAGGGCGGAAGAGGCGAAGCCGTCATCCGCCATGGGGTCTCCCGACAAAGGTCCCTCGGCGGATGACGCTTCGCTCTTCCGCCCTACGTCGGCCATGGGGTCTCACCACCCCGACCCTTTGGCGGATGACGCTTCGCTCTTCCGCCCTACGTCGGCCGTGGGGTCTCACGACAAAGGTCCCTCGGCGGATGACGCTTCGCTCTTCCGCCCTACGTCGGCCGTGAGGGCTCACGACAAAGGTCCCTCGGCGGATGACGCTTCGCT
>CAIYCW010000097.1 GCA_903924855.1 uncultured Rhodospirillales bacterium | reverse complement strand
TGCCATGCTTTCGGCGATCTCGCCGATTGAGGCCACCAACTCCTGTGCGCTGCTGGCCACCGCGGTCATCACGGCAGCACCATCTCCGGCAACGCGCACCGCCTCGGTGGCATCGCTGCCAGAGCGTTCAAGCGCTGTGTTTACCTCCGCCACGGTGCGGGTCAGCTCGGTCACCAGATCCATCTTGGCCGCGCTGTCGATGGCGACTTTGACGATTTTGGTTACGCGGCCGCGGTCATCCAGGATCGGGTTGTAGGCACCATCGATCCAGAACACCCTTCCCTCCTTGCCGAGACGCCGGAACGTGCCGCGGCGGAATTCACCACGGCGCAGCGCTGTCCAGAACTCATTGTATTCGCGGGACTGCGCCACACCGGGTGTTGCAAACATGCTGTGATGCCGGCCCACCACCTCTTCCAATGCGTAGCCGGACAAAATGAGGAAATTCTCGTTCACCTCCAGGATATTGCCTTGCGTGTCGAAGGCGATCACCAGCTGGGAGCGTTTGATCGCGTTGATCTGCGCGTCATAATCCATGGTGGCCAGTCTGTTGCGGGCGTTCTCCCACTCCACCACGTAGCCCGAGATTGCTCCGCCCTCCAGCAACGGTGTGACAGTAAGGCAGAAGGCAAAATGGCCGACACGGATCGTTGCCTCATGTTTTTTGGTGAGGCTGCGCAGCATGTGGCGCTGATGATCCGGTGATTTGTGGAAGATGTCGATATTGCTGCCAATCATCGTCTCCGAACTGAAACGCGGCAATTCGCGCTTCAGCTCATCCTCCGCCTCCCGCATCAGGGCGATGACGGCGGCGTTCGCGTAGGTGATGTTGAGATCGCGGTCCGCGATCATCACCTTGGCCTGAACGGTGTCCAGCGCCTGGCGGGAAACATCGGAAGGCGCGGCTTCGCTGCGGCGGAAGAACATGGCAGGCTCCGGAAACATATCCCTGCCAAGGCTAAAAGCCGTGGATTTCAAATCCGTTAAAAGCCGTCCGGCCTGGGGGCGTCAGTTCATCTGCCCGCGCAGAGCGGCCATCGCCTCACGCACACGTGGCGCGGCCTGGCTGTCAGGCGCCAGGGCGAGAAACCGGTCGTAGCAGTCCAAGGCCGCAGTCAGTTCGTGGCTTTGCTGATGCAGCCGCGCCGCATCCAGCCAGATCGTGGCCTCCGCCGGCGCTATGCGCAGCATGTCCCGCAGTGTGGCCAGCGCCCGCGCGGTCTGGCCGCCCTGTTCCAGGCGTGAGGCGATGTTGCCCTGCAGCCGCAGCAGCACCGCGCGCGGCGTCATCCCCGCCAGCAACTCCCGCTTCAGCGCCACACGCCGCCCGTGGGTCTGCATCAGCAGCGCGCGCAATCCCTCGGCACTGACGATGGTGCCGCCCTCGAACGCATCGAGC
This sequence comes from uncultured Rhodospirillales bacterium, assembly GCA_903924855.1. Classification (GTDB taxonomy): domain Bacteria; phylum Pseudomonadota; class Alphaproteobacteria; order Acetobacterales; family Acetobacteraceae; genus CAIQQQ01. The sequence continues at coordinate 30,302 of CAIYCW010000097.1, read as the reverse complement.
AGAACCTGGCGCTGGCCGAAGGCCAGACCCACCAGAAAATGGCCCGGGAAATTGACGCCATACGCATCCCAGCCGGCCGCCCGTGCGGCATGGATCCACAGAATGCCAAGCGCCACCGGCAGCCCGCGCCTGCGCTCCAGCACCATGATCAGATTGGCGTTGGCGGTGTCGTCATAGGTCAGCCGATCGCCCTGCAGCGACATCTCGTCGTGCAGCAGCCAGGCCAGCATCGCGGCGCAGGCGGGCAGGTCCTGCGGGTCGATCTCCCGCCCCAGGGAGGCGGCGGCCCGCGCGATGGTGGAAAGCTGGGCGCGCGCCTCCTGCCAATCCGCGTCCGGCTGCGCCCTGCGGGCAAGATGCAGCGCGGCGTCGGCCAGATCGATGTCATCGTCATCGAGCTGGCCGATCGCCTCCAAGATGTCGTCCAGCTCGCTCAGGGCGTAGTGTCCTCGGCCTTCAGATACAGCGCACTGCCCTTTGCCTTGAAGGTCTCGCTCATCTCGACCATGCCGTTCTGACGCAAGGAATCCTCGCGAATGTCCTGGCTGATCTTCATCGAGCAGAATTTCGGCCCGCACATCGAGCAGAAATGCGCCACCTTGTGCGCGTCCTTCGGCATCGTCTCGTCATGGAACTGCCGCGCCGTGTCCGGATCGAGGCCCAGATTGAACTGGTCGATCCAGCGGAACTCGAAGCGCGCCCGGCTGATCGCATCATCGCGCAGCTTGGCGTTGGGGTGACCCTTGGCAAGATCGGCCGCGTGGGCGGCGAGCTTGTATGTGATCACGCCGGTCTTCACGTCATCGCGGTTGGGCAGGCCCAGATGCTCCTTCGGCGTCACGTAGCAGAGCATGGCGGTGCCGAACCAGCCGATCATCGCAGCGCCGATGGCGGAGGTGATGTGGTCATAGCCGGGGGCGATGTCGGTGGTCAGCGGCCCAAGCGTGTAGAACGGCGCCTCGCCGCATTCGCGCAGCTGCTTGTCCATGTTGATCTTGATCTTGTGCATCGGCACGTGGCCGGGGCCCTCGATCATCACCTGGCAGCCCTTGTTCCAGGCCACTTTGGTCAGCTCACCCAGGGTTTCCAGCTCGGCGAACTGGGCGGCATCGTTGGCATCGGCGTTGGAGCCGGGGCGCAGCCCGTCGCCGAGTGAGAACGAGACGTCGTGCTTGCGCATGATGTCGCAGATCTCGTCGAAATGCTCGTAGAGGAAGCTCTCCTTGTGATGCGCGAGACACCAGCGCGCCATGATCGACCCGCCGCGCGAGACGATACCCGTGGTGCGGCGGGCGGTGAGCGGCACATAGGCCAGGCGCACGCCGGCATGGATGGTGAAGTAATCCACGCCCTGCTCGGCCTGCTCGATCAGCGTGTCCTTGAACACCGCCCAATCCAGCTTGTCCGGATTGCCGCCGACCTTTTCCAGCGCCTGGTAGATCGGCACGGTGCCGATCGGCACCGGGGAGTTGCGGATGATCCAGGAGCGGATGTTGTGGATGTTGCGGCCGGTGGACAGGTCCATCACCGTGTCCCCACCCCAGCGGATCGCCCAGACCAGCTTCTCCACCTCCTCGGCGGCGGAGGAGGTGACGGCGGAATTGCCGATATTGGCGTTGATCTTCACCAGGAAGTTGCGCCCGATGATGGTGGGCTCCAGCTCCGGGTGGTTGATGTTGGCCGGGATGATGGCGCGGCCGCGCGCGATCTCGGAGCGGACGAATTCCGGTGTGACGAATTCGGGAAGCTCGGCGCCGAAGCTCTCGCCATCGGCGATGCGCTCGGCCGCCATGTCATGCGCCGCGGCCCGGCCCAGGTTCTCGCGGTGGGCGACGTAGATCATCTCCTCGGTGATGATGCCGGCGCGCGCGAACTCGTATTGGGTGACCAGCTGGCCCGGGTTGCCTGCGTAGATCGTCTGTTCCGCCGGGCAGGCGGCGACCAGGGCGGCCCCGGTGGCGAAGCCGTTATCCTCCGGCTTCACCTCGCGCGGGGCCACGGTGGCGAATCCGCGCGCCGCGATCCAGGGGGCGCGGATCTTCGGCAGGCCAGCCTCCAGATCGATCGGTGCGGTGTCCGTGTAGGGGCCCGAGGTGTCATAGACGCGGAAGGGCGGCTCATTGGCCGATGGGTCGAGCGGGATCTCGCGGAACGGCACGCGGATATCGGGCCGGCCTTCGGGCGAGGTGTAGATCTTGTGCGACCCCACGATCGGGCCGGTGGTGACGGAGGCGGGCGCTGTCTTGCTGATCTCGTTCATGGACGCGGTTCTCTCACGGTGCTGGCTCAGACCGGAGATCAGGGGGACCATGTCAGTCGCGCGATGGTATCCCGTCCCTCCGCCGGTATGAGCCGGATCAGGTATTCAGGGTTGCCGTGCGTGATAGCGGCGTCTCAGCCCCTTGTCGGGACACCCCTCGGTGATGCTGAAAGTGAGGCCGGGTTGCCTTGGATGTCAACAACGGGCTTCGCCGACGAGATCCGGCCAGAGGCGAGAATGCGCTATGGCTGGGGCGGCAGGACGCGGATGCTGCGGATGTTGTAATAGGATTCGGCGTCCTGATTGGCATACCAGGTCGGGTCGTCATTGTAGTCGAAGCCGGTGGGCAGGATCAGCATCGGCAGCAGCTTCTGATGCAGCACGACCTCGCTCTGCCCGGCCTTGTGGGCGGCGCGCAGATCGGCGTCGCGCTGTTCGGCCACGATGCGGTTGCGCATCGCGGTTCCAAGTTCATAGAACGCAGCATGGGTGCGCGGCAGCGGCAGCGTTGCGATCAGCGCAGCCACCACACAGACGCTGCGCAGCCCATCGCCGGTGCGGCTGTCTGACAGGTGGCGCAATGTGGGGATTGTGCCGAGATCGAACCCGATCAGCGCGGCCAGCAGGGCCAGGCCGATCACCACCAGAACATAGACACCATCATAAAGCCGTGGCGGCACGCCGCCGCCGAGGCTGTAGGCGATCGCCCCCAGCAGCAGAATGGCGAACGGGATGCAGGCCAAGGTCAGGGTCAGCTTGATGACATTCGGGGCCTGTGCATACCAGACCGGCCGCTCCGGCAGGCGCGAGGTGGCCAGCACGAGAAGCAGCCCGATCGCCAGCAGGGAGGGCCAATGATGCAGGATGAGCCCGTAATGCTGATAGCCATGGGCCAAGGCGTCCGGGATCGGCATATGGGCGGTGGATTTCGCGCGGATGCGCACGCCGGGCGCCAGCACCTCCGATGCGAGGCTTGCCAGTGCGATCAAGGTTGCAAGCCCGGAGAACCAGGCGCGGCCGCGGCGGTTGATCAGCCGGACGAGCGTGATCACGCCGAAGGCGCCGGCGATCCAGCCGCCGCACACCTCGTGCAAAGCCGGCAGGATCAGCGCCAGAAGCAGGATCAGCGGCCGTGACCACAGCCCGGTGCTGCGCGTCAGCATGAACAGGGTGATTAGACCGAGCGCGGGTGGCAGCCAATACCCCAGCAGGGCCGGGAACCAGTACAGGCTCTCGCCGGCCGGCAGGCTGACCCAGAGATAGGCATAGGCAACAAGACCGGCGCCCACGGCCTCCCGCGACGCGAGGGGGCGGCGCCAGCCCAGGGCGGCCAGGCAGCACAGGCCGAGCAGCACCAGCAGATGCGGGATGATCAGCATCAGGAAATAACGCTGCCAGGTGCGGTCTCCCGAATAGCAGAGATACTGGATCAGCAGGGAAAACCAGCGCCCGTCGATGGCGCCGTAATCATCGGCCACCCGCGCCCAGGGCGAGAGCACACGCATGGCGGAGGTGCGCTCGATGTCGTCGGTCATCGGGAAGGCGGTGAAGGCGTAGAACACGGCCAGCAGGGCCAGCAGCATGGCGAAGGCCATGGCCAACCAGACCACAGCCGCGTTGATCTGCTTCAGCCGGTCGGGGGTCGCACCAAGGCTCCGTCGTGCAATGGCGTCGGCGGCGGAGAATGACATCATGGGTCTCTGGGCATGCGGCGCGAAGTGCGGTGCGCGGAGCATAAACGATTGGCCAGCGAAAACAACTTGGCCGGGTGGCCCGCCAATATGCTCCCGGTGGCCGCCGACATCGCAAACCTTGTTATCAGCACCAGGTCAAGGCGCGCCCGGATCGATCCGGATGCTGCGTATGCCGTAGTAGAGCTCGGCATCCTGGTTGGCGTACCAGGTCGGGTCAGGCCGATAATCGAACCATGTGGGGAGGATATGCTCGTCCAGCAGGCTCTGCCGGAGCACGACCTCCATCTGCCCGGCAAGGTGTGCGGCCCGCAACGCGCTGTCGCGCTGCTCGGCGATAACGCGGTTGTGCATCGAAAGCCGGATCTCGTTGAACGCCGCATCGGCACGCGGCAGTCGCAACGCCATGATCAAGACTGCCGTCATCAGCACGCATCCCAGACTGTGGGCTGAGAGGCTGCTGACGATCTGGCGATTGCGGTTGAGGGTGCCGAGATCAAAGCCGATAAGCGCCGCCAGAACGGCAAATCCAATCACCACAAGGACATAGACGCCGTCATACAGCCTGGGCGGCACACCACCGCCCAGGCTGTAGGCGATGGCCCCCAGAAGAAGGATCGCAAACGGCCCTGCGGCCAGCGCGAGGCAGATTTTGATCAGATGGGGGGCCTGCGCGTACCAGAGCGGTGATTGCCGCAGGCGTGACGTTGCAAGTGCTGTCAGCAGCAACACCAACACCAGTGACGGCCAGTGCTGCAGCAAGATCCCGTATTGCTGATAGCCATGGAACAGGGCTGCCACCACGGCCATATGCGGTGTGGATTGTGCGCGCAGGCGCACCCCGGGTGCCATCACCTCGATCGCCAGGCTGACGAGGGCGATGATTGTCGCCAGTCCGGTGAACCGCGCTCCGGGCTGGCCGTTCATCAGGCGGATCAAGGTGACGAGGCCCAGCGCGCCTGCAATCCAGCCGCCGCAGACCTCGTGCATGGCCGGCAGCAGGAAGGACACGGCCAGAACCACGCCATCCGACCATTTTCCCCGCCCGCGGGTCAGCACGAACAGCGTGATGAGGCCAAGCCCTGTCGGCAGCCAGTATCCCAACACTGCTGGGAACCAGTAAAGATTCTCGCCCGTGGGAAGATTGATCCACAGCCAGGCATAGCCGACCAGCCCGGTCAGCAGTGCAACCGGAGAGAAGAATGGCCGCCCTGACACCAGTGCCGCCAGACAACACAGCCCGATCAGCACCAGCGCGTGTGGGATAAGGAGCATCGGAAAATAGTTTTGCCAGGTACGGTCAGGCGAATAGGTTAAGTATTGAACAAGAAGCGAAAACCATCGTCCGTCAACGTAAATATATGACTTGAGCGTCGCGTCAAAAATCGAAGTTTGATGTAGAAAACCTGTGCGCCAGAGATCGTCGGTCATGGGAAACGCGATAAAGGCGTACATCACCGACAGCAGGGTGAAAGCCGCTGCAAGCGCCACCGATGCCCCGATCAGCGATTTGGCAAGGCGAGAGACATACACTGACGGCCCGGCCATGGAAGCTGTGCTCGGATGGTCGATGACGCTGTCAGACACGGGGCGTGTTTCGCGGGCGCAGACCGCATTGCATCAGGGTGCCACCAACATCGCGCCGAGGCGTTTGCCGCCGAACAGATGCATATGGAAATGCGGCACTTCCTGGCCCGCATCCTCGCCCATATTGGCAAGGATACGATAGCCCGGCGCCTCCAGGCCGAGATCGGCGGCAACCTTGCCCACCGCGCGGAAGAAGCCGGCAATCTCGGCGTCGCTGGCCTTGGTGGTGAAGTCGGCAAAGGAGATATAGGGGCCGCGCGGGATCACCAGCACGTGCAAGGGTGCCTGGGGTGCGATGTCATGAAACGCCACCGCGAATTCATTTTCATAGACGCGGCGCGACGGGATCTCACCGCGCAGGATGCGGGCGAAGATGTTGTTGCTGTCGTATTCACCCAAGCCTTTGACCGGCATGCTGCGCTCCCGCGATCACGGGATCTTGGTGGAGCCGATCCCGAAAGCTATCGCCAGTTTCTGCACGCGTGAGGCCTTTTCGGCAATGCCGGAAACCCCCTTGCGGCGCTCCAACTCAGCCCAGACCTCGGCCGGCTGCACGCCCGCATCGGCCCACAGCACCATCAGGTGGTAGAGCACGTCCGCACTTTCGGCGATCAGCGCCGTGCGGTTGCCGGCGACCGCCTCGATCACGCATTCCACCGCTTCCTCGCCGAATTTCTGCGCAACCTTGGCGGTGCCGCGCGACATCAGCTTGGCGGAATGGCTGGTGGACGGATCCGCCCCTTTGCGGGCCTCGATGGTGGCGTGCAGGGCGTCCAGCACCTGGCCGGAGAGCGCATCCGCGTCCGGCACCATCACGACCTGCAGCGGCCGTTTCTTGACCGCGGTTTTCTTGGCCGGCTTGGCCCCGAGTGGAGCGGGCTTGGGAACCAGTTTCTTGGGGGGCTTTGCCATTCTTCTCTCACGCAGCCTGCATGGCAGGACGGGGCAGACGCACCGGCAGACCGTGCTGATGCAAGGCCTGCTTCACCTGACCCACAGTGAAGGTGCCGAAATGAAACACGCTGGCCGCCAACAGCCCGGTGGCGCCGGCGCGCGCACCATCCACGAAATGCTGCAGCGTGCCGACCCCGCCTGAGGCGATCACCGGAATGCGCACCGCGCAGCACACGGCGTGCAGCAGGTCGAGATCGAAGCCCTGGCCGGTGCCATCCCGGTCCATGCTGGTCAGCAGAATTTCGCCGGCCCCCAGGCTTGCCACCTCGCGCGCCCAGTCCAGCACGTCCCGCCCGGTGTCGGTGCGGCCGCCATGGCTGAACACGTGCCAGTCGTGCCGCGACACCTGCTTGGCGTCGATCGCCACCACCATGCATTGGCTGCCGAATTTGGTGGCCCCTTCGCGGATCAGCTCCGGGCGGGCCAGGGCCGCGGAATTGACCGAGCATTTGTCCGCCCCCGCCAGCAACAGGCGGCGCATATCCTCGGTGGAGCGGATGCCACCGCCAACTGTCAACGGCAGGAAAACCTGGCTCGCGGTGCGGTGCACAACGTCCAGAATGGTGTCCCGGTTCTCGTGGCTTGCGGTGATGTCGAGAAAGGTCAGCTCATCGGCGCCGGCTGCGTCATAGATGCGCGCCTGCTCCACCGGGTCGCCAGCGTCGCGCAGGTCGACAAAGTTCACGCCTTTGACGACGCGACCGTCCTTGACGTCCAGACAGGGGATGACACGCAGCTTGAGCACTCGGAACTCTCTCCTCAGAGCGGCGGGTTTGACGGGATATTGTGGCCGCATTCAAGTGCTCTTTGCACATGCAAGCCCATTATTGCGTCACACCCTCTACAAGTTCTCAACACATCCGGTCACGATGCCAAAATCGTGAGCGCCTCGGCCGGGTTGATCCGGCCGTCATACAGAGCGCGGCCGATGATGACACCTTCAATGCCCGGACATTGGGCAGATTTCAGCGCCATCAGATCACTGGCCTGGCCCACGCCGCCGGAGGCGATGACCGGGGTGGAGATGCCGGAGGCCAGCGCCACGGTCTGCTCGATGTTCAGGCCGCCCAGCATGCCGTCCCGCGCAATGTCGGTGTAGATGATGGCGGCCACCCCGGCGCCTTCGAAATGCCGCGCCAGTTCAGGCGCCGGCAGGGTGGAGGTTTCGGCCCAGCCTTCGGTTGCCACAAAGCCGTCACGCGCATCGATGCCGACGGCGATCCGTCCCGGGAAGGCGCGGCAGGCCTCGATCACCAAAGCGGGGTTCTTGGCCGCCGCACTGCCCAGGATCACGCGCGAGATGCCGGCTTCAAGCCAGGTCTCGATGCCGGCCAGATCGCGGATGCCGCCGCCGAGCTGCACCGGCAGCGTGACATTGGCGAGGATCTGCGCCACCGCCTCCCCATTGACCGGACGGCCGGCGAAGGCGCCGTTGAGGTCGACCACGTGGAGCCAGGCAAAGCCTGCCGCCTGCCAGGCGCGGGCCTGGGCGCCAGGGTCGGTGGAATACACCGTGGCGTCCGCCATTTCGCCGCGGCGCAGGCGGACACAGGCGCCATCCTTCAGATCGATGGCGGGATAGGCGGTGATCATCCGGCGATACGGCCCCCAGGCTGGAGAAACTTGAAATAGAACACGCCGGCAACCGTCCGGCCATCCACACGCGCATAGGCCGGATGGCGGCCCCAGCGCTGGTAGCCGAGCGATTCATACAGCGCGATGGCCACGGTCTGCGTCTCGCGCACATCGAGGTTCAGCACGTGGTAGCCCAAGGCGCGCGCACCTTCCTCCACCCGCAGCGTCATCATCTTGGCAAGCCCGTGGCCGCGCGCGTAGGGGGCGATGAACGAGCCGGTCAACGTGGCGGCGAAGGCCTGCGCCTCGTTGTTGCGCGGCGGGCGGATCAGCTGCACCGAGCCCACGATCACCCGATCGAGCCTGCAGACGAACAGCTCGCGCTCCGGCACCAGCATCAGACCGCGGTAGTAGCGCTCCAGCGCCTGGCGGCCGGGCGGGGCGACCCAGCCGAAGCCGCCGCCATCGATGATGGCGGCGTCGGCCGCCTCGCACAGGGCGGCCAGATCGTCATCGGTGAATTCGGTGATGCGCTCGACGCTGATCGCCGGTGTGGTCTGGCTCACGGGGTCCACCGCAGGAAGTTGCGCAGGATGCGGATGCCGACCTCCTGGCTCTTTTCCACATGGAACTGGGTGCCGACGCAGTTGCGCACCGCGACCATGGCGGGAACCGGGCCGCCGTAATCGGTGGTGGCGATGCATTGCGCGGGGTCGCCATGGGTCAGCGCGTAGGAATGCACGAAATAGACGTGATCATCGGGCTGCAGCCCGTCCAGCACCGGGTGGGCGCCCGGGGTGAAATCGAGCCCGTTCCAGCCCATCTGCGGCAGGCGCAACGGGTGCGGCGGTGTCATCTCCGCGATCTCACCACTGATCCAGCCAAAGCCCGGGGTGATCTGATGCTCCAGCCCGCGCTCGGCCATCAGCTGCATGCCGACGCAGATGCCGAAGAACGGCGCACCTGCGGCGACGCGCGCCAGCATGGTCTCGCGCAGGCCTGGGCGGCTGGCGAGGCCTGCTGCGCAGTCGGCAAACGCGCCCTGGCCGGGCAGCACGATGCGGTCGGCATCGGCCAGATCGGTCGGATCGGCGGTGACCACCACCTGGGCGTTGATCCTCTCCCGCTCGGCGGCCAAGGCCACGGCGCGGGAGGCAGAGGCAAGGTTGCCGCTGCCATAGTCGATGACGGCAATCTTCATGGCGCTACAGCGCCCCTTTGGTCGATGGAATGGCGGAGCCGAGGCGTGTATCCGGCTCGATCGCCTGGCGCAGCGCGCGGGCGGTGGCCTTGAAGCAGGCTTCGGCCACGTGATGCGTGTTGGTGCCGGCGAGTTGGCGGATATGCAGAGCGATCAACGCGTTGGAGGCCAAGGCGCGGAAGAATTCCTCGAACAGCTCGGTGTCCATCTCCCCAACTTTGGGCGCGTTGAAGCGCACGTCCCAGCCGGTATAGGCGCGGCCGGAGATATCGATCGAGGCCTCCACCAGCGCCTCATCCATCGGGATGGTGGCGTGGCCGAACCGGCCGATGCCGCGCTTCTCGCCCAGCGCCTTGAGCAGCGCCTGGCCGATGACGATGCCGACATCCTCCACCGTGTGGTGGAAATCGATATGCGTGTCGCCGGTGGCCTTGATGTCCATGTCGATCAGCGCGTGGCGGCACAGCGCCGTCAGCATGTGATCGAAGAAGCCCACCCCGGTGCTGATCGCACCGAGGCCGGAGCCATCGAGGTTGAGCGAGACGGTGATGTCGGTCTCGGCGGTTTTGCGGGTGAGGGTCGCGGTGCGTGCCATGATGGGGATGACGTAGCGGAAAATCGGGGTGCGGGGCAAACGAACGATGACCCGCGATGGATGTTCGAGCATCGATGATGCTTCGCCGGCGCGCCCCGTATTTGCTAGGCTGCCCGTATGGTAGGGTGTTCGCATGATCGCTGCTCTCACGTCGATGCGCGCGGAAATCTCGGAGCTGTGCCGTCGGTTCGGCGTGCGCCGGCTTGACGTGGTGGGCTCTGCTGCACGTGGGGACGATTTCGACCCCGATCGGTCTGACGCGGATTTTCTGGTTGAATTCATCCGATCACCGCCGTCGCTGTCCGAATTCCTCGCCCTTCGCGACGCTCTGGCGGATGCTTTGGGGCGGCCTGTGGACCTCGTGATGGATGGTGCGGTGCGAAATCCTTATGTGCTGCGCACGATGAACCGATCACGCGAGACGGTTTATGGTGCGTGACCCGCAGGCCTATCTTTGGGATGTGCGGGAGAGTGCCGATGCGATTGCCAGCTATGTGCTTGGCAAGACCCTCCAGGATTATCGGGCTGAGCGTGTTCTGCGGTCGGCCGTCGAGCGGGAGTTCTAGATCATCGGTGAGGCGCTGAACCAGTTGTCGCGCATCGCGCCAGACCTGGCCGCCTGCATACCAGAACTGCCGCGCGCGGTGGCGTTTCGAAACCTGCTGATCCATGGCTACGCTGTCGTTGATGACGCAACGGTGTGGCGGACGGCGCATGACGATCTGCCATCCCTTCGTGGCCATGTCGTGGCTCTGATGGAGGAGCAATCCCAATAGGCTGTGCCGGCGGTTCGACTGCGCTTGCACCGGACCCTGCGTCATCCCATTTCCCGGCGATGCAGAACCATTCCTCCAGCAATCATGATCCCGTGGGCTGGCACGGCACCACCATTCTCTCCGTCCGGCGCGGCAACAGCGTTGCCATGGCGGGCGATGGCCAGGTGACACTGGGGCAGACCGTCATCAAGGGCACCGCGCGCAAGGTGCGCCGCATCGGCGGTGGCGCCGTGCTGGCGGGCTTCGCGGGCGCCACGGCGGATGCCTTCACCCTGCTGGAGCGGCTGGAAGCCAAGCTGGAGCGGTTTCCCGGCCAGCTCGAACGCGCCTGCGTGGAGCTTGCCAAGGATTGGCGCACCGATCGCTATCTGCGCCGCCTCGAAGCCATGATGGCGGTGGCCGACCGCGACCATTCCTACACGCTCACAGGCAATGGCGACGTGCTGGAGCCGGATGACGGCATCATCGCCATCGGCTCCGGCGGCAATTACGCGCTCTCCGCCGCCCGCGCGCTGATCGGCTTCGAGGAGCTGACACCGGAGGAGATCGCGCGGCGCGCGATGAAGATCGCAGCCGATGTGTGCGTCTACACCAACCATTCGCTGACGCTGGAAACCCTGGGATAATTGTGGCCAACTGGGCGGTGCAGAAAGAAAGCGGTTCTTTTTTGTAAAAAAGAACCAAAAAACTTTTAGTCCCTGGCGGCGTCCTGTCCGGAGGGTCCGGGTCCAGCTGATAGAAGTCTTTTGCTTCTTTTCTTCAGAAAAGAAGGCCTTGCTTGCGTGCTCATCAACGAGTTTTGGTGTATAAAATGGACGTTCCAACCTTCTCGCCTCGCGAAATTGTGGGTGAGCTCGACCGCTTCATCGTGGGCCAGGCCGACGCCAAGAAGGCTGTCGCCATAGCACTGCGCAACCGCTGGCGCCGGCAGCTTCTGCCGGAGGGGCTGCGCGAGGAGGTGGTCCCGAAGAACATCCTGATGATCGGCCCCACCGGCTGCGGCAAAACCGAGATTGCGCGCAGGCTCGCCAAGCTGGCGCAGGCGCCGTTCCTCAAGGTGGAGGCCACGAAGTTCACCGAGGTCGGCTATGTCGGCCGTGATGTGGAGAGCATCGTGCGCGACCTGGTGGAGGCCAGCATCGTAATGTTGCGCGACACACGCAGGCGCGATGTGCAGGCCAAGGCGGAGGCGGCGGCCGAGGAGCGGCTGATCACGGCGCTGTGCGGCGAGCATGCCAGCGCCGACACACGCTCCAAATTCCGCCAGCGCCTGCGCGCGGGGGAGCTGGAGTCTGGCCAGATCGACATCGCGATCAGCGAGCCGCCCACCCAAGGTGTGGACATGTCCAATCTGCAGCCCGGCATGGCGATCAATCTGGGTGAGATGATGAAGGGCATGTTCAACAAGCCCGCCACGCCCAAGAAGATGAGCGTGGCCGATGCCCGCGTGGCGCTGATCCGCGAGGAGGCGGACAAGCTGCTCGACCAGGACAGCCTGGCGCGTGAGGCGGTGGCGCATGCGGAGGCGAACGGCATCGTCTTCATCGATGAGATCGACAAGATCTGTGCCCGCAGTGAGGGCGGCATCCGCGGTGGCGACGTGTCCCGCGAGGGCGTGCAGCGCGATCTGCTGCCGCTGATCGAGGGCACAACCGTCACCACCAAGCATGGCCCGGTGAAGACGGACCATATCCTGTTCATCGCCTCCGGCGCGTTCCATCTGGCCAAGCCGTCGGACCTGTTGCCGGAGCTGCAGGGGCGGCTTCCCATTCGCGTCGAGCTCTCCCCGCTGTCGCGGGCCGATCTGAAGCGCATCCTGACCGAGCCGGAGCATTCCCTGCTCAAGCAATACCAGGCGCTGATCGGCACCGAGAAGGTGACGCTGGAATTCACCCAAGATGCGGTGGAGGCGCTGGCCGAGCTGGCCGCGGATATCAACGAACGTGTGGAGAATATCGGCGCGCGCCGGCTCCACACCGTGCTGGAGAAACTGCTGGAGGAGATCAGCTTCACCGCAACCGACAAGGCCGGCAGCACCGAGACGGTGGATGCCGCCTATGTGCGGGAGCGCGTGGCACCGCTGGCAGGGCGGGCGGATCTGAGCCGGTTTATTCTGTAGAATGGGTGAGTGGGGCTGTGTTATAACGCCTGTGCGAACAGGAGATGTGACATGACCGCACTCAAACTGACCGCCATCGGCAATTCGGTGGGGGTGATCCTGCCGAAGGAAATGCTGGCCGAGCTTGGCGTCGGCAAGGGCGACACCGTCTATGTCACCCAGGTGCCGGACGGCGTGGTGCTGAGCCCGCGTGATCCGGAGTTCGAGGCGCAGATGGAAGTGGCCCGCGCCATCATGAAGAAGCGCAGGGCGGTGCTGCGCGAACTGGCGAAGTAGCGCCAGCGCGCGTGGCCGACCATACGATCTGGCTCACCGAGCGGCTGGTCCGGGTGATCCACGCTGAGCAGCTGGCCGAACATGGTGGCGCTGACGGCGTACGCGATCCCGGCCTGTTGGAAAGCGCCATCGCACGGCCGCGGACCCACAGCGACTATATGGGGGCCGGCATTCCTGACCTTGCAGCGATCGCCGCGATCGCCCTTGCGCGCAACCATCCGTTCATCGACGGCAACAAGCGCACCGCCTATGTGGCGTTGGAACTGTTTCTGGAGCTGAACGGCTACGATCTGACAGCATCGGACGCTGAATCGGCGGTGGTGATGCTGGCGCTTGCGGCCGGCGAGCTCGAAGATGCCGAGTTCACCGATTGGGTGCGCATGCATGCCATCCCGAAAGCGTAACCCCTCGCCGGGTTGACGCGCCCGGTCCACGGGGGCACCTGCAGGCACATGACCGATCCCTTCCTGCTCCCCGAAGATGCCACCGCCGCCGATGCCATCGCTGCCATCGGTGAAGAGCTCGATCTGTTCGACGACTGGATGGATCGCTACCAGCACATCATCGATCTCGGCCGGAAACTGCCGCCGTTTCCCGAGATCTGGCAGGATGACGACCACCGCGTGCCGGGCTGCCAAAGCCGGGTGTGGTTCGAGACCGCGATGCGGGAGGGGAAGCTGTTCTTTGCCGGCAGCTCGGACGCCGCCATCGTCTCGGGCCTGGTGGCGCTGCTGCTGCGCGTCTATTCCGGTCGGACGCCCGCCGAGATCCTGGCGACCGACCCGGTGTTCCTGAAGGATCTCGGCCTGTTGGAGGCGCTGTCCACCAACCGTGGCAACGGCATCGCCTCGATGGCGCGCAAGGTGCAGGAGGCCGCCGCGCATTTCGCGGCACAGGGCTGAGGTGATGCGCCCGGGGCTGAGGATCGCGCTCTGCTGTCTAGGGCTGTACGCCGCGGCTGGCGTCTCGATGGTGTTTCTGGCGGTGCTGCTGGGCGCACGGGGGCTTGCCGCCGGTGAAGTCGGGCTGGTGCTCGGCCTGTCCTCGTTGATGCGGGTGATCGGCGGACCGCTTTGGGGGCGGCTTGGCGATGCATCGGGCCGGGTGCGGCTGGTGTTAGCGGTGTCGTCCTCGCTTGCGGGGCTGGCCACGCTGGGGCTGCTGGGGGTGCAGGGCTTCTGGCCGGTGCTGGGTCTGGCCCTGCTGACAGCCTTTGCCGCAAGTGCGGTGATGCCGTTGTCAGACACCGTGGCGTGGCGCACCGCGCAGGCGCATGGCTTCAGCTTCGGGCCGGTGCGGGCAACCGGCTCGGCCGCTTTCATGCTGGCGGCGTTCGGCTCCGGCTTTGTGGTGCAGCGCCATGGTCAGGCGTCGATCGCCTGGATGATCGCCGGCGCCTATGCCGCGACGGTTCTGCTGCTGCCCTATCTGCCGGATTCCGGCCCGGCGCCGCAGCCGCGGCGCAACCGGGGCGGGGTGGGGTTTGGTGTGCTGCTGGCCATTCCGGCATTTCGGCTGCTGCTGCTGTGCTCGGCCCTGCTGCAGGGCGCGCATGCCGCCTATTATGCGTTTTCCACCCTGATCTGGCAGGCGGCCGGCCTGTCATCCCGCCTGATCGGTGCGTTCTGGGCGGAGGGCGTTCTGGCCGAGATCGGTGTGATGCTGCTGCTGCGCCATCGCATGGGGGCGTGGTCGCCGCGTGGCATGATGCTGGCAGGCGCTGCCGGCGGCGCGCTGCGATGGCTGGGCACCGGCCTGACATCCGATCCGGTTCTGCTTGCGGTGTTGCAGCCACTGCACGCGATCAGTTTTGCCCTGCCCTATCTGGCCAGCCTGCGCATTCTGGCGGAGGAGTGCCCGTCCGAATACGCAGGCGCCGCCCAGGGGATGCACACGGCGCTGGGCATCTCAGCTCCGCTGGGCGTGCTGATGGCCTTCTGTGCTGCAGCCTATCCGGTTTGGGGCGGGCGGATTTTTCTGGCGATGGCAGCACTTTGCGCCCTGGCGGTGTGGCCTGCAGCAAGGCTTGGCGACGGATCTGTGCCCCGTTTCAGCGCGGCATGAGGCTGGAGAGATCGATCCCGTTGACCGTGGCGTGGCCGTTGCGCACCGCAACACTCCAGCTTGTGCTGGTTCCCTCCTGCTTGCCAACACCGCGCAGGATGGTGAGCGGCACCAGGACCTGCGCCAGGCTTGGCTCGCGCTTCAGCCGCTCGATCATCGCATCGAGCCCGGTCATCGAAAGCTCGGCGGTCGCGTCATAGACGTTGCGCGCGGTCAGATGCAGCGTGCCGGTGCCTTTCAACGTGGCGGGGCCGAGATCGATCAGCAGCTCATCCATGCCGAACTCGATCGGACCCTTGGCCAGCACATCGTCCAGGCTGGGTGGCGTGGTGTCCGCCTGTGAGCCTGCGGTGGAGACCAGGGTGAGCGCCATTGATTTCAGATCGTCGGGTGCCAGGGCTGTGACATGCGGCGCCAGGATGATGGTGCGCGGCGCGTAGTCCTGAAAGATGCCAGGCGGC
This sequence comes from uncultured Rhodospirillales bacterium, assembly GCA_903924855.1. GTDB lineage: Bacteria > Pseudomonadota > Alphaproteobacteria > Acetobacterales > Acetobacteraceae > CAIQQQ01. The sequence continues at coordinate 14,743 of CAIYCW010000097.1, read as the reverse complement.
ACGGCGGGGCTGGCGAGTCCCTTGAAGGCAACGCGCAGGCCGAGATGGGCATGGCCGTCCACCACATCCTGGGTCCAGGCGAATTGCAGCGCATCCATCGTGGCCGAGACCGGCAGGATGGTGAGCGATGCCTTCTCCAGCGTGGCTTCCATCCTGGCGGCACCGGCAAATCCAAAGAACCCTTGCACGATCTGGCCTGCCAACGCCTGCTCGGCGGGTGTCATCACGTGCTTGCTGGGCTTGGGCTTGCCATCCGCCGTCTGCAAGGCGGCCAGACGCGTGGTGTGACGGATCAGATCGCCCAGCGTGACCGGGGACAGCGCTTTCAGCGTGGCCTCACTCTGGCTGTGCGCCCAGCGCAGGATCATCGGCTGGCGTGCGCCGTTGGAGGTGATGATCTGCTGGCCGTCGTCGGACGTGCCGGTGGCGGTGACATCGACCAGGCCGTCGCCCGAGGGTGTGAGCCGGGCGTGCTGTTCGCTGTGGGCGGATGTGGTCTCGCTGTTCGGGCCGATCGTGTGGTTGTTGTCCGAGGTGAAGGAGAAGCTGCTCTCGGTGGTGTAGCTCGGGTCGAACACGCCGTGCGAGCTGCGCTTGTCGCTGCTGATCGTCATTGGCGCGGTGGCGGGCCGGACCTCGGTGGGGGCGGCGGGCTTGCCCGGGGTGGGTGGTGCGGCGGGCACCGGGGTTTTGATGATCAGCGGGTTGGGCAGCAGCAGATCGTCCAGCTGCCAGCGCCCGTCATCCAGCCTGGTGGCCTTCAATGTCACGGCGCTGCCGGCTTGGAGCACGTTGCTGGCGGAGGCGGGTGCCACGCTTCGGAGCAGAAACCCGTCCCCATCCGGCGTGACCTGGATCGGCCTGGCATCTGCGGGAAACAACGGCCCTGCGAGATCGGCCAGATAGTCGTGCAGCTGGGTTTCCAGCGCGCTAGCATCCTCCGCAGTGGTGGCGGCGCTTGCGGCCTGGCCGGTCCAGAGCAGAGCCACCAGGGCGATGGCGGCGGGGGCATACGCTTGCTTCATGATCAGCGTCCCAATCGGTTCCGGCGGGGTGATGCGCAGTCTGCCAAGGGCTGGGGTTTCAGGCCATCGCGGCGGGGGCGGCGCCCAGATACATTTCCGTGACACGTGGATCGGCGGCCAGCATGGCAGATGGGCCGGACAGCGTCACGCGCCCACCCTCCAACACGCTGGCATGGGCGGACAGGGCAAGTGCCGCGCGGGCGTTCTGCTCGACCAGCAGCACCGAGACGCCCTGGTCGCGCAGGCCCGCCACGGTGCGGAAGATGTCGCGCACGATCAGCGGAGCAAGGCCCAGGCTCGGCTCATCGAGCATCAGCAGCCGCGGCCTTGCCATCAGCGCGCGCGCCATCGCCAGCATCTGCCGCTCGCCGCCGGAGAGCAGGCCGGCCAACTGGCCACGGCGCTCGGCAAGCCGTGGGAACATGGCGTAGGCGGCATCCAGATCGCGTGTGCGTCCGGCCTTGGTGTCGAAACGGTGCCGATAGCCGCCCAGGCGCAGATTGTCCGCGACACTCATCGTGGCGAACAGGTCCCGTGTCTCGGGCACCAGGGCAAGACCGCGTGCCACCCGGGCCTCGGCGGGCAGGCCGGAGATGTCCTCGCCCTCGAACAGCACCTGTCCGCCGGAGGGGATCAGCCCCATCAGACCGGCCAACAGGGAGGATTTGCCGGCCCCGTTGGGGCCGATCACGCTTGCGATCTCGCCCTGGGCGACCGAGACGGACACGCCATGCACCGCGCGCACGCCGCGATAGGCGATGGTGATGCCGGTTGCCTGCAGCAGCGCGCTCATGCCGCAGCGCCCAGATAGGCCTCGATCACCGCCGGGCTCTGGCGGATCTCGGCGGGTGTGCCCGCGGCGATCACGGTGCCAAAATCCAGCACCACCAGGCGGTGCGCCAGGGACATCACGAATTCCATGTCGTGCTCCACCAGCAGCACCCCCATGCCACTGGCGGCCAGTTGGCGCAGCAGGGCGGCGAGCGCCTGTTTTTCCGCATGGCGCAGGCCGGCCGCCGGCTCGTCCAGCAGCAGCACCGCGGGGCTTGCGGCCAGGGCGCGGGCGATCTCCACCAGGCGTTGCTGGCCCAGCGCCAGGCTGGTGGCCGGGCGATCGGCCTCGGCCAGCAGACCCACACGGTCCAGCGCCCGGGCGGCGGTGGCGAAGAGGGCAGCTTCCTCGGCGCGGTCGCGGCGCAGAATGGCCTGGAGCGGGGAGGCTGTGCCACGCAGATGCGCGCCGAGTGCGACGTTCTCGATCACCGAAAGCCCGGCCACCAGCCTTGCGTGCTGGAAGCTGCGCGCCAGGCCCAGCTTGGCCATTTCGGGGGCGGCAAGGCCGGTTGCATCGGTTCCGGCCAGCATGACGCGACCGGAATCAGGGTGATCGACGCCGGAGAGCAGGTTGAAGCTGGTGGATTTGCCAGCGCCGTTGGGGCCGATCAGCCCGAGGATCTCGCCCTTGTGCAGTGACAGCGACAGGTCCGCCACCGCCACCAGCCCGCCGAAGCGGCGATGCAGCCGGGTCGCCTGCAGCAACTCGGTGGCGTTGGGTGCGGAGGGCGCGGGCAGGGCTGTCCGTCCCTGAGGGTGATGCGCCATCGCGCTGGCGCGCGCCAGCAAGGGCCACAGACCCGTGGGGGCCGCCTGCAACAGCACGACAAGGCCCGCGCCGAACACCACGGTCTCTGCATTGACGCCAGCCCCCAGCAGCAGCGGCAGCAGGTCCTGCAGCCAGTTGTTGACCAGCACCACGATGGCCGCCCCCAGCAGGGCGCCGGGCAGGAAGCCAGCGCCGCCGAGCACGGCCATCAGCAGATATTGAATACCGGCCACCAGCCCGAACGGGTTGGGGCTGACCGCGCGTTGCAGATGGGCGAACAGCCAGCCGGCCAGTCCTGCCAGCAGGGCGGCGTAGACGAAGGCCAGCAGGCGGGCCTGGCCAAGATTGACGCCCGCACTGGCGGCGGCCACCTCGCCGCCCTGCAGCGCATGCAGCGCCCGGCCCCAGCGGCTGTTCAGCAGATTGCGCGTGGCGATGAAGCTCAGCAGCAGCGACACGCCGATCACCATCGCCGAGGCCCGCACGTCGATCAGCCGGTATCCCGCCACCGACAAGGGCGGCAGGCCGGACAGACCATCGTTGCGGCCCAGAATGTCGAGATTGACGAACAGGAAATACAGGCTGACGCCCCAGGCGATGGTGCTCAGCGCGAGGTAATGACCGGACAGCCGCAGCGTCACCGCGCCCATCAGCACGGCGGCGAGACCTGATGCCAGGAGTGCTGCCGGCAGGCCAAGCCAGGGCGACAGGCCCCAGCTCTGTGCCACCAGGGCAGCGGCATAGGCGCCGAAGCCCATCAGCCCGGCCTGGACGAAGCTGGTCATGCCGGCGATGCCGGTGAGCACCACCAGCCCCATCGCCACGATCGCCGAGATGCCGATCTGGTTGGCGAGCGACACCCAGAACAAAGGCATTCCCGGCAGCCAGGGCAGCAGGATGAGGGCGATCAGGATGAGCATGGGGCGGGTCATCGGGCCAGAACCCGCGTCATCACGCCGGAGTTTGGGCTGGTGGCGCGATGGATTGCCGCGCCGCCTGCGGCGTCGCGCAATGACGGGAAAATCGGGATCACTCCTCCTCCCCCACCGCGCAATGGCGCAGCGAGCGCCAGAGCAGCACCGGGATGATCACGCTGAACACGATCACCTCCTTGAAGTCGCTCGCCCAGAACGCGGACAGGCTTTCCACCACGCCCACCACGAGGGCTGCAGCGATCGCCAGCGGATAGGAGCCGAGCCCCGCGATGATGGCGGCCACGAAGCCCTTCAGGCCGATCAGGAAGCCGCCATCGTAATAGACCGTGGTGAGCGGGGCGATCAGCACGCCGGAGAGGCCGGCGATCAGCCCGGCCAGCCAGAATGCCAGCAGGCCCGAGCGATCCGGGCTGATGCCGACCAGCCGCGCGCCGCGCCGGTTGATCGCGGTGGCGCGCAGTGCGGCACCGGCCAAGGAGAGGCGGAAGAACGCCCAGAGTGCAGCCATCGCGGCAGTCGTGCAGAAGATCACCCAGACCGCCTGTCCGGTCAGGATCATCGGGCCCAGTGTCAGCACGGCATCGGAAAACGCCGGCCCGCGCGCGCCTTCCGGCCCGAAGCAGAGCAGGCCGAGGCCGGTCAGCGCCAGATGCACGCCCACGGCTGCGATCAGCTTCACCAGCACCGAGGCTTCGGGCAGCGGGCGGAAGGCGATGCGGTAGAGCAGCGGTGCCATCGGCGCCACCACGGCGATGGCGAGCCCTGCCTGCACGGCGATGCCCGCGTGCAGCGGGGCGATCAGCACGGCGCAACCGGCAATCGCCGCGGGCAGCACGAGGGTCTGCAGAGCGAGACTGCCCAGGCTCCGGCCCCGGTCCTGCAGGGCACCGCGCAGGAAGGCAAGTGCTCCGAGCGCCAGCAGCAGGGGCAGGGCTTCCGGAATCTGGCCGTCCTCCAGCCCGGCATAGGTGAGGGCGGTGAACGAGACCAGCTCCCCCACCGGGATCAGGATCACCCGCGTGACCGCGAACACCAGCACCAGGGCCAGGGCCAGCAGCCCGTAGACCGCCCCGCTCACCACACCGTCCTGCAGCAAGGCGAGTAGGATCGACAGATCCATCATCGGTGGGTCACGCGGGGCGCCTGGTTTTCATCCAACGATCAGGGCAGCAGCTTCCAGGTGCTGTTCTGGATGGTGACCATCACGCGGGCGGAAGTGTCGAACCCGTTATGGTCGGTGGGCGACATGGTGGCGATGCCGTGATCCAGCACCACGCCGTGCAGACCCTCGATGCCGTCGCGCAGCGCGCTGCGGAATTCGGCGGTGCCGGGCTTGGCATGGGAGAGGGCGGCCGGCACGGCGGCCTTGAACAGCAGCATCGCGTCATACGCGTTGGCGCCGAACGGGGAGGCGGTGCCCGCGCCATACATGGCGTCGTAGGCGTGGATGTAGCTCAGCGCCACCGCCTTCACCGGGTTGCTGTCCGGCAGCTGGTCCGCCACCAGGATCGGGCCGGTGGGCAGGATGGTGCCTTCCACGTCCTTGCCGCCAACTTTGAGGAACTCGTTGTTGGTGATGCCATGCGTCTGGTAGATCGGGCCCTTGTAGCCGCGCTCGCGCAGGGTCTTCTGCGGCAGGGCGGCGGGCGTGCCGGAGCCTGCGACCAGCACCGCCTGCGGGGCGGTTGCCATGATCTTGAGCACCTGGCCGGTCACCGAGGTGTCGGGCCGCGCGTATTTCTCGACCGTGGTGATCTCGATGCCGGCGGCCTTGGTGGCGCGGGTGAATTCGTTGAGCCAGCCATCGCCATAGGCGTCGCTGAAGCCGATGAAGGCCACGGTCTTGATGCCGGCCTTGGTCATGTTCTGCACGATGGCATCGGCCATCAGCCCGTCATTCTGCGGGGTCTTGAACACCCAGTGGCGCTGCGCATCCATCGGCGCGATCAGCGCGCCTGAGGCGGCGGTGGCGATCATCGGCACCTGCTTCTCGGCGGCAACCCCCAGCATGGCGAGCGAGGCGGGGGTGACGGTGGAGCCCATGATCAGGTCCACATTGTTCTCATCGATCAGCTTGCGCATGTTGGCGACGGCACGCGATGTGTCACCGCCATCGTCGAGCACGATATACTCGACGTCCTGACCCGCGATCTGCTTGGGGAACAAGGCGACCGAGTTGCGTTGTGCGATGCCAAGGGACGCCGCGGGGCCGGTGGCGGAGAAGGTGATGCCCACCTTGATGGTGTCGGCCTGTGCGGGGGTGGCCTGGGCCGCAACGGTGCCGGCGGCGAGCAGGCAGGCCAGCAGAATGCAGGTATGGCGGCGCAGCATGAACGTCTCCCTGACGAGAATTTGTGCCCGCATTTCGTAGGTCTCCGGCCGTCCAGCGTCAACGTGGACTGGGGATCTTCGCGGGGCGGTCTCAGTCCAGGCGGCGGATCAGCCAGGTGGCGAAGCCGGCCAGGAGCGCGATGCCGGCGGCGGCACCCACCATCGGCAGCAGCAGGTCGGGCGGCAGGGTGAGCAGCAAAGCGGGATCGAGCGGCCCTGCGGGGCGGGCGCGCAGCAGCATCACCGTGCCGGAGGCGATCGCAGTCAGCACACTGCCGGCGAGCAGGCCTGGCGCCAGGGCCGGCAGCATCACGCGGAACAGGGCGCCCAGAGGGGAGACACCGCAGCACATCGCGGCCAGCATCGCACCGGAGGGCAGGCGCCCCAGGCTGATGGCACCGCACAGCGTGCCGATGGCAACGCCCAGTGCGCCATGGGCTGCGAGGGTGAGCAGCGGCGAGCCGATCTCGGGTCCCAGAAACAGCGCCATCGGCAGCAGCAGCGGGGCCATCATCGCCCCGAGCCAGATCGGGCTGCGGCGCCACTGTGCCACCGCGACCAGCCCGCCCCCGAACAGCGAGGCCGCAACCGCCACCAGCAGCGCCACCGCCTGGGTCTTGACCTCCGGCATGGCGGTGAACGGGTCATCGGCCAATTGTTGCAGCGTGCTGACCACGCCCTCGATGCCGGCAAGGCTCGGTCCCAGGACGATGGTGACGACCAGCAACTGGCCGATGGCGGCCGCGATCAGGATCAGCCAGGCGAGGATGGTGCGCAGCATGGTCAGGTTCTCCGGGCAAACACCTGGGCGTGGTGGGGTTGCCACGCCAGGCTGAGCACGGCACCGCTGCGCGGCATGCCGGAATTGGAGGGACGCAGCGCCACCAGATTGGGCGGCCTGGTGCCGGACGGATCAAGGCTGAGCAGCAGGCGCATATGGTCCCCGGCGAACACCGCCTCGTGCAGGCGGGCGGCCACCGCGCCATCGCCGAGCTCGGACGGGTTGACGGCTGCGATCGCGATGCGCTCGGGACGGATGGCAACCGTGCAGGCCCAGCCGGGGCGCAGCGTGCCCATGGCACGGCCTTCGACTACCCCGCCGGATTCCAGCCGCACCCGAGCCAGATCCTCATCAAGCCCGATCACCAGGCCGGGCAGGCAGTTCAGCGGCCCCATCAGCTGGGCCATCTCGATGCTGTCCGAGCTGTCGTACAGCTCCTGCAGCGGGCCGGATTGGATCAGCACGCCCTCCTGCAGCACCGCAACCCGGTCCACCAGGCCGTAATTGGCCGAGGCGTCCCGCGCGGTGATCAGGATGGCAAGCCCGGTGGTGCTGGCCTCGCTGCGCAGAAAGGCCTTTACCGCCGAGACCGAGGCGGTGGACAGGCCGCCGAACGGATCATCGAGCAGCAGCAGGGTCGGCTTGCGCGACAGGGCGCGCGCGATCGCCACTTTCAGGCGGATCTCCTGCGGCAGGCTGGCCGGGCGCCTGCGGGCGAATTCGGTGAGATCGAGGCGCTCCATCAGCGCCTCCGCATCGGCACGGCGGGCGTTTGGGGCGAAGCGGGCATGGCCTGCCACATCCAGATGCGAGAACAGATCGAGGCCTGGTGTCACCATGCCGATTGGCCGGCGCTGCGGCGGGCGGTGGCCCATCACCTGGCCGCCGATCAGCACGCTGCCGGCGGAGGGACGAATGAGGCCTGCGAACAGCTCCAGCACATCGGGCGCCTGGGCGCCGATCACGCCCAGCACGGAACCCGGCTGCACGCTGAGCGAGAGGCTGCGCAGGGCGTGTCCGGTCCGGTTCTGAGAGGTGGACACCTGAGACAGCGACGCGGCGGGCAGGGACAAGTCGTTGATCGGCATAACTCCTTATCTATGCTTGCAGGCCTTGGGGCAATGTCGCGATTTCGCTACAACCGCGTCACAAATAAGGGAGGTTGCGGATGAACCGCAGTTTTGATGCAGATTTGCCGGTGATGACACGCCGGATCGGGCGTGTGGGCCATGTTGTCATGAACCGGCCCCAGGCATTGAATGCGCTTGATTTACAAATGATTCGTCTATTGTCAGGCGCGCTTGCGGAATTTCGGGATGATCCGGCCGTGCATGCGGTGGTCATCGAGGGCGCGGGCGGGCGGGCCTTCTGCGCGGGCGGCGATATCCGCGCGGTGCGGGCCTGGGCGCTGGCCGGGGATGAAGCCGCGATCGAGGCGTTCTTTTCCGAGGAATACGCGCTCAACGCGGCGATTGCGGCCTATCCGAAGCCGGTTGTGTCGTTGATCGACGGGTACTGCATGGGCGGCGGCATTGGTGTGTCCGTGCATGGCACGATCCGGGTGGCGACCGAGGCCGCACAGTTTGCCATGCCCGAGACGGCGATTGCGCTGTTTCCCGATGTTGGCACCAGCTACGTGCTGCCGCGCCTGCCGGGGCAGCTTGGGATCTATCTGGGGCTGACCGGGCACCGCTTGGCGGGCGGTGACGCGGTGCATGCTGGGTTTGCCACGCATTTTGTACGCCGGGAGAAGCTGGCGGGACTGCGGGAGGCGGTGTGCGAGCGCGGGGTTGCGGTGATCGCGCAGGCCGCCGAGCCACCGCTGCCGTTTTCGCTGGCGGCCCACCAGGCGGCGATCGATCGCTGTTTCGGCCATGACAGCATGGCGGCGATCATCGCGGCGTTGCAGGCGGAGGGCAGCGCCTGGGCGGAGGAGACGCTTGCCACGCTGGGCCGGATGTCTCCCTCCTCGCTGCGCTGGACGCTTGCGCTGCTGCGCGCGGGCGCCGGGCGTGATCTGACCCAGTGCCTGGCCGCCGAGCTCGAACTGGTCCGCCAGGTGACGCGGCACCCGGATTTCGCCGAGGGCGTGCGCGCCATGCTGGTGGACAAGGACCGCGCGCCGCGCTGGGTGGCGGTGAGCGATCCGGTGTGATCATCCGCCGTAGAGCCTGCCCAGCGCGTCGTGGTTGGTGGTGAAGACGAAATCCTGCCTTGCTTGCAACTCGGCCAAGGCGCGGCGAAAGGCGATGGCGCCGTAGGGCCTGCCATAGACATGGGCATGCACGGTCACGTCCAGGCAGGCAGGCCTGGTGGCGATGGCGGGCCAGCCATCGAGGATCTCGGTGAGGATGCCGACATAGGCGCTGGGGTCGTTGCCGTAGCGCACGGCGTGCGGCATGTCGTTCACCTCCATGGTGAAGGGGATGGCGGTGATGGTGCCGTGCGGCGTTGTCACCACCCGCGGCAGATCCTCGTCGAAGAATTCGCAGTGCCAGTCGAGCCCGGCTTCGGCGAGCAGGGATGTGGTGTGGGCACTTGGCGTGCAGCGCGGGCTGAGCCAGCCGCGCGGGCGCTGGCCGGAGCTTGCGTGCAATGCCGTGATACACCGTGTCAGATCGGCGCGCTCGTCCTCCATCGATTGGGTGGCCGGGATGATCTCCTGGCCCCAGCCATGGGCGGCGATGGCGTGGCCTGCGCTCGCGATCGCCTGCATCAGCACCGGGTTGCGCTCGGCCAGGATGCCGCTGACGTAGAACACCGCTGTGACCTCGGCCTTCGCCAGTACGTCCAGCAGCCGCCAGGCACCTTCCTTGGCGCCATATTCGGCCCAGGATCGGCCCTGCAGGTCAAGCACGCCGGGTTTGAGCACATTGCCCATCGGCCCCACGCCGGGGGCGGCGTTGTCGGTCCAGCCCTCCAGCATGACGGAGACAGACACGGCAAGCGTGCGGCCGGCGGGCCAGCCCGCGGGCAGAACAGGCGAAGGACGCATCGAAAACCTCCCAGTTTGGCTGCGCATGTGCCCCAGGCCCGGGCTTGGGGGATAGCGGTTTTTTGGGTCTTTTTGATCTCAAAAGGAATCAAGGCAAGACTCTTCTTTTTTGAAAAAAAGAAGCAAAAAACTTTTTTCAGTTTGAAGTCGCACCGTTTGGTCGGGCGTGTGTTCCGGTCGGCACGAAAATCATGGTATTCCAGCCGGGCGATTGGTGGGGCGAGATGGAAAACACGCATTTTTTTCTGGGTGAGCAGCACACCGCCAACGAGCGCCGCACCTGGGCGGTGATCGCGCTGTGCCTGGCGATGATGGTGCTGGAGATCGGCGGCGGGCTGATCTTCGGCTCGGTGGCGCTGGTGGCGGACGGGCTGCATATGAGCACCCATGCCGGCGCCTTGCTGATCGCAGCCGCTGCCTACACCTATGCGCGCCGGCATGTGCACGACCCGCGCTTTGCCTGGGGCACCGGCAAGCTGGGCGACCTGGCCGGGTTCACCTCCGCCCTGATCCTGGCGATGATCGCCGTGCTGATCGCCGTGGAGGCGTTCCAGCATCTGCGCAACCCGGGCGTCATTGACTTTGCCGAGGCGATCCCGATCGCCGTGCTCGGGCTGGTGGTCAACATCGCAAGCGCCTTTCTGCTGGGCGGTGATCATCATCACGGCGGACACGATCACCATGACGATCATGAACACGACCATGACCATCATGATCACCACGACCATCATGATCATCATGATCACGCCCATCACGCCCATCATGGCCGCGACAACAACATGCGCGCGGCCTTCGTGCATGTGATCGCCGATGCCGCCGTCTCGGTGCTGGTGATCGCAGCGCTGCTGCTGGCGCGGCAGTTCGGCTGGATGTGGCTTGATCCACTGGCCGGCATCGTCGGTGCCGTGGTGATCGCCAGCTGGGCGCTGACCCTGATCCGCGACACCGGGGCCGTTCTGCTGGACATGAATCCCGACCCGCATCTGGCAACCCGGATGCGCCGTATGGTGGAGCAGCAGGGCGACACGGTGGCCGATCTGCATCTGTGGCGCATCGGCCCGGGCCATCTTGGCGCCGTGCTGTGCGTGGCCAGTGGGCAGGGCAGCACCGTGCAGCTTTACCGCGACCGGCTGGCGGGGCTTGGCAAGCTGTCGCACGTCACCATTGAAATCATCCCGGGGGTCTGACCCACCGCCGGCGCACATATCGGAGAGTTCAGTGCTGCCGCCGTTGCTCAAGACACGCCGATTTCTGCCGCTCTTCGCAACCCAGAGCCTGGGCGCGCTGAACGACAACCTGTTCAAGAACGCGCTCGCCGTGCTTGCACTGTTCAAGGCGGCGCAGGGCGGGCCCGAGATTGTGGCGATGGCGAGCGCCATCTTCATCGCGCCCTATCTGCTGTTCTCCGCCACCGCCGGCCAGATTGCCGATCGCGGCGAAAAATCCCGGCTGATCCGGCTGACCAAGGCCTGGGAGGTGCTGCTGATGGTGGCCGCCGCGGTCGCCTTCTATGTCGGCAGCATCCCCGCACTTTTGGCCGTGCTGTTCGGCCTGGGCATTCAGGCCACGTTCTTCTCACCGCTGAAATACGCCATCCTGCCGAGCCATCTGGCCGAGGATGAGCTGGTTGCCGGCAACGGGCTGATCGAGGCCGGCACCTTCCTGGGCATTCTGGCCGGCACCATCATCGGTGGCGGGTTGATCCTGCTCGATGACGGGATTTCCATCATCTCGGGCCTTGGGCTGGTGGTGGCGTTGGCGGGCCTGGCCGCCGCCTGGCGTGTGCCGGAAGCAGCCCCCGAGCAGCCCGGATTGCTGCCGGATTGGAACATCTACGCTGCCACGATGGAGGTGATGGGCCAGGCCCGCGCCAACCGGCCGGTGTGGCTGGCGCTGCTGGCGCTGTCCTGGTTCTGGACGCTGGGCGCCATTCTGGTCGCGCAGTTCCCGGTGATCAGCAAGGACGTGCTGGGCGGCGGTTCCGGCCTGGTGACGTTGCTGCTGGCGATGTTCGCCATCGGCATCGGCTTTGGCTCCACGCTGTGCGCGCGGCTGCTGAAAGGGGAGGTGACGCAGCGCTACGTGCCGTTTGCGGCCCTTGGCGTGTCGCTGTTCGCCTGGGATTTCGCTCATGTCTGCGGCCCTGTTGCCAGCCATCTCGGCCCGCTGACCCAGGACAGCAGCCGGATCGCGGCCCTGCTCGCGGTGCCGCTGATGTGGCGCGCGCTGCTCGATCTGGCCTTGCTGGCGATCTGTGGCGGCCTGTTCAGCGTGCCGCTCTATGCGATGATCCAGGAGCGGTCGGAGCCTGGCAGCCGCAGCCGGATGATCGGCGCCAACAACATCGCAAACGCGCTGGTGATCGTGGTGGGGTCGGTGATCACCACCGTGCTGGTGCGCGCCGGCATGTCCGCGCCGTGGATCATCACGCTGGTGGCCTGGGTGAATTTTCTGGTGGTGATCTGGATGATCCGCGTCTGGCCGCGCGACACGCTGCGCGGCTTCACCCGGATGCTGTTCGAGCTCGCCAACAACATGACCGTACACGGGGTGGAGCATCTGGCCGGGCTGGAGGGCCCGGTGATCTACGCCTGCAACCATGTCTCCTACATCGATGGCGCCCTGGCCGGTTGTGCGCTGCCCGGGGCGGCGCAGGTCACCTTCGTGGTGAACACCTTCATCGTGCGCAAATGGTGGGCGGCGCTGGCGTTGAGCGGGGTGGACAAGCTGCTGGTCGACCCGATCAGCCCCTACACGGTGCGCAGCATGGTGCATGCGGTGGCGTCCGGGCAGCGGTTGATGATCTTTCCCGAGGGGCGGATCTCGCGCAGCGGGCAGCTGATGAAGATTTATGCCGGCACCGGCATGGTGGCGGACAGGACGGGCGCCTGGATTGTGCCGATCCATGTCGATGGTCCGCAATGGACGCCGCTGGGCTGGCTGGCTGGCAAGGTGCGGCTGCGCAAGTTTGCGCCGTTCACCGTGACATTCCACAAGCCGGTGCGGCTGAAGGTGGCCGATGATCTGGTGGGCCGGCCGCGGCGCGAGGCGCTGAGCCGCGCGCTGCAGGGTGTGATGGAGCGGGCGAGCTTCGAGAGCCGGGACATCGATCGCACGCTGTTCCAGGCGGTGCTGGATGCCAAGGCGATCTTTGGACCCAAGCGCATCGCCGCCAACGACATCACCTATGTGCCGCTGACCTATGGGCGGCTGGTGCTGGGCGCGGCCGTGCTGGGCCGCAAACTTGCAGCACTGACCCGTCAGAGCCTGGCAGCGCCGCTGGCGCCGCTGCCGGAGGGGATGGACCCCGCACTTTACGCCGAGATCAACCGCGCGATCCGCGTGGGGGTGATGCTGCCCAATGCCTCGGCCGCCCTGGTGACGTTCATGGCGTTGCAGGCGATGGGACGCGTGCCTGCGCTGCTCAACGTGTCCGCAGGCTCGGAGGCGATGCTGGATGCCTGCCGGGCGGCGCGGGCGAAATTCGTCATCTCCTCGCGCACCTTCGTGGCCAAGGCGAAGCTGGAGGCGGCGGTGGCGCGGATGGAGGGGCATGTCACCTTCCTCTGGCTGGAGGATGTGCGTGACAGCGTGACAAGGGGGGACAAGCTGCGCGGGCTGCTGGATGTGCGCTTCCCAAGCCGTCTGCCAGGGCTGCATGTGCGGCCGGATGCAGCCTGCGTGATGCTGTTCACCAGCGGCACCACCGGTGCGCCGAAGGGCGTGCTGCTCAGCCATCGCAACATTCTGGCGAACTGGGCGCAGGCGATCTCGGTGGTGGATTTCCACCCGGGCGACCGCGTGCTGAACGCGATGCCGATGTTCCACAGCTTTGGCCTCACCGGCGGCACCATCCTGCCGCTGCTGATCGGGGCGCGCATCTTCTTCTACCCGTCGCCCTTGCATTACCGGATGGTGCCGGAGGCGATCTATGATTTCGACACCACCATCGTCTTTGGCACCGACACCTTCCTCAATGGCTGGGCGCGCTTTGCCCACCCGTATGATTTCCATCTGGTGCGCCTGGTGTTCGCCGGTGCCGAGAAGCTGAAGGAGAGCACGCGGCAGCTTTATGCCGAGCGCTTCGGCGTGCGGATTCTGGAGGCCTATGGCACCACTGAGACGGCGCCGGCCTTGGCGCTGAACAGCAAGATCTCCTACCGCACCGGCAGTGTCGGGCGGATTCTGCCTGGCATCGAGCACCGGCTGAGCCCGGTTGAGGGCAGCAAGGGCGGTTCGCTGGTGGTGCGCGGGCCGAATGTGATGATCGGCACGGTGGTCCCGGCACAGCCCGATGTGATCGCGGCCCCCGAGGAGGGCTGGTACGACACCGGCGATATCGGCACGGTGGATGCGGATGGCTTCCTGCGCATCATCGGCCGGGTGAAGCGTTTCGCGAAGCCGGGCGGTGAGCGGATTTCGCTCGATGGCTGCGAGGAGCTGGCGCTTGACTGCTGGCCGCATGCGCGCCATGCGGTGGTCGCGATGCCTGACGCCCGCAAGGGGGAGGCGCTGGTGCTGGTGACCACCCAGGCGGATGCCACGGTGCGGGCATTGCTGGACTATGCGCGCGGGCGCGGCATCACCGAGATCATGGTGCCGCGCGTGCTGCATGTGGTGGAGAAGCTGCCGCTGCTGGGCAGTGGCAAGGTGAACTACCCGGAAGTGTCGCGGATGCTGGCTGCGCGGGTTTCAGCGGCCGCGGAGTAAGGCGGAGGGGCGCAGCGCCTCCGCCACAGGTCTCATCGGAAAAACCCGACGGCGGAGGCGCGTAGCGCTTCCGCCCTACGCCTTGCGGAGTTGGAAAAGGGCCTGTTCGCCGAACAGATTGGCCATGCTGGAGAACCGCCGCCAGGGCGATTTGCGGCCGCCATCGTCGATCGCAAGCCAGCGTTCGACGACGTAGCCCTCCTGCTCGCACAGTGCGAAAAAGTCGCGGATGGTGCAGGGGTGGATGTTGGGGGTCTCGTACCATGGCCGGGCCCAGACCGAGGTCATCGGCATCCGCCCGCCGGTGAGAAGCTGCAGGCGCACCTGCCAATGGCCGAAATTGGGGAAGCTCACGATGGCGCG
>CAIYCW010000096.1 GCA_903924855.1 uncultured Rhodospirillales bacterium | reverse complement strand
TGACGCTGAAGCCCGGGCGCACCCAGGCGGAGCTGGCGCTGGTGCAGGGCGCCATCGCGCGCGGCAAGCCGGTGCTGGGCATCTGCGGCGGTGAGCAGCTGCTGGCGGTGGTGCTGGGCGGCACGCTGATCCAGCATATTCCTGATGAGGTGCCAGGGGCGCTGGCGCATCGCCAGCCCAATCCGCGCCACGAGGCGGGGCATTCGGTTGCGATCACGCCGGGCACGCTGCTGCACCGCATCGTGGGGGCGGCCTCGCTGGAGGTGAACTCCTCCCATCACCAGGCGGTGCGCAGCGTGGGCACGCGGGCGGTGATGTGCGCGGTGGCGCCGGATGGCGTCATCGAGGGCATCGAGGACCCGAGCCAGCGCTTCTGCCTGGGCGTGCAATGGCACCCGGAATACGAGATCAGCCAGGGCGACCGCGCCATCTTCACCGCTTTGGTGGGGGCCTGCGCATGACCGACATTGACGCCGATGATGACGGACCGGACGCGGCCGCACCAGGTCCGCGCGGGGAGCGCATCGCCAAATTCCTGGCCCGCGCCGGCATTGCCAGCAGGCGCGATGCCGAGAAGCTGATCGCCGAGGGCAAGGTGCGGGTGAACAACGAGACCGTCACCCAGCCGGCCTTCTTCGTGCAGCTGGACGATCTGGTGGTGGTGGACGGCAAGCTGGTCGATCCGCCGGAGCGCACCAGGCTGTGGCGCTATCACAAGCCGGACGGGCTGGTGACCACGCATCGCGACCCGCAGGGCCGGCCCACCGTGTTCGAGAAACTGCCGCCGCATCTGCCGCGCGTGGTGAGTGTGGGGCGGCTTGATCTGAATTCCGAGGGTCTGCTGCTGCTGACCAATGATGGCGGGCTGGCGCGCAGGTTGGAGCTGCCCTCCAACCATTGGATCCGGCGCTACCGGGTGCGGGTGTTCGGCCAGCCCGACCCTGCGGTGCTGGCGTCACTCGCCAAGGGCATCACCGTGGAAGGCGTGCGCTATCGCGGCATCGAGGCGGCGCTGGACAGCAAGAAAGGCGATAATTGCTGGCTCAGCGTGGGGCTGCAGGAAGGCCGCAACCGCGAGATCCGCCGGGTGATGCAGCATCTGGGCCTGCAGGTGACGCGGTTGATCCGCGTCTCCTACGGCCCGTTCCAGCTTGGTACGCTGGCCCGCGGCGCGGTGGATGAGGTGAACCCGAAAGTGCTGCGCGATCAGCTGCCGGCGGACGCGAAGCCTGTGGTGGTGCGGCCGAAATAGAGCTTAGCTGTCCGAGTGGGGCACCCAGGGCAGGCTGCTGACCTCGATACCGTCAGCTGCCAGTTCCTCCGCCTCATCGGGCGTGGTCTCGCCGTAGATGGCGCGGCGTTCGCTCTCGCCGTGATGGATGCGGCGCGCCTCCTCGGCGAACTGGTCGCCGACATAGTCGCAATGCCGTTCCACCTCGGCGCGCAGCCGCTGCAGGGCGACGCGGACATGGGCGGGCAGGCGGTCACCCGCGACGGCGACGGTGTGGCCGGGGCTTGGCTGCTGGAGCGTGGCCGGGGGTGCGGATGGCTGTGGCACGTCCGGCTGTGGTGCCTTCGCCGGGTCGCGCGCGTTGGACTTGCGCGGCAGGCAGGGCGCCATCAGAGCACGGCGCACGTTGATATCGCCACAGACCGGGCATTCCACCAGATCGCGGGCAGCCTGCGCTTCAAAGGCCATCGAGCTCGAAAACCAGCCATCGAACTCATGTTCCAGCGAGCAGATCAGCGCGTAATGAATCATCCCTAACAGGTCCAAATGAACGTCGTTGAATTTGTCATTTGCACCTGTCGACGCGGACAGGCAACAGAATTGACAATTTCTAACCGCTTGATGATTTGTCAGCCGGCCAGCAGCGCGTCCAGCTTGCCGCTGCGGTCGAGCGCCACGAGGTCGTCACAGCCGCCGATATGCTGGCCTGCGATGAAGATCTGCGGCACCGAGGTGCGGCCGCCGGACTTGGCCTGGGCTTCGGCGCGGGCCGGGGTGCCGCCGGGTGCGTCGATCTCGGTGAAGCTGGCGCCTTTTTTGGTGAGCAACTGCTTGGCGCGCACGCAGTAGGGGCACCATTCCTGGGTGTAGATGACGATCTCGGGCATGGGTCCTCCGGCGGATGGTTCAGGTGGCAGCATAGGATGCGTGACATCGGCTGCCGGCGGCCTTGATGCAAGCCCCTGCCCCGGCTTGGCCGCGCTACGCCGCGCGCGGGTCTGGCACCCGGGCGGCAACCAGCAGGGACACGCGTGCGGCACCGGCGGCGAGCAGGGCCTGGGTGCAGGCGGTGGCGGTGGCGCCGGAGGTCAGCACATCGTCGATCAGCACGATCCGCTTTTCCGCGATTCGGATGGTGCGGCCTTTGCGAAGGGCGAAGGCACCCGCCACGGTCGCTTCGCGCAACGACGCCGACATCTCGGCCAGGGACTCCGTGGCGCGCAGCCGGACCAGCGCATCCAGGCATGCGGGCACCCCGGACAGAAGCTCCAGCGCGCGGGCGAGCAAAGCCGCCTGGTTGTAGCCGCGCATCCTCAGGCGCTGCGGATGCAGCGGCACCGGGATCAGCAGATCGGCTTCGGCCAGGATCTCGGCGCCGGCGCGCGCCATCAGCCGGGCCAGAGGCCGTGCCAGATCGGTGCGGTCGGCGTATTTCAGCGGCAGGATCAGGCGGCGGCTGGCGGTGTCGTAGCGCAGGGCGGCGCGGGATGCGTGCCAGGGCGGCGGGTTGATCTGGCACTGGTCGCACAGCCCCGCGCCGAGCGCTTGCGCATGGCTGGCCGGCAGGGCGCAGCGCGGGCAGAAGGGATGGGTGAGGAAGGCGATGTCCTTGAAGCAGGACGCGCAGATCTGCCCCTGCTCCGAGACCGGGTGATCGCAGGTGAGGCATTGCGGCGGCAGCAGCGCATCGAGCAGCGCGCGGCCGAGGCTTACGGGCAGATGAAGGGCGGTGCTCATCCGCTCAGATTGCAGGCCGGCGGGGCTTGGCACCAAGCCAATCCCGCGTCAGAAAATCGTGCATGACCCCTTTGATCTTCGACCGCCCTGCCCTGCGCCGCCATCGTGACCGAGCCGCCCGTCATGTGGCGCGGGTGGCGCCGGTGTTGCAGGAGGTGGCGGAGCGGCTGCTCGACCGGCTGGATGACACGACGCACCGCTTCCACCAGGCGCTGGATGTGGGCGGGCGCGGCGTGGTGGCGCCGCTGCTGCGCGCGCGGGGGGTGGAGGTGATCAGCTGCGACCTGTCGCAGCACATGGCTGCGCGCAATGGCGGGGCGGCGGTTGCGGCCGATGAGGAGTTTCTGCCCTTCGCCCCCGCAAGCTTCGATCTGGTGGTGGCCAATCTGTCGCTGCACGGGGTGAACGATCTGCCGGGCGCGTTGATCCAGCTGCGCCGGGTGCTGCGGCCGGACGGGCTGTTTCTGGCCAGCATGCCGGTGCTGGGCACGCTGGACGCGCTGCGCCGCGCGCTGACCGAGGCGGAGGCGGAGCTGTGCGGCGGTGCGGCCCCGCGCGTGGCGCCATTTCCCGATCTGCGCGACACGGCTGGCCTGCTGCAGCGCGCGGGGTTTGCGTTGCCGGTGGCGGATCTGGAGGAGATCCGGCTGCGCTATGACACCCCGCTCAACCTGCTGCGCGATCTGCAGGCGGCCGGCGAGAGCAACGCGATCGCCGAGCGCAGCCGGCGCATGCCGCCACGCGCGCTGTTCCCGCTCGCCCTGGCCCGCCTGCCGCAGGACATCACGTTGCGGCTGGGGATGCTGACGGGGTGGGCACCGGCCAATTCGCAGCCCAAGCCGCTGAAGCCAGGCAGCGCCCAGATCTCACTCGCCTCCATCCTAGGCCCGGAAGACTGACGCGCGCCAAAAGCAGGTAAAAGTTTCTTTGGTTCTTTCTTTTCAAAGAAAGAACATGCTTGTCACAGCCGCGAATGCGGCAGCTCCAACAGCGGAAACGCGCTCAGCACATGCGGCGCGTTCACCGCCTCGACCGCGCGCAGATAGCTGGCATTAAGGCCTTTGAAGCTGGTCAGCCCCAGCAGGCCCAAGCATTCGATCACCTCGATCTCCAACAGCTCGATCACCCGGGCAATACCCTCGGCGCCGGCCGCGGCGTAGCCGTAGCAATAGAGCCGGCCGATGCCGACCATGTCCGCCCCCAGGGCGATGGCCTTGACGATGTCGCTGCCACGGCTGATGCCGCCATCGACGAAGACCATGGCGCGTTTCGACACGGCCTGGACCACTTCGGGCAGCACCTCGATGGCGCCGGCGCCGTGGTCGAGCTGGCGGCCGCCATGGTTGGAGACATAGACGCCGAACACGCCGAGATCGCAGGCGCGCACCGCATCCTCCGCGGTTGCGATGCCTTTCAGGATCAGCTTCACGTCGGGGAATTTCGCGCGCACCCGGGCGATGTCGTGCCAGGAGAGGCCGGCCTGGTAGTCCATGCCGGTGTTCCGGGCGCGCCAGGGCTTGGTGTAGCGGTTGGCGATGTCGCGCTCCCGCCTGCTGTAATGCGCGCTGTCGACGGTGATGCAGAACGCATCGTAGCCGGCGGCCATAGCGCGGGTGATGTGCTCATCGACAAAGGCGTCATCGCCGCGGACATAGAGCTGGAACACCTTGGGGCCGGTGGCGGCGGCGGCGATCTCCTCGATGGACAGGTTGGTGACGGAGCTGACGAAGAACGCAATGCCGGCCTGGCCCGCGCCGCGCGCGATGGTGGCGCCGCCGCCCACGCCGAGCTGATCGAGCCCGCCCACCGGGGCGAGGGTGAGCGGCAGGGTGATGCGATGGCCGAGGAATTCGGCGCTGGCATCCACCTCGCGCACATCCTCCAGCACGCGCGGGCGGAAGCCGATCCGATCCAGCCCCAATCGGTTGCGCTTCATGGTGGTTTCGGTGGCGGTGGCGCCGACCACGTAATCCCACAGATTCTGGCTGAGATTGAGCCGGGCCGCATGGATGATCTCATGCAGCGTTTGGAAGCGTTCCTCGATATTGCCGGCCATTGGGTCCTCCGGGGTTTTCATCCGGATTAGACGCAAGCGCGCGCGCTGCCTAGAGCACAGCCCAATCCGACTCACCGCAAAGCGGTTCAGTCAGATCGGACGTTGCACTAGCCGCCTGTGACACTCATGTGGCGGCTGACCGAGGGTTCGGCGGTGGCGCGATCGATGATGAAGTCGTGGCCTTTGGGCTTGCGGGCGATGGCGCGCAGAATGGCGGCGTCGATCTCGGCATCGCTGGCATTGGCGCGCAGAAGTGGGCGGAATTCGGCGGCATCGTCCTGGCCGAGGCACATATAGAGCGTGCCGGTGCAGGTGAGGCGCACGCGGTTGCAGCTTTCGCAGAAATTATGCGTCATCGGGGTGATGAAGCCGATGCGGGCACCGGTTTCGGCCACGGTGAAGTAGCGCGCGGGGCCGCCGGTTTTGTAGTCCGTCTCCTGCAGGGTCCAGGTTTTGCGCAGGCGGGCGCGCACCATCGACAGCGGCAGATACTGGTCGGCGCGTTGGCCGTCGATCTCGCCAAGCGGCATGGTCTCGATCAGGCAGAGATCGAAGCCGTGCTCGCCGCACCAGGCCAGCATGGCATCGAACTCATGCTCGTTGACGCCTTTCAGCGCCACGGCGTTGATCTTCACGGCAAGGCCGGCGGCCTTGGCGGCGAAGATGCCGTCCAGCGTTTTGTCGAGCTTGCCCCAGCGTGTGATGTCGCTGAAGGTTTTGGCATCCAGCGTGTCGAGGCTGACATTCACCCGGCGCACGCCGGCCGCGTAGAGCTCCGGCGCGAAGCGGGTGAGCTGGGAGCCGTTGGTGGTGAGGGTGAGCTCGCGCAGGCCGCCCTCGCCGATCATGCCGCCCAGGGATCGGAACAGCGTCATCACATCGCGCCGGACCAGCGGCTCGCCGCCGGTGATGCGGATCTTGTCGGTGCCCTGGCGGATGAAGGCGGCGCAAAGGCGCTGCATCTCCTCCAGCGTCAGCAATTCCGGCTTGGGCAGGAACGTCATGTCCTCGGACATGCAGTAGACGCAGCGGAAATCGCAGCGATCGGTGACCGAGACGCGCAGATAGGTGATGGGGCGGCCGAACGGATCGATCATGGGGCGCTGTCTTGGGGCATGGCGTGCATCTTGGCCATCGGCGTCCGCGGTGCAAGGGCTGTGCTGAGGGTCATGCGTCGATTGGCTCCAGACCTACCACGCGCGCGTTAATCAGAACTTTACCCGCATGTTCGAAATTGACCGTGATGCGGGCGCCGACGACGGATTGTATCTGCCCCTCCCCCCAGTCCGGCTGGCCTGGGTGCCTTACGCGTTGGCCGGGTTCGAGGCCGGAATAGAAGGGGGCGGTGTCTGGTGCGTGGTGGTGATCGGTCATGCTGGTGCCTCGGCAAACCCCTTATGGCGGCCGCGTCCTGTGATCGCGCATCACACAGGCGTAGCACCCGCTCGTGTGACGGGCCAGCGCTGCAAACGTGACACAGGGAGAGGGGCGCGCCGTGACAAGCCTTGAGAGTGAGACAGGCCTGGGGCCGGATGGCGCCGCGGCGCTGCGGCTGACCCAGGCGCTGGCGACACGGCTTTGCCATGACCTGGCGGGGGCGGTTTTCACGCTGGCCGGCGCGCTTGAACTGGCCGAGGAGGATGCGGACTCACTGGCTTTGGCGCGGGAGGCGTCCGGCGTTCTGCAGGCACGGCTGCGGCTGTTGCGCGCCGCCTGGGGACAGGCGGAGACCACGCTGTCTGGTGCGGCCTTGGGAGCGCTGCTGGCCGGCGTTCCACTTGGCCGGCGCATGGCGCTGCGCTTGGAGGGGCTTGATCCGTCACTCAGCCTGCAAGCCGAGCAGGCCCGTCTTGTGCTGTGCCTGGCGTTGCTGGGCGCGGAAAGCCTGCATGGGGAGGGTGAGCTGTGGGTGAGCCAGCCCGATGCGGTGCATCTGCAGATTGCCATCAGCGGCCGCAATGCCGCCTGGCCCGAGGAGTTTGCCTCGATGCTGGCGGGGGATGTGTTCGGGTTTGCAGCCCCCCTTGAGCCGCGCGATCTGGTGGCGCCGCTCTGTGCGCTGCAGGCAAGGCAGGAGCGGATTTCGCTGCGCGTTCTGCCTGACCGCCTGATCTTGAGGCTCAGCTGAAGCGTTCGGCTTAACATTTTCTTCGTATCCTTGGCGCAGAGTTCCCGCGTGCCGACCGCGGCCCGGACAAGGTTCCGGCCAATTGCGGCACATCACGCGATGGGGACTGTGGGATGGACGATCTGCTGGCCGATTTCCTGACCGAGACGAATGAAAGCCTGGCGGAGGCTGACCTGGCACTGGTGCGGCTGGAGCAAGACCCGAATGACAGTGCCACGCTGGCGCTGATTTTCAGGCTTGTGCACACGATCAAGGGCACGTGCGGGTTTCTCGGTCTGGCTCGCCTGGAGAAGGTGGCGCACGCGGCCGAGAACGTGCTCGGCAAGCTGCGCGATGGCGCGATGTCCGCCACACCTGATCTGGTGACGGTGGTTCTGACGGCGCTGGATCGGGTGAAGCTGATCGTGGCGGGGCTGGAGAGCACTGGCAGGGAGCCGGAGGGTGAGGATGCCGCACTCATCGCCGATCTGGACGCGATCTATGAAGGCCGCCAGATATCTGTGGTGATCAAGGACGCTGTGCCGACCACGGCACCGGCTGCGGCGCCGGCCCTTCAGGCTCCGGTTGAGGCGGCGGCCGCACTTGTCACCAAACCGGCTCGTGCCCGCCGCGGCAATACCGCTGCGCCGAAACCACGCGCCACAAGCGCAGCGCCGCCAACAATGGCAGCCGCGCGGCCGGCCGTGCCTGACGCCGAGCAGAACATGCCCGTTTCTATGGAGCCAGCATGTGCTGCACCCGCCGCCAACGTGCCGGGGCCTGTCGTTGCCGGGCCGGCGGAGATGGGTGGCGGGGAGCAGGTGTTGGGCGGGCAAACGATCCGCGTTGGCGTGGACGTGCTTGAGAATTTGATGACGCTGGTCAGCGAGCTGGTGCTGACCCGCAACCAGCTGCTGCAATTGGCGCGCAGCCGTGAGAACAGCGGCTTCACTGGCCCGCTGCAACGCCTGTCGCACATCACCTCGGATTTGCAGGAAGGCGTCATGAAGACGCGCATGCAGCCGATCGGCAATGCCTGGAACAAGCTGCCACGCATCGTGCGCGACCTGGCGCGAGAGCTGGGCAAGAAGATCGATCTGGTGATGCTTGGGGCGGAGACCGAGCTGGACCGCCAGGTGCTTGAGCTGATCAAGGACCCGCTCACCCATATGGTGCGCAACAGCGGCGATCACGGGCTGGAAACGCCGGCCGAGCGCAAGACGGCCGGCAAGGCCGAGACCGGGCGCATCACGCTGAACGCCTATCACGAGGGTGGCCATATCGTCATCGAGATCGCCGATGACGGGCGCGGCCTGCCGGTGGATCGGATCAAGGCAAAGGTCCTGGCGAAGGGGCTCGCAACTGAGGCCGAGCTTGCTGCGATGAGTGATGAGGCGATCCAGCGCTTCATATTTCAGCCAGGCTTCTCCACCGCCGCCGCCGTGACCGCGGTTTCGGGCCGTGGGGTGGGTATGGATGTGGTCAAAACCAATATCGAAAAGATTGGTGGTGCCATCGAGTTGAAGAGCCGCCCGGGCGAGGGCACCGCCTTCACCATCAAGATCCCACTGACACTCGCCATCGTGGCGGCGCTGATCGTGGAGGCGGGCGGAGAGCGCTTTGCCATCCCGCAGATCAGCGTGGTGGAGTTGGTGCGGGCACAGAATGGTCTTGGTGCTGCTGATCCCGACAATGGCCATGGCACGGTGGAGCAGACCGGTTCGGTAATCGAGCGGATCAACGGCACGCCGGTGCTGCGCCTGCGGGAGAGATTGCTGCCGCTTGTCGGGCTCAACGAGTTGCTGCAGCTCCGCGCTGAAAACGGCCGGCCTGCGTTGGATGGCGATGCGGGCGATCAGGCCTTGACCATTGTGGTGACCCAGGTGGGTGCCAGCCAGCTTGGCCTGATTGTCGACCGGGTGTTCGACACGGAGGAGATCGTCGTCAAACCGGTGGCCCCCCTGTTGCGCCACATCACGATGTTCAGCGGCAACACCATACTGGGCGATGGCTCGGTGATCATGATCCTTGACCCAAGCGGGATTGCCCGCGCCAGCGGTGTGGCGGGCTCGGGAGATGGACGCGCCGCATCCTCCCTGGCGGTGCAGGACAACGCGGTGGGCCAGGTCGAGACCACCGCGATGCTGTTGTTCCGCGGAGGTGGCGCGGGCCTGAAGGCGGTGCCACTGGGTCTGGTTGCGCGCATTGAACGGATCGCCGCCGACAAGGTGGAACATGCCGCCGGCAGTCCGGTGACGCAGTATCGCGGCCGGCTGATGCGTCTGGTCGCCATGCAGGACGAGTTGCATCTGGAGCGCGGCGAGCATCCGGTGCTGGTGTTCACCGACCAAAGCGGGCAGGCCGGCACCGAACTCTGCATGGGGCTGGTGGTGGAGGAGATCGTTGATGTGGTGGATGAGCATCTGCACATCGAACTCGACGGCGCCGGAGACGGTATTCTGGGCACAGCCATCATTGCAGGGCATGCAACCGATGTGATCGACACGTCGTTCTGGCTCACACGCGCCCAGCCAGACTGGTTCTCCCAATCTGGACCGATGGCCAGTTCGGGGGAGGACGGTGGAGCACGCAAGCGCATTCTGGTTGTGGAGGACAGCGACTTCTTCCGCCAGATGATCGTGCCGGTGCTGCAGGCCGCCGGGTATCAGGTGACGGCTGTGGCCAATGCAATGCGGGCCTTGGCCTTGCGGGACAGCGCACAGAGCTTCGATGCAATCGTCTCGGACATTGAGATGCCGGAGCTGGATGGCATCGGCTTTGTTCGCGCCATCCGCTCCGCTGGTCCCTGGGCCGATCTGCCGGTGATCGCACTGACCGCGCGCACCGATGTGAGAGACGTGGAACTCGGCCGGGACGCAGGCTTCACCGACTATGTCGGCAAGTTCGACAAGGATGCCCTGCTGGAAAGCCTGCGGCAGTGTCTGGCGGTTGGTCCATCGCCACGCAACGAGCATCTGGCAGAGACGTTCGACGAGGTCCCGCCGCGCATGGTGGCATGAGAGGCGGCACAGGTCTTTCTCACAACCGGCTTATGGCGGCCATCCGGTCCGACCAAGGAGATCATTGATGCGTGATACGACCGATCTTGCCCAGGCAGATCGCCCGACAAAGCTGGCGGAGGAGGAGCAGATGTTCGTCACCCTCTCTGTTGCCGATCAGCTTTGCGGCATTCCGGTGCTGGCGGTGCGGGACATTCTGGGCCCCCAGGTTATCACCCGCATCCCATTGTCACCGCCCGACGTGGCCGGCAGCCTCAATCTGCGCGGGCGTATCGTCACCGCGATCGATCTGCGCCGCCGTCTTCAGCTGCCCCCCTTGCCACCAGGCACCACCCAGATGGCGGTGGTCGCCGAACAGAGCAACGAGCTTTATGCCCTGCTGGTCGATCAGGTCTCGGAAGTGCTTGCGTTGACCGCGTCGGCCTTCGAACGAAATCCCCCAACGATGGCGGTGGAATGGGCGCGGTACAGCACCGGCATCTATCGCCTGCAGGATCGCCTCATGGCGGTTCTGGATGTGAGCCGGCTGCTTGCCCTTTCCACCCATATGTCCTGAAGGCCCGAAAAATGGATCAAACCGGCAAGACCTGTCTCGTGGTCGATGACAGCCGCGTGGTGCGCAAGGTGGCCCGCCGCATTCTGGAAACCCAGGGCTTTGCGGTGCGTGAGGCGGAGGATGGACAACAGGCTTTGATGGCCTGCCGGGAGGCGATGCCCGACTCTGTTCTGCTGGATTGGAACATGCCGGTGATGAACGGCATCGAATTTCTCAAGGCGTTGCGCCAGGAATTCGGCCCCGGGCAGCCCCCGGTGATGTTCTGCACCACCGAGAATGACCTCAGCTTCATCGAACAGGCGATCGCGCATGGCGCGCAGGAGTTCATCATGAAGCCATTTGATGAGGATATCTTGCTTGGTAAATTCGCCCAGGTTGGCCTGCTGTGAGCATGGGCGCCACAAAGGCGGCGCATCCGAACGCGGCAGAGAGCCACAATCCGATCCGGGTGATGATCTGTGATGACAGCCTGGTGATCCGCAACGCCTTGGCGCGCATGCTGGAGAGCGACCCCATGATCCGGGTCGTGGCCCGCGTGGCCAATGGCGCTGCTGCCTTGGCCGAGATGATCGCAGCCCGTGCCGATGTGCTGGTGCTGGACATTGAGATGCCGGTGATGGACGGCATGACCGCCCTGCCCCAAATTTTGCAGGCCGACCCGAGTCTGCGGGTGATCATGGCCAGCACACTCACCACGCGCGGTGCGGATGTGGCGATGCGGGCCTTGCGGCTGGGCGCCTCGGATTACATCCCAAAGCCTGCAGCCAGCGAGATTGCCGATGAATCGTTTCGGGCCGAGCTACTGGTGAAGGTTCGGGGCCAGGCGCATCTGCGACGGCGCCAGATGGCCCAGCAGCAGCAGGCTGGAGGACGGCCCACCGCCCTTGCCGGCCTCAAGCCCGCTGCCCCCGGTGCACCGCACCTGCGCCCAGCTTCACGCTTCCGGCCAGCCTTGCTTGCGATCGGCAGTTCCACCGGCGGACCGCAGGCTTTGTTCACGCTGGTGCAGGGTCTCGGGCGGGACATTCCTGTTCCGGTCGTGCTGACCCAGCACATGCCAAGCAGTTTCATCCCGATGCTGGCGGAGCACCTCAACCGGTTGGGCGCCATGCCGTGTGGTCCGGCCGAGGATGGTCAGACCCTGCAGCCAGGCCGCATTCATCTGGCACCAGGCGATCATCATCTTTGCATCGAGCCGGCCGGAGGCGTGTTGCGGGCCCGGATCAGCAACGCGCCAGCAGAGAATTTCTGCAGGCCAGCGGTGGACCCGATGCTGCGCTCCGCCGCCGCCGCCACCGGTGGCCGGCTGTTGATCGCGATGTTGACCGGCATGGGCCATGACGGACTTGCGGGCACAAGGGTGGCCATCGAGGCGGGCGGCACCGCGATTGCGCAGGATGAGGCGACAAGCGTGGTGTGGGGCATGCCGGGTGCGATTGCGCAGGCAGGTCTGTGCCACGCCGTTCTGCCGTTGCCACGCCTTGCCGCCAAAATCCGTGACCTTTTGGAGCTGCGACCCGCATGAAACCGTCCAGCTTCGACAGACTGGCCTCTCTTCTGCAAGCCGGCTCCGGCCTGGCAATCGGGCCGGACAAGACCTATTTGCTGGAAAGTCGGCTGACACCTTTGCTGTCCGCCCATGGCCTCACCTCGCTTGACGCACTGGCCGAGCGGTTGCGGCCGTTGGCGCAGGGTGCTCCGCCACAGGGGCTGGAATTGGATGTCATCGAGGCGATGACCACCAATGAGAGTTTCTTTTTCCGGGATGAGAAGCCGTTCACCCATTTTCGGGTGCACACCCTGCCCCGGCTGCTTGCAACGCGCCCGGCGCAGGCGCGGCTGCGGATCTGGTCGGCAGCGGCCAGCACCGGGCAGGAGGCCTATTCGCTTGCGATGATCCTCGCGGACAGCCAGGCGCAGCTTGCCGGCCGCAGCGTGGAGATCATCGGCACCGATCTATCACGCGACGCGGTCGCGCGGGCGCAGGAGGGGCTTTACACGCAGTTCGAGGTGCAGCGCGGCCTGCCGATCCAGAATCTGGTGAAGTATTTCCGCAAGGAGGGCACGCAGTGGCGCATCGCCGATCAGCTGCGCGCGGCTGTGCAGTTCCGCAGCCTCAACCTGCTCGGCGATCTGCGCGGCCTTGGCAGTTTTGACGTGGTGTTCTGCCGCAACGTGCTGATCTATTTTGATCAGCCGACCAAGGCCCGCGTGCTGGACGCGATTGCGCGGCAGATGCCGCAGGATGGCGTGCTGTATCTGGGCGGGGCCGAGACGGTGCTGGGCATCAGCAACGCGTTCATCCCGCAGGCGGGCGAACGAGGCGCGTATCAACGCAGCGCGCCAACTCCCACTGCGCCGCAACGGGCGAATCTGGCCGCACATTAGAGAAAGACAGGGGCTCGCCCGGATCGCGTTGCTCGACAACTCATGCGCCATGGAGATGCAGGCATTGATCCGCTGGTTGCAGTGTCCGTTCGACTTCGGCGCTGCGGGCCGGCTAAGCCGATCAACCCCTGACGTCGCTGTGAAGTCGAGAATTCCGCTGACATCGGATCAATGCACCCGTGAATGCCCATCTGGGCCAGCCGCTTTGATTGTTGTCGCTTTCGCCCGGGTGCTGGACTGGCAAACGCGGATGCTTCGAGGGGACGGCCCTCAACCGCGCAGCGCTGCGCATGATGGCGGGCTTGATGGGCCAACGCAGGACTGAGTGGCACCGATGGGCGCCCAATACTCTGGGCCATGCTCCGGGCCATGGAGCGCGATTGTTCCACCTTCTGCCATCAGGGCTTTGTCGCCTGCACCGGCTGCGATAGCGTCGCTCCGGGCGGCACCGGCAGCAAAGCTTTCGCCGGGACTGGGCAGACAGGGTTGGCACGACCCTGGTGTGAAAGGGTTTCGCTGCATGACCAGCACGGCTTCGGGCGCGCAGATCAATTTTCAGGATGGCGGCGCCTATGATGCGGCGATGGGGGTGTGGAGCCGCCTGGCGGGCGAGCGGTTTCTGCAGTGGATGGCGCCAGCACCCGGGTTGCGATGGCTTGATATCGGCTGCGGCAGCGGGGCCTTCACCGAATTGCTGATGCAGACCGCCCACCCCGCCACATTGCACGGCGTTGATCCTTCCGAGCCGCAACTGGCCTTCGCCCGCAAGCGCCCCGCCTTGGCGGGGTGCGACCTGCGTGTTGGCGATGCGATGCAGCTGCCGTTTGCCGATGCATGCTTCGATGCCGCGGTGATGGCGCTTGTGCTGTTTTTTGTGCCGGAGCCGGCGCGTGGCCTGGCCGAAATGCGCCGCGTGGTGCGGCCGGGCGGTGTGGTGAGCGCCTATCTGTGGGATTTCTCGACCGGCGGCTTCCCGTTTGAGCCGATCCAGGCCGAGCAGCGCGCCATGGGCATGACACCGCGCCTGCCGCCCAGCGTCCAGGTGGCCGGCATGGCGGCATTTCGGGCGCAGTTCGAGGCCGCAGGCCTGGCCGGCATCGAGACCACCACGCTGCACGTGGCGCGCAGCTTTGCCGATTTTGACAGTTTCTGGGCGATCACCACCGGGATGATGCAGGACTCACTCACCCAGATGGGCCCGGACCGCACGGCTTCGCTGCGCGCCGCGGTGCAGCGCAGGCTTCAGCCGGACTCCAACGGGCAGATCACCTATAACGCCCACGCCAACGCCATCAGGGCCGTGGTACCCGGCTGATCAGCTGAACCCGCCGCGCGCCGCCACCGGCCAGAGGCACTCCACACGGCCGCGGCGAATGCCGACATACCAGTCGAACCGGTCCACCGTGGGATCGCAATGGCCGGGCACCAGGCGCAATTTGCTGCCAACCGCGGGGGCCGCGTGACCCGCAGCCACGCGCAGCGTGCCATGCTCGTCACTGGCGCCGGTGTAGGTCAGTTCCGGGCGCTGCCAGATCACCGGCATGCCGCTGTCGATCGCCACCGCCTTGTGGCCCACATCGAGCACGGCAACACCAGGCTGGGCCGCGCTCATCACGGTGCCGAGCACGAACAGCGCGTGCTGGAAACGGCTGACGGGCTGGCCATCCTCGTCCAGGTTGCGGGCGTAATCTGCGTCCATGAAGCAGTAGCTGCCGGCCTGCAGCTCGTTGTAGACGCCCGATGCGGCCTCCAGCTCGAAACTGCCGGTGCCGGCGCCGCCCACAATGTCGCACGTCAGGCCGACCTGGCGCAGCTGCTCCACCGTGCGGCGGGTGGCGTCGATGGCAGCGCCAATAGCGCGGGCCCGCTCGCCGATCGTGCGCAGATGCTGGGCGCTGCCGTGATAGGCCTGCAGGCCGCCGAAGCGCAGATGCGGGGTGGCGGCGATCAGCTGCGCCAGCGCCACCGCATCCGGACCCGGCGCCACACCGCAGCGCCCGGCACCCACATCGATCTCCACCAGAACGCGCAGCTCAACGCCGGCCTCGGCCGCGGCCTGGCCTATTGCCGCCACCTGGCCTGCATCATCGGCGCAGACCGCGATGCGGCAGATGCGCGCAAGGGCTGCAAGCCGTGCCAGCTTGTCCGCCCCCACCACCTCGTTGCTGACCAGAATGTCGGGCACCCCGCCCCAGGCCAGAATCTCCGCCTCCGCCACTTTCTGCACGCATTGGCCGACGGCACCGCGGGCGATCTGTGCATGCGCCACAACGGGCGATTTGTGGGTTTTCGCATGGGCGCGCAGCTTCACGCCTGCGCCCGCCGCGAAGGCCGCCATGGAGTCGAGATTGGCCTCGAACGCGTCCAGATCGATCAGCAGAGCAGGCGTGTCCACCTCGTGTTCGCGCATGCCGATGCGGGCTGGGGGGTGTTGCAGCATGCGAGGGCTCTCCAGGGGATGCGAAAGCAGAATCTTCTTTTTGTGAACAAAAAGAAGCAAAAAAACTTTGTTCGTCTGGCACGCAGGTGAGCCCGGACTGGGACAGAACAGTCCGGGCTGGCATGGCGGCTACGGACGGATCAGTGGCCCGCGTTGGCGCCGGAGAAATCGGGCGCTTCCAGGCCGCTGGCACCGAGCTGGGCCACCAGGGCGGCCTTCAGCCGGTCGAGGCCGGCCTCGCTGGACGCCTCGCAGCGGGCGACCAGCACCGCCTGGGTGTTGGAGGCGCGCAGCAGCCACCAGCCATCCTCGGTCAGCACGCGCACACCATCGGCGTTGTTGACCTTGGCCCCTTCGGCTGCCAGACGGGCCGCCACTTCGGTGACAACCTGGAATTTGCGCACATCGTCGCAGTCAAAGCGAAGCTCGGGGGTGTTGAGCACCTGGGGCAGCGCCTCGCGCACGTCCGACAGAGACCCATCCATGCGCGCGACAATGCCGAGCAGCCGCACGCCGGCGTAGAGGGCGTCGTCAAACCCATACCATTTGTCGGCAAAGAAGATATGGCCGGACATCTCACCAGCCAGCGGGCAGCCGGTGTCAGCCATCTTGGCCTTGATCAGGCTGTGGCCGGTCTTCCACATCAGCGGCTTGCCGCCGGCCTTTTCGACCTCGTCGAACAGCACCTGGCTTGCCTTCACATCGGCGATGATGGTGGCGCCGGGTTTGGCCTTCAGCACGTCGCGCGCCAGCACCACCAGCAGCTGGTCGCCGAACAATATCTCGCCCTTGTTGTCGACAGCCCCGATGCGATCGGCGTCCCCATCAAAGGCGATGCCGAGATCAGCGCCCTGTTTCTTCACCTCGGCGATCAGCGCCTCGAGGTTCTTCGGCACCGTTGGGTCCGGGTGATGGTTTGGGAAACCGCCATCGATCTCGGGGTAGAGCACGGTGTGCTGGCCGGGCAGGCGCTCGATCAGGCGCATCAGCACGTCCCCTGCAGCGCCATTGCCGTTGTCCCACACCACTTTGAGGGCGCGGTCCCCGCCATCCCAGTCCTTGACCAGGCGCTCGATATAGGCGTCCGACACGTCGATGCTGCGCTCGGTGCCGGCGCTGAGCGGGCCCACCGCGCCGATCAGCGCCATCTTGCCGAGATTCTGGATCTGTTGGCCAAAGAACGGCTTGCGCCGCAGCATCATCTTGAAGCCGTTGTAGTTCGGCGGGTTGTGGCTGCCGGTGACCATGATCGCACCATCGGTGCGGTGGATGGTGGAGGCAAAATACAGCATCGGCGTGGGGCCGCGGCCGATGCGGATTACCTCCACACCGGCCTCTATCAGCCCATGCACCAGAGCCTGCTCCAGCTCCGGCGAGGAAACGCGGCCGTCATAGCCGACCGCCACGTTCTTGCCGCCGGCCTGGATCACCACATTCCCGAAACACCGCCCGATCGCATAGGCGTCCGCCGCGTGGAGCGTGTCTCCCACGATGCCGCGTATGTCGTACTCACGCAGCACGCTTGGGTGGAAGCTGTGGCTAAAACTCATCGCGATCTCTCTCGGCCAGGTGCGTGTGGGCTTACACGTATTGCTGCAGGAAGCTGCGCACCTTGTCTGCCATGTCCGGCCGTTTCAGAGCAAAAGCGATCTGCGCCTCCAGAAAGCCGATCTTGTCGCCGCAGTCAAAACGACGGCCCTCGTAGCGCAGGCCGTGGAACGGCACCTGGCCGATCATCTTGGCCATGCCGTCGGTCAGCTGCACCTCGTTGCCGGCACCGCGCTCCATGCGGGCCAGGTGCTCGATGACGCCTGCCGTCAGCACGTAGCGGCCGATGATGGACAGGTTGGAGGGGGCATCCTCCGGCTTCGGCTTCTCGACCATGCCGGTGACCTCGACCAGCTTGCCGTCATCATGGCCGATCTTGAGGATGCCGTAGCGGTTGGTCTGCTCACGCGGGACCTCGGAGACCGCCACCACGCAGCCGCCGGTCTGGTGATACACGTCGGCCAGCTGCTTGGTGCAGGGCACGTCCGACATCACCAGATCGTCCGGCAGCAGGATGGCGAAAGGATCGTCGCCGATGAAGGCACGGGCGCACCAGATGGCGTGGCCGAGGCCGAGCGGCTCCTGCTGGCGCACGGTGCTGATGGCGCCGGGCGGCATCTGCAGTTCGCGCATGGCGGCCAGCTCGGCGTTCTTGCTGCGGGCGCGCAGGGTCGATTCCAGCTCATAGGCTATGTCGAAATGCTCGACGATGGCGGTCTTGCCACGGCCGGTGATCATGCAGAACTGTTCGATGCCGGCGGCGCGCGCCTCATCGACGGCGTATTGGATGAGCGGCTTGTCGACCACCGGCAGCATTTCCTTGGCCATGGCCTTGGTGGCCGGCAGGAAGCGCGTGCCGAGACCGGCGACGGGGAAGACAGCCTTACGAAGCGGCTTGATCACGCTGTTCATCCTTCAGCAAGCGATACCGGACAGGAAACGCACCGCAGGGCCACTCACCAGCAACATCCTGAAGCAGGTCGAGACAATCCCCAGGCCATCCCATGTTTCGCAGTTAGCACGCACCGGGCAGAAGCTACAGGGCTGGAATATGACGAAATCTGGTCGGACCGCATTTTGCTGCAACAGCGGTCTCGATCAGGCACATAACCGATATCACTCTTTCGCGAGCACGTCAGACAGCGCCAAAATTTCATACAAAACTTTACATCAGTTTGCTTCCCGCAACTCCGGCCCAGACCGAGGGAGACGGGGATTATTCAGCCGCCTCCTGCCTGCGTGTCTGTGCCTCCAATGCTGCGACTGCACTGATATTGACGATGCCACGCGCGGTGACACTCTGCACCACCACGTGCACCGGCTTGGACATACCGAGCAGCAGCGGGCCGAGTGGCAGGCCGTCGGCGGCCGCCTTCAGCAGATTGAAGGCGATGTTGGCGGCATCAAGGCCGGGCATCACCAGCAGATTTGCGGTGCCGATCAGCTTGCTGTGCGGCACGGCCTTGTCGCGGATGGCCTGGGAGAGGGCGGCGTCGGCGTGCATCTCGCCGTCGATCTCCAGATCCGGGTCCTGCGCGCGGATCAGCCCCAGCGCCTGGCGCATCTTGCGCGCGGAGGGGGAGTTGGAGGCGCCGAAGCTGGAATGCGACAGCAGGGCCGCTTTCGGGCTGAGGCCGAAGGCGCGGATCTCGGCCGCGGCCAGCAGCGTCATTTCGGCGATCTCCTCGGCGGAGGGATCGACGTTCATATGCGTGTCGCAAATGAACAGCGCGCCGCCCTGCAGGATGAGGCAGGACAGCGCATAGATGCGCCGCACACCGGGGCGCACCGGTATGACCGGCATGACATATTGCATGTGACGCCACCAATCGGACGAGCCACCGCAGATCGCGGCATCGACCTGGCCTGATTGCAGCAGCATGCAGGCGATGACGGTGTGGCGGTTGCGCATGCGCTTGGCGGCGGCTTCGGGCGGGGCGCCCTTGCGGCCGACCAGGTCCTGATAGGTGGCGACCAGCGGGGCCAGCCTGTCCTGATCCAACTCGGGATCGATGATCTTCACCGTCTCGCGCAGATCCATGCGCAGGCCCATGTCGTGCACGCGCTTTTCGATCACCGAGCGTCGGCCGATCAGCACCGGCTCGGCGATGCCGTCATCGACCAGCGTCTGCACGGCGCGGAGCACGCGCTCATCCTCGCCCTCGGCATAGGCGATGCGGGCGGGGGCAGCGCGGGCGCGTTCGAAGACCGGGTTCATCAGCTGGCCGGAGCGGAAGACGAAGCGTTCCAGCTCATGGCGGTAGGCGGCGAAATCGGTGATCGGGCGGCGGGCGACGCCGGATGCCATGGCAGCGCGGGCGACGGCAGGCGCGATCTGCAGGATCAGCCTGGGGTCGAAGGGCTTTGGGATGATGTAGTCCGGCCCGAAGACAGGGGCAGTGCCGCCATAGGCGGTGGCCACGACCTCGGAGGCCTCAACGCGGGCAAGCTCGGCGATGGCTTCCACGGCCGCCAGCTGCATCGCCATGTTGATGGTGGTGGCGCCGACATCCAGCGCACCCCGGAAGATGAACGGGAAGCACAGAACGTTGTTGACCTGGTTCGGATAATCGCTGCGGCCGGTGGCCACGATGGCATCAGGGCGGGCGGCGCGCACGGCCTCGGGCAGGATTTCCGGCTCCGGGTTGGCGAGTGCCAGGATGATTGGCTTGGCCGCCATCATCGGCAGCCATTCGGCCTTCAGCACGCGCGGCGCGGAGAGACCCATGAAGATATCCGCCCCCGTCAGCACATCGGCCAGGTTGCGCGCATCGGTCACGCGGGCATAGCGGCCCATGCGGTCATCGAGTGTGTCGCGGCCGGCATGCACCACGCCCTTGATGTCCGTCAGCGTCACGTTCTCGGCCTTCAGCCCCATCTCCACCAGCAGATCAACACAGGCAAGAGCCGCGGCACCAGCGCCGGAGGTGACCAGCTTCACCTCCGCCAATTCCTTGCCCTGCAGCATCAGCGCGTTGCGCACAGCCGCAGCCACCGTGATGGCGGTGCCGTGCTGGTCGTCGTGAAACACCGGGATGTTCATCCGCGCGCGCAGCTTGGCCTCGATGCCGAAGCATTCGGGGGCCTTGATGTCTTCCAGGTTGATGGCGCCGAAGGTGGGCTCCAGGGCAGCCACAACCTCAACAAACTTGTCCGGGTCCTGTTCGTCCACCTCGATGTCGAAACAGTCGATGCCGGCGAATTTCTTGAACAGAACAGCCTTGCCCTCCATCACCGGCTTGCCGGCAAGGGCTCCAATATTGCCGAGGCCAAGCACGGCGGTGCCGTTGGAGATCACGCCGACCAGATTGCCGCGCGCCGTGTAGTCATAGGCGGCATCCGGATTGGCTTTGATCTCCTCGCAGGCGGCGGCCACGCCGGGGGAATAGGCCAGCGCCAGATCGCGCTGGGTCGCCATGCGTTTCGTTGCCTCGACGCTCAGCTTTCCGGGCCGCGGCAAGCGGTGATAATCCAATGCCGCTTTGCGAAAATCCTCATCCAAAGCCCGCACTCCCTCACATCGATCCTGGGCTGCACCATCCACGCGAGCGCATGAATGTGCAAGCCGAACACGGATGCACGCGCAGGGGTCCGGCGGGGCCGGGTTGCGTTTGCGATCGTGAGAGGGGATATGCGGTCAAGAAGACTCGAACTTCCACGGGGTTGCCCCCACAAGCACCTCAAGCTTGCGCGTCTACCATTCCGCCATGACCGCACGGATGGAGGCGCGAGCCTATAGCCGATCAACCTGCAGGCAGCAATGATGGAAAACGCGACACTGACAGATTTGCGCCCCGAATGGCGGATTTCGGAGGGGCTGACCGCCTATCCGGAGGCGCTCGCCCTGATGCAAGAGCGTGTGGCGGCAATCCGCGAGGGCCGCGCCCAGGAACTGGTGTGGATGGTGGAGCATCCACCGCTCTACACCGCCGGCACCTCGGCCCAGCCGTCGGATCTGCAGGATCCCGGCCGTTTTCCCACATTCGAGGCCGGGCGGGGTGGGCAATGGACCTATCACGGCCCGGGGCAGCGCACCGGCTATGTGATGCTCGATCTGACGCGGGCGCATGGGATGGTGGCGGCACGCGATGTGCGCAGCTACGTCCATGGTCTGGAGGAATGGCTGATACGCACATTGGCCAGGTTCAATGTGCGGGGCGAACGGCGCGAGGGCCGGGTCGGCATCTGGGTGGAGGATCGGGCAGCCCGCACCGAGTCGAAGATCGCCGCCATCGGCGTGCGGGTGTCACGCTGGGTGAGTTGGCATGGCGTGGCCCTGAATGTGGAGCCGGATCTGAGCCATTTCGGCGGCATCGTGCCGTGCGGCATTGCCGAGCATGGGGTGACAAGCCTGCACGCGCTGGGGATTCCGGCCACAATGGATGAGGTGGACGCAGCCCTGCGCGCCAGCTGGCAGGACATCTTCGAAAGCACACCCCACGAGAGCAACGTCCAATCCGACTGAACCGCCCAGCGGTCAGTCGGACCGTGCTCTATGCCGCGACCAGATCGATCAACCGCCCGGCCATTGCCACATCCTCGGCCACGCGCTGCATGCGGGCTTCGGCCTCGGCGTCCCAGCCCCAGAACGAGGCCTGATGGCGTTCGTCCAGCGTTGCGATCTCATGCGCCTCGCTTGCGGCAAGCGCCCCGTGCGCGACGGCAAGGCCGAGCACCAGGCTGCCATAGCTCGGCACCAGCACGCCGAGGGCGGCGAGGCGATAGGCATCCTGGGCCGCAACCGCGCGGGCCAGGGTCTGCAGCGCATCCGCCGGTTGGGGCACATGGATAATACCGGTGGTCACCTGCAGGCCGGCGCCCAATGTCTCCGCCGCCCAGTCGAGCCAGGGTTGCCATTGCATGTGCTGGGCCTGAACCAAAGCCTGCGGCTGATCGGCGCGGTAGCAGAGCAGATCCGACTCGCCATAGCGCGCGATCTCGGCAACCACGGCATCGCGCGCGGCAGCCACACGCAGCTGCGCGGTGCCGGCCAGACGGGTGAGCGGCACGTCGTCATAGGTCATCTCGCCGCCCGAGGCCCCACCCGCGGACTGCCATTCGGCAGCGATGGCCTGGGCAAGCGCCGCATTGGGCAGGGTGAAGCCAGACGCCGCCGCGTCCGCGCCCGGCAGGCGCAGTGGCTTGCCATCCAGCAGGATGGTCCAGCCATCCTGCTGTGCAATGGCTTCGGCGGTCTCCCAGAAGCGTTTCACGCCGGCGGCTACTGGAACACGGGCTGCACGGCATGCGCCTGGGCCTGTGCGACGACACAGGGATCCTCGGTACCGGCGCCTTTGCCGGCAGAGGCAGCATTTGCCAGCGATGTCAGCAGGTTGCGGGCGGCGGCAGCCGGATTGGCAACCGGCGGCGCCGGATTGGGCCCGGGGCCTTCCAGCAGGGCGGACGGGTCGAGCGAGATCACCGGCTGCACGAAGGTGCCGGTCACCCGCAGCGGCACCACAATGCTGGTGCTGCCGGCGCGCATCGAGGGGCGCATCCGCAGGGAGAACGCCTCCTCGGCCATGTTGATGTTGCCTTGGGCCTGCACATCCGCGGTGGGCGTCTGCAGCACCATGTTGGCAAGGCTGACCGCGCCGCGATCGGCATCGGCGCGGGTGGCGAGGCATTTCACCGCGGTGCGGCCGGCCGCCGCATTGCCGATCACCGCACTTGGCGGCAGGCGGGCGCCGCGGATGACGGCGTTGAGCGGGGCGGCCAGCAGGCGGTTGTCGATCTCGGCCCCGTTCATCACCAGGCCCATCGGGCCGGTGAGCGACGCTGCAAGCGCACGCTGGGTCCGGCCGGTGGCATGCACGTCAAGCGCGACATCGGCGGTGCCGGTGACATCGTTGGGCTGATGCAACGCGATGAGCACGGGTTTGAGCGGAATGCCCGGTGCCTGCAGGGCCAGCGCCATGCTTGGCGGCAGCGACACCGAATCGATGGCCAGGTTCAACGCGAACTTGCCGTTCGGCAGCTCGGCCTGCACCGGCGCCAGGGTCAGACGACCGCCATGGACCAGAAGATGCCCGCCCAGATCACGGAACGGCACGCCGCCCGCGCGCAACTCGCTCACCAGAAAGGTGAGGTCGATGTCCTGCGCGTTGAGCCAGCTGAGATCGATCGGCTGATCGCTGAACATGCGCGGGTTGAACAGCGCCGCAACACCGTTGGCAACCACCGGTACCGAAGGTGTGGCGGATGACGTGTTGAGTGCCGCGAAGGCGGTCTGGATGGCATCGAGATCAAGACGGCTGCCACCCAGCTTGCCGGCGATGGCAAGGCGTGGCCGCAGGCTGACATCGAGCATGCCGCCCAGATCCCCCGGGGCCGCGGTCGTCACGATCTGATCGAGCATCACGCCGGACATCAGCCCGTCCGGATGATCGGTGGCGCGCAGGCTGATGGTCAGGTTGCTGAGCCGCGGCATGGCGCGGCCGGTGAACTGCGACAGCGTGCTGACATCGCCGATATGCGCCTCCAGCGTGGCGTCCAACCCGGCCAGATGCGTCGGATGACGCAGCCCGCCCTTGAGGCGCATAGTCCCGCCCAGCGCCTCGGCCACCAGCTCGAAGGGAAAGCGTTGATCGGCTCCGGTGGCGGTGCCGCCCGCCGCCGCGGTGACGGCCTGCAGCAATGAGGTCGGCGTGCCGAGATTGAGATCGGCCTGCAACACCTTGTCGCCATAGGTGCCCTGCACCTCGCCGTGCATCGGCTGATCCATGGCGGGGGCCGAGAGCAGCACCCGGTCCACCACCAGGCTTGGGGCGAAGGAGCGCAGATCGGAATTGGCGCTGCGCACCAGCAGGGCGGAGAATTCCGGCAGCCCGTTCCGTTCGGTGACATCGAACGAGGTCTGCAGGGCACGGACCGGCGGCAGGTCGTAGCCGGCGAGCTTGCCCAGCTCGGACAGGTCATCAACCGTGCTGTCGAGCGACAGGCGATAGCCGCGCATCGCAACCGGATCGGCGATCACACCGGTGAGTTTCAGGCTGGCGCTGGTGGTCCTGGCTTCCAGCGAGACCGGCCAGCTGGCGGCGACCTGGGACAAGCCAAGCAGCGGCTCCACCGGGCCGGTCTCGCCGTTGAAGGCCAAGGGTTTGGTGTCCAGCAGAAGATCGGCGGTGACCTTCACCGGCTGATCCGGGCCGTTGAGCTTGATCACCAGGGCCTTGGTTTCCAGCACATGCAGCGAATTGGCGGCGTCGTCGCGCTTGGCGAAGCGGCCGCCGAAAATGCCGAATTCGTGCAGGTTGATCTGCTGCAGCAGGGAGGCGGCGTGGGTTTTGGCCTGGGCCACAGGGGTGTTGGCGTCCGAGGCCTTGGGCGCCGGGCCAGGCACGGTCTGGCCTGCGGTTGCGGTGAAGTTGGTGTTGACCTGGCCCAGCTGATTGATCTCGGCCTGCACATCCACGTCGAACAGGTCGAGATGGCCCACATCCTTGCGGCCGCTCAACAGCGAGAACAGGTTGATGTCGGTCTCGATCATGCCGATCGTGGCGAACTCGGCGCGCGAGAAGCCAGGCGGGTTGGACAGGCGCAGATTGTGGATCTGGATCACCGGGGCGAAGCCGAAGCCGATGCTGATATCGCCATCGATCGCCAGTTTGCGGCCGGTGGCCTGGAACACCGCCTGCTCGATCTGCGGGCGATAGTCATTCGGGTTGACCGCCACGATCACCAGCAATCCGGCAAGGAAGGGCAAGGCGAACAGGATTGCGGACGTGATCCAGATGCGCTTCATCAGCGGGCTGGGGCGGCTGGCCATGTCGTGCTCCTAGCCGAGATGCGCCGGCATCGCGATGATGCCGGCGCACAGGGCGATCGGTGTTGCCGGCGATCCGGTTGGGACCCCGCTCAGTTCGGCCGGACAATAGCCACGTGCGGTCGAGGTTTGAAGCCACAACGCATGCAAGATCGTCGGATCGGTTGGGTTTTCCGTCATCGTTTCCGCAGCGGCGGCAAGGGTGGCGGGGCGGTGAAGCCGATGTCGCGGAAGGTCTGGGCCATGTGCGGCGGCAGCGCGGCCTCCACGATCAGGGTTCCGCCCGCCGGATGCGGCAATTCGATGCGCCGCGCATGCAGATGCAGCTTGTCGCTGAACCCATCGACAAGCGCGGTGTTGCGCCCCTCGATCTCCTTGCCATACGGCGTGTCGCCCAAAATCGGCGCCGGAATGGCGCCGCAGGACACACGCAGCTGATGGGTGCGGCCGGTGAGCGGGTGCATCTCCAGCCAGGACATCTTCTTGCCGGCATGATCGATGGTGGTGAAATCGGTGATGGCGCGGGCCACCTCGGTGTCATACGGGCCCGCGATGGCGGCGCGCTCGCCCTTGAAGCCATCAACGCGCACCAGATTGACATCGATGCGCCCTTCGCTGGGCATCGGCCTGCCGACCACCACGGCCCAATAGGTCTTCTTCACATCCCGGCCGCGAAAACTGGCGGCAAGCTTGGCGGCAACCCCCGGCGAGCGGGCCACCACGATCACACCGGTGGTGTCACGGTCCAGCCGATGCACCAGGCGCGGGCGATCGGCGCTGCCGTCGCGCAGCCCGTCCAGCATGCCGTCCAGATGCTTGCGGATGCCGGGCCCACCCTGGCTCGGCAGGCCGAAAGGCTTGTCGAGCACGATCAGCTGATCATCCCGGTAAAGGACGAGTTTGTTGATCTCCTCGATCAGCAGCGGATCCACCACGCGGGGGGCGGCCTGTGGCGCAGCGGGCTTGGTGCCGACCGGCACAGGGGGCACACGCACCGCCTGGCCCGGCGTGAGGCGGGTGGAGGTCTCGCAGCGTTTGCCATCCACCCTTATCTGGCCGGTGCGGCAGAGCTTCTGGATGACAGCCTGGGTCAGGGTCGGGAAATGGCGGCGGAACCAGCGATCGAGGCGGATATCGGCCTCGTCCTCGGTGATGATACGTTGTTGGATGCTCATGATGCGCGTTCATCGCGCAGCCGCGCCCAATATGCCAGTCTTTTGGCCAGTTCGCGCTCGAAGCCGCGCTCGGGCGGCTGGTAGAAATTCTGCCGCGGCAGCTCGGGCGGGACGTGGTTCTGGGCGGAAAACGCGTTGGGGCTGTCATGGTCGTACTGGTAGCCCGCGCCGTAGCCCAGGTTTTTCATCAGCTTCGTGGGCGCGTTCACGCTCTCCATCGGCGGCATCAAGCTGCCGGTCGCCTTGGCCGCCTTGCGCGCCGCCTTGTAGGCCGCGTAGGCGGCGTTCGATTTGGGCGCGGTTGCGAGATAGATCACCGCCTGCGCCAAAGCCAGCTCGCCCTCCGGGGAGCCGAGGCGCTCATAGCTCTCCCAGGCGGCGATCGCCTGTGGCAGCGCCTGCGGGTCGGCAAGACCGATATCCTCGCTCGCCATCCGCACCAGGCGCCGCGCGATGAAGCGCGGGTCCTCGCCGCCTTCGAGCATGCGGGCGAACCAGTACAGCGCCGCATCGGCATCCGAGCCGCGGACGGATTTGTGCAGCGCCGAGATGAGATTGTAGTGCTCCTCGCGATCCTTGTCGTACAGCGCCGCGCGCCTGGACAGGGTTTCGGCCAGCGCCTGTGGATCAAGCAGAGGGTCGTGGCCCATGGCGCCCAGCTGTTCGGCCAGGTTCAGCAGATAGCGCCCATCGCCATCCGCCATGGCACGCAGCATCTCGCGCGCCTCCGCGGTCACCGGCAGCGCATGGCCAAGCTCGGCCTCGGCCCGGGTGAGCAGATGTTCGAGCGCCGCCTCGTCCAGCCGCTTCAGCACCAGCACCTGCGCGCGGGACAGCAGAGCCCCGTTCAGCGCGAAGGACGGGTTTTCGGTGGTCGCCCCGATCAGCGTGACGGTGCCGTTCTCCACCACGGGCAGAAACCCGTCCTGCTGGGCGCGGTTGAAGCGATGGATCTCGTCCACGAACAGCAAGGTCCCCTGCCCCGCGGCACGCCTGCGCGTGGCGTCCTCAAACGCGCGCTTCAGGTCTGCAACCCCGGAGAACACCGCGGAAAGCTGCACGAATTCCAGCCGGGCTGCCTCGGCCAGCAGCCGCGCGATGGTGGTCTTCCCCACCCCCGGCGGGCCCCACAGGATAAGGGAGGCCAATGACCCACGGGCCAGCATCCGGGTGAGCGTGCCGCTGGGCCCGACCAGGTGATCCTGCCCCGCGACCTCCGCGAGTGTTCGCGGGCGCAGGCGCTCCGCCAAAGGGGCGTCCACAGGCGCGGATCTGGGCGGCTCGAACAAACTCACACTCACCTTACCTCTACGTCATCAACTCAGTTGAGTGCGTTGATCTCGGATTTTTGCGTTTGCGATGACGATGATCTTACGCATGAGAGCTGTCAGTGCGACTGATAGGTTTTTTTCCGTTTGCAACCAGCCTTTTATAGAACGCGGCGAGCTCGGATTTGCTTCGGCTGGCGGCCATTGCGGCCATGAACAACAGGCGGCGGACCTCCGGTCTGCCGCCTCTT
The DNA here is from genome assembly GCA_903924855.1 of uncultured Rhodospirillales bacterium. Taxonomy (GTDB): domain Bacteria; phylum Pseudomonadota; class Alphaproteobacteria; order Acetobacterales; family Acetobacteraceae; genus CAIQQQ01. The sequence goes on along the minus strand of CAIYCW010000096.1, from coordinate 3 downwards.
GTG
>CAIYCW010000095.1 GCA_903924855.1 uncultured Rhodospirillales bacterium | reverse complement strand
TAAGAAAATTCTTGTTTTTTCTTCAATACAAGTTTATCTTGTGTATAAGCTAAACCGACAAGGGTCAGATTTTGTCGTTTAGCATTTCATCGGGACAAAATCATGTTATATTGTATCAACGCAATTATCAAGGATTTTGTTATTCGTTCTAATTGAACGCGATAACAAAAACCTGCTGTGGGCCACAGGACGCTCGTGCGCGCGTTTCTGAAGTTGACAAATCAGCGCCGTCAGTGGCGGGACGACTGGCGTGGCTCGCGCCTCTGCACAGAGACTCCGCAATCAAGCAGGCAGTGAAATACGCAGGCATCAGCCAGATTCCAACGCTGGAACAGATTGCAACGGCGGAGAGTCCCGAGCCAGCCGACTGGAAGCTACTGCATTGGCCAGCGAAACCGCCACAGCCAAACCGCGAGAACGTGAAGCGCAGAGCGCTGGAATTGCTCGGCTCAATAGCATGGCGTGAGTGCCAACCGAGCGTATCACGCAAATATCTGAAATTATTAGCCGAACACGAAGCACGGGCGGAACTCGACCGAGCCCACTGCAATCCTGAAAAACCAACCTACAGGCTTGCGAACGCAGACCGATATCACGCCGAGCAGGCAGTAAAACACAAATTCGGCCGAGTGGTGGACAACCTCCGCACACTGCTCGACGGTCTGACAGACGTAATTCCACAAGCCCGACTTAGTGCGCTACCAGAGGATGAGGTGCGGGAACTGGCGGAACTGCGGGCGAAATCCGCGCAGGCGGAGTATTTGGAACGGTGCCAGATTCACAAACTCGCAGGGATTCCAGCCCCACGCGAAACACCTCAAGAACTTAGGGCACAAGACTCCCACTGGCACCGCCGAGACATCCGACGCACCGCAGGACTTGCGCGCCAGCACCTCGCGGGCGCGCTCGGAACAGTCGGCAGGAACGGAGCGAATTACGCGGACGGCTACAGCCTTGCACGCAGACGGGAACGGGATAAATCCGCAGAACTCTGGGCGGGCGCGCGGGTAATCCTGACGGCAGACGGCAACAGGATTCCACTCAGTGAAGTGCTTCAATCAACCCGCGAGGGTCAAGGTTATCGGCTTGGAGCGATATCGTCAGGGCTCGACGAATATGCCGAGCAGGAGGGACTCACACCGATAAGAATCACAATCACTCTGCCAGCCTGCTGGCACCCGAACCCCACCAAGGGGCGGAAAACATGGACGCCAGATAGAGACCCCAAAACCACGGACGATGCGCTCCGCCTACTCTGGGGAAAATTCCGCGCCCGACTGGCAAAATCTCGAATCAGGATTCTGGGCTTGCGGGTCTGGGAACCACACCGCGACGGTGTGCCTCACCTCCATGCCCTTCTATACGTTCGTGCCGAGCAAATTCCCGAAATCGACCGCCACCTACTGACGCTCTGCCCCGATAAAGGAACGCGACGGACCGCGACCGAGCTGACCATCATCGACACAACGCGGTGTAGGGCGAGCACGTATATCTCGAAATATATCCGCAAAACTCTCAACGTGAGAATCAATGAGGACGACGCGAGAGAGCACGACGACGACGACCATTTAACCCGCGACAATTTCGACCGCGTGCGTGCCTGCGCATCAGAGAGAGGATGGAGGCGGTTCGCGTTTTTAGGCGTCCACGGAGTCCAGCGGATTTGGCAACGCCTGAACAGCGCGACAGCGGACGAAATCGCAGACGCCCCCGAACGGGTGGCGGTGAGCTGGGCACACTTGAAGGCAAAAAATTACCGCGAGGCACTTGAGACAATCGGCGCTTTCGTACCGCGCGGAGCCGACAGGCTCAAAATCGGCTACGCGACGGAAGAGACTGACGAGGACGGGAACCGATACCCCATACTCAACAGCTACGGCGAGCCAACCAAGCGGGCGTTTTGTCTTTTTGATTCGGAATTTCCACGAGATTCCGTGAACCACTGGTTTTTGAAATTATCACGAGGCGGTGAAATCGTAGAAGAATCAGTTGAAAACAGAGAACAGGTTACAATTAGTGTAAGTTATCCAAGTGAACCCGCTCCGCAGGTTCATAAAGAAGAAAAAGAGAAACTTGCCCGCGAAGCTGTCAACAAATCAGTGTTTTTTGACCGATTCAGGCAGGCAATCAGAGGACACAGGCACACGGGCGACCCGCAGAATCGCACTGTAGACCAATTTGCGAGCCTCCAAATTTACGAAAACAGCCGACAGGAGGCGGAGCTATGCGGAGTTGCCTGAATAATACCCAGATGTATCGGTATAATAAAAAACGAGGGAGCGCTGGAATGGAGTAAAAAATACACCCCGAAATGTTTTTAATAAAATTTATGTCAATACATACGATATTTTATTGCATTTTGTATATATGTATTACTATATTGTAATAGCCAGCCATCGATATATCCGCCCCTTGCGTGTGTGAATATATCGAGCTGGTGAGGGGCTCTGCCCCGTCAACCCCAAAACAGGAGAAACAGGAGGCAAATTTGACTAAAAACGAAAACCTAGAATTTTTAAAATCCACCCGCGTAAATTTAGTCCACGCGTTCGCAAAATATTACGAAAACCAAACACTAACAGGTTCAGATGTGGAAACGTTCAACAGATTCCTGAAGGAACTGAATCTAGAAATAAACAGAATCGAAACAGAACAGGCGAACTCGTGAGCGAGGTCAGAGCGCTCCCCGCACAAATCCTCGTAAGACTACCCGAGCGCCTCGCGCGAATAATCCGCCACGACGCCGAGGACTCCGAGATATCGGACGCTAGCGCGGTGCGCCGTATATTGGTGGCACACTACCGCGGTGCCCAGCCAGACGACGAATCACCGACCAAGCGAGCGAAACCTCCGCACCCCGCGCCGTCCGTGGAACTGTTCGAAATTTCGCGCCTGCGTGAGTCTGTGGGCGAGCTAGGCGGAACTCTGCGACAGATTGCAGGATTGTCACGGCTAGACGGCCAGACCGCTAACCACGCCGAGATAGAGGCGTTGATTCCGCAAATCAAGGAAATCGCCCGCGCACTGGACGAGTTCAAACAGAGGCTCGCGTGATTTCGTCAGCCACAAGAGGCGCGGGCGGTCGGGCACTGGGGGCACACCTCGCCAACGCCGACCACAACGAGCGGGTTGAGATTCAGCAGTCGCGGGGGCTGTTATCCGAATCTATCCGCGAACAAATCGACGAACTGTCAGGACTCGCCTCGCACGCTCGCACACGTCGCCCGCTGTATCACGTCCACCTCGACCCACCCACAGACCGCCCGCTAAACCCGCAGGAACGCGCGCGATATTGGGAAAAATTCGAGTCAGAGTTCCGCCTGTCGGATAGGCCGTTTTCCTCGGTGATTCACGAAAAGTACGGCAGAGAGCACGAACACAGGGTTTACCTCGCTGTGAAATCGAACGGCAGGGCGGTCGATTTTTCACACGATTACGCCAGACGCGAGAAATTAAACCGCGTTTTTGAGCTTGAGCGAGGCGAGGCGCTCACGGTTGGACGGCACAACCGCGCCGTTGCGAACGCACTCGAACGCGAGGGACGCGACGACCTTGCACAGAGAATCCAGGAATCAGGAATCACCGACGCGCCGAGACCTCAGGCAATTAGCCCAAACGAACGCCACCAACAGGAGCGCACAGAGATTAAAAAAATCGACGTTGCCCAGCAGGTTTTAACCGCGTGGCAGACGAGCGACGACGGGAAATCGTTCGCCAACGCTCTCAGCGAGAACGGGCTAACGCTGGCACACGGACAAAAATGCGCCGTTGTGATTGACAGCACGGGGAACACACACGCACTCGGCAGGTTGCTGAATATCGCCACCAAAGAGGCGGGAATCGAACGGATTCCCGCGCCCGCAGTGGTGGAGAGAATCAGCACGGCAGAGATTCCAACCGTTCCCACGTATCAGGAATATCGGGCTCAGCAGACCACAGCGACTCCCGAAAAGTCTCAACCCAGTAAAGCAGAAACGGGGGATTCTGAGGTATCGGCGCGCCCCCGTGGTGGTTCTTTGGAACCCTCAAGCTTCGCGCGAGGTGGCGGAGAGCAAGGCCCAGCCCCACAGGCAAGCCAGCAGGGCAATCCCTCACCGCTGGCCGAGATTGTCGGCGGACCTGGTGAGCCACCTGGCAAGAATGCCAGCTTCGACGAAAAGGCGAGATACCGCAAACGACTCTACGAATACGACCGCCTTAGGGGGCTGTTGTGGCTCGCCGTCCAGAGAGCGAACAGCAATCAAAAGTCAAAAATCACAACACCAATAGGAGAGAACAGTGAACCAGCTCAACAGGAAAAGCTTGCAGGCATCGAAGCCAGTGACCGCATCGCGAGACTCTGCAGCGCCCCACGACCTCAGCGACCTGAGTCAGGCAATACACGGACAGCTTTCGGAACGAGAATCAGCCGAGATATTAGCGAGGCGCGACAGACGAGGACTCTCCGCGAGTTCGTACAGCGCGATAGAGTCGGCAGTGAACTCGGAAAAATTACTGGCGCTCCTGCACCAGCTCACGGAGCCGAGCCAGAACGAGACCAGCACAACGCGACAACTCCTAGACCTGATGCTGGCACAGTCGGCAGTTCTGAACAGGCTCGAAAACGCGCTAACGGTGTTAGATTCGAAAATCGAAAAATTGAGAACACGCTAAAACAGATTTTAACACCAGACAGGCGCGCGTTTATCGACCGAACGATATCGGCACTGGCAAAACCCCTGACGCTCGAACAGATAGCGGACAAAAACGCCAGCTTGGCACAGCGGAAAATAGAAGCGGTGCTGGCCACACGTCCCCAAATCACGGCGAACGACCTGAGTCGAGATTTTCAAAGGGCAAAAATCTGCGGAGACCTGTACGACGGAATCACGAGACGCGGGAAAGCGCTGGAGCGGGCCGAAAAATCCGCCCAACTAGCGGAATCCCTGATTCCGTGGTGGTCGAAATTTGCGCCGTGGAAAACGGAAACAGAGGCGCGAGCCGAGCGGGCTACTGCTGAATTCATGAAATTGCAGACCGAAATAGGGCAACAGGACTATCGAGATAGGCAGAAAATCGCCAGCAGTGGTGAGATTGCTCGCGACGTCACAGACGGAAACCGCAAGACGCTCAGCAGGTGGGAAAACGCGCCCGAGGTGAGAACCGCAACGAAATCGGCGGAATTGCTAGCGGATGCGAGTGCGTCCGCGAGACACGGGCACATTGAAATGCGCGACCTGTTGGCAGAAAACCGCATCCGTGAGGCGCTAGAATTACAGCGCAGGATTCAGGAGGAGCAACAACAGCAGGCAGTCAGGCAGACACAGAAAATTGCAGGAAACGGGATGCGAAGCGCTTTAGTGGGAGCGCAACGAACAGCCCCCCGAATGAGATAAGTGAGTAATTACTCAAAACCTTTGGCGTCATCTTTCAGCGAGAAAATCCCCTAATGGCTTCATATTTTTTTTAGAATTGCAGTCAAGGCAACAGGTCACTAGGTTATGATAAGAATTATCACCACCAGATTTGACGGGATGAACATGGTCGAGTGTTGCCGTAAACCGAGTTAATTGTTTTTCACAATATTTACAATGATAATTGTCTCTTTCATAAATTTTTATTCTGTTTTCTCGGATGTTGTAAAAATCAACATCTGATAGCTCAGATATCGTAGATTTCGGCATTGTATTGCGTTGATTCTCTTTAGCTTCTTGACATATTTTTATCTCCTCTGGTAGTAAGACCTTATAAAGCGTGCCTTCGCGATTTGGCTCAGACTGTCTGGAAATCGCACCAACTGCTTCCAATCCTTCAAGGGTCAACTTTATGGTCTGGTAGCTCGTATTGGAGGTATCTTCGGTTTTTGTACTCGTGCGGTCTGATCTATCTGAATATACGGATTTAACAACTCCCGACTGTAAGCCACGGCGAGAAACTCTTGTTAATTGGTTTCCATTTTGAATAACGGAATGGCGGAGCATATACATATAAAAAACTGCTTCATACGGCTTTAGCTCGGGAAGTAGATAATCTACAACATCTCGCATTATATCAGGAAGCTCTAAGCCTGATACCAACGCCCTATTTTGTGCTGGTAATGCATCGCCTAGTTGCTCTTCGATTTCACTAAAAAGCGTCCGAATTTGGTCAAAGTTTCCCGACCCCATGTTTACGAGACCCTTAACCCGTTGCTGTGAGCAACAGAGTGACTCAATCGGCACGGCTTGCCAATTGACCCTAGCAGGCTATCGAGGCGACTCAAAAAAATTGTGTAGTTGGCAGTCGATGCGATGCGATGCGACCGTAGCGCCATAAGTCACCGTAAAACCATAGCAATCGGAAAAAGAGGCCGTAATTCTTAAAAAAGCCTTTGGCTTTTTCGCTGGGCTGATTGCTCCGCAGGTCTATCAGATGATCAGGAATCTGATGAGAAGGAGGGGGCCAGAGATACCGAAGGGCATCAAGGTCAAGCCCTGCGGGCGCACAAGCGTGCGACCTTGACCCCCTCCGCTATCTCTAGCGCGCCAAGGGCGTCGGGACGGAAAGCGTCCCGCCTCGATTTCATCGAACAGAAAGCGGGCTTTTGTGCTGTGCTCAGCACACTCTCAGCACAGTCCAACGCAAAAAGTTGGGCACAAAGGCAGAACACACGACAACCGAAATTTGACCAATTCAAGAGGGTTTTTAGGCGGTTTCTGCTGTCAAATCAGTGGCTTGTTGGCGGACGGGGTGGGATTCGAACCCACGGAAGATTTACACCTTCGGCGGTTTTCAAGACCGCTGCCTTAAACCACTCGGCCACCCATCCGTACCTCGCCGGTCTAGCCAATGCCGGGGCGGGCTGCAACGTCTGGCCTGCCGGTCAGGACCGGTGGCGGACCTTGACGCCGGCTGGTGTGCTGGCGCATCGAAGCGGCACTGTTGCTCCTCTCCTGATGAGGCCCCGATGCGCACTCGTTTGATGCTCTCTGTTGCTTTGACGTCGGCCATGCTGGGGGTTGCGATCAGCGATGCCCGTGCCCAGGGCGCGCCGGATGCCACGCGGTTCTTCAGCCTGCAGGGGGAGAACAGCTCGATCAGCTCGTCGAAGCTGACGGATCGGTATTACACCAACGGCATTCGGGTTGGGTATCTGTCCGGCGAGGGGGCGTATCCGTTCCTGTCCGGGCTGACGCAGATGCTGTGGGGCGAGGGTGCGCCGCGGCTGGCGGTGGATGTGACGCAGCAGATCTACACGCCGTCCAACACGCAGGCGAAGAACCCGCCGCTGGGTGATCGGCCCTATGCGGGCGTGCTGCTGGCGAATTTCGCAGCGGTGCAGGATGGCGCCAACATGCGCAGCTCGCTGGGGTTGAGCGTGGGTGTGGTGGGGCCGGATGCGCTGGGTGAGGAGGTGCAGAACGGGTTTCACGACCTGATCGGCCAGGGCCACAACAACGGCTGGGGCACACAGCTGCACAACGAGCCGGTGTTTGCGTTCACCTCGGCGCGGGTGTGGCGGTTTGCGACCGGATCGGTGGCGGGTCTGGAGACCGATGTGCTGCCGGCGCTGGCGGCGACGCTTGGCACGTTGAAGCTGGGGGCGGAGACCGGGGTTTCGGTGCGGCTCGGCTCCGGGCTTGCCAATGACTACGGCGCGCCGCGGATCCGCGCACTTTCGGGCGGCGATGCGTTCCGCCGTGGCGACAGCATCGGCTGGTATGTGTTCGCAGGCTTGCACGGCCAGGCGGTGGCGCGGGATGTGACGCTGGATGGCAACACATTTCAGAACAGCCGCAGCGTGAAGCTGACACCGTTTGTGGGCGAGGCCTCGGGCGGGGCGGCGCTGCTGGCCTATGGGATGCGGCTTTCCTACACCCATGTGGTGCAGACGGCCGATTTCAAACACGAGAAGGGCGGGCCGCACCAGTTTGGCTCGCTGGCGCTGTCGGTGCGGTTCTGAACCACGCGGTCTGATCCGGGCGCGGGGTTTGCCGGGGCGGCTTGGCCTGGGGCGGATCAGTCGGCCGCGATCAGGCGCCTGGTTTCGCGCTGGGCGCGCAGGCCTTCGATGATGTTGCACAGTTCCTGCGGGTCCACCGGCTTGCGCAGGAAGGCGGCCAGATCGTCGCTTGCCATGAGTGCGGCCTGGCGCGTGCTGAGAAAGCCGCTGAGATAGACGACCGGCAGGCCCGGCAGGCGCGCGCGCAGCCGGGCGGCCAGCGCCCAGCCATCGACAGCGTCGTGCAGCACGACGTCGGTGACCAGCACATCGACACCACCGCCCGCCGCGTGTTCGGCCTCGGCGCTGGAGCCTGCAGTGACGACGTCGTAGCCGTTGCGGCGCAGGCCGCGGGCGATGCTGGCAAGAACGCCCACGTGATCGTCCACCAGCAGAACGCGGATGCGCGGTGACGGCAGGCTGGGTGTGGGGATGATGGCGGGCAGGAGCCGCATTGGAGCGGTTTGGGTCGCGCCGTGGATGGGAAATTCCAGCACGACACGGCCGCGCCGGCCGGGTGCGGCCTCCAGCCGGAAGCGCCCGCCGGATTGGCGGGCGAAGCCGCAGGCGGCGGCGAGTTCAATTCCGCCCGATTCGGCGACCTGCAACAGATCGAATGGCGTCTGCGGCTGATGGTCCGGGATTGGGTGTGATGATGGCGCGGTGTCTTCCACGGCCACGCGCAGGAAGGCGGGGCCGGATTGCGATGGGCGTTCGACGACAAGACGGATCTCGTCCGCCGGGTCGGCGTTGCGGCTGGCCCGCCGGATCAGGGCCCGCAGGCAGATAAGGAGAATATCGGAGTCGATCTGGGCCAGGCCTGCGGCGACGCTGGTCTGTGGCAGCGTGATGCGCAGACGCTGTCCGGTTGACACGCAGGTGCCGAGGTCATCGCGATGGGCTTCGATGAGGGCGTGCGGATCTGTGGGGCGGGGCGAGAGCAGGGCGGATTCGGTGATGGCCAGCAGCAATTGGGTGTAGTGGCCGCCGCGCGTGGTGGCGACCAGCATGGAGCGGCTCAGCTCTGCGATTGCCGGGCTGGCGCTGTCCACCACGGCCGCCATCTCGGCATCGAAGGTGAGGATGGTCAGCAGGTTGGAGAGGTCGTGCGAGACGCTGGCAATGAGGTGGCGCAGCGACTGGACGGGGAGTTGCTGCGGCGTGTGGGCTGGGGGGCGCCGTGCGCCCCGGCCAAGCAGGACGAGGGATGCGGCCAGCGTCAGCAGCAGGGTGACGGCGTCGCGCCACAAGGGTGTGGTGAGGTCAAGGCCGGGGGCCTCGGCCACCAGGGTGAGTGGCCAGTCTCCGGCGGGACTGGCGGAGAGGAGGTATGGGCTACCCTGGCGGATGGTTCTGGCCTGGCCGCCCGCGGACAGGGGAATATGGCCGGCCTGAAGGCTTCTGGCGATGAGCGGGGCAGCATCGGTGCCTGGCAGATGGGGTGGTGCCGCGAGGAGGATGCCATCCTGGCTGAACAGCCATGGCTGGCCGGTGAGGGACGTGGTGGGCGAAAGGTCGGAGGCACGGATGAGAAGTGTTGCGATGACCGGGGACGCACCTGGCAGGGCGTGGCTGGTGACCCGCAAGGCGAGGAGGGCAGGCCCGCCCGGGATGGGCGCATCTTTGCTCAGCAGTTGCGCATGCCGCGGAAGCGGGGCGCTGGTGAGGGGGCTGAAGCCTGAGAGTGGCGGGGCGGCAGACCCATCGCGATGCGCCTCCAGCAGGAGATCGCCCTTTGTGTCCTGCACAGTCACCGCGGCGAGCGTGGGGGAGCGGCGCAGCGTGTGATCAATGACGGGGCCCAGCCTGTGCGGGTCCGGCGTGTCGCGGGCGAGGTCGGCGATCATCGCGGCGAGCGTTGCGGCGCTGCGCAGGGACTGGTCGATCTGGCTGGCGGCGGCGGCGGTGGCGGATGCCAGGGTTGCGGCCCGCTCCGCCCAGCGATCCTGCATCCCTGCAACCGCGTTCCAGATTGCCATGCCGGTCAGGCCAATCATGGCGAGTTTGGGCCATATTTTGAGTCTGGCGAACCCCAGACGTGCCATGCACCAGGCTCCAGAATGAGCTGATGTGGCAACGATATGCCACATCCGGCGCGCGCCACCAGGTGATCAGGATTTGTATTTGGTCGCAGGTGGTCGCATGAGCCGCGGAACAAAGCATAACAAACAACGTTTTCTAAAAAACGTCATATTGTCCGATCATGAATCACTTTTTATGTGAGGTGCGTTGCCTGGTGGCGGTGCTGCAACACCAAAACCCGGGGATGGCTTGTCCCCGGGTTGTTTCACAGCGTTGCGCAAAACCTGCTCAGCGCGGGGTGAGGACCATCACCATCTGGCGGTTTTCCATCTTTGGCATCTGTTCCACCTTGGTCTCGGCGTCCAGATCGGCGCGGATACGCTCCAGCACCTTGATGCCGAGATCCTGATGCGCCATTTCGCGGCCACGGAAGCGCAGGGTGACCTTCACCTTGTCGCCCTCCTCGATGAAGGACTTCATCGCGCGAAGCTTCACGTTGTAATCGTTGTCGTCAATGTTCGGGCGAACCTTGACCTCCTTGATTTCAACGACCTTCTGCTTCTTTTTGGCTTCGTTGCGCTTTTTCTGCTGTTCGTATTTGAACTTGCCGAAATCGAGGATCTTCACCACCGGCGGTTCGGCGTTGGGCGAGATCTCCAGCAGGTCGAGCCCGACATTGTAGGCGCGCAGCAGCGCTTCACGCGCGGTCATGACACCCTGCATCTCACCCTCTTCGTCGATGAGACGAACCTGGGGGGCGCGGATTTCCTCATTGACCCGGGGGCCGTCATTCTTTGGCATGGGGAGCGGCGGTCTGGCTATGGTGGTCTCCTGTCAACGTTTCTGGGGCTGGCCTCGGTCCGCGCAGGCGCGGGGCCGATCCACTTGCATGTTGTGCCCATCCGGGCCGGATTGATCAAGCAATGTCGCGCGGCGGCCCTGCGCAATCGGGCGGCGCAGGGATGCGCACGGCGCGTGGACCCCAGTTCCAGGGCTATATATCGCCAGGCGGCGGGTCGTGGACGGCAACGCCAGGCGGCGGGTCGTGGACCCGCCCTACTTGAGGCGGGCGAGGTCGGGGGGGGTGGCTTCTGCGGCGAGGAGCTTCACGGCGTCCTCGAGGGTGATTGTCTCCTGGGCTTCCACGCCGAGCCGGCGCAGCACGACCATGCCATTCTCGGCCTCCTTGCGGCCAAGGATGGCGATCACCGGGACATGATCGACCGAATGCCTGCGGATCTTGGCCTGGATCTTGGCGTTCTCGGTGTCGGTGATCACGGCAAGGCCGGCCGCCTTGAAGGCGGCGGCGACTTCGGCGGCGTAGCCATCCGCGTCCGAGACGATGGTGGCGATGGCGACCTGGACGGGTGCCAGCCAGAGCGGGAAGCGGCCGGCATATTGCTCGATCAGGATGCCGAGGAAGCGCTCGAAACTGCCGAGAATGGCGCGGTGCAGCATGACCGGGCGATGGCGGTTGCCGTCCTCGCCGACATATTCGGCGTCCAGCCGTTCGGGCAGCACGAAATCGACCTGCAGCGTGCCGCATTGCCAGTCGCGGCCGATGGCGTCACGCAGGACGAATTCGAGCTTGGGGCCGTAGAAGGCGCCCTCGCCCGGGTTCAGCTCGTATTCGACACCGGCGATGGCGCAGGCCTCCTTCAGCGCGCCCTCGGCGCGGTCCCACACCTCATCGGTGCCGGCGCGCTTCTCCGGGCGGTCCGAGAACTTCACGCGGAAGCTCTCGAAGCCGAAATCCTTGTAGATGCTGTCGAGCAGCGCCACGAAGCGCACGGTCTCTTCGGCGATCTGGCCTTCGGTGCAGAAGATATGCGCGTCGTCCTGGGTGAAGGCGCGCACGCGCATGATGCCGTGCAGCGCGCCCGAGGGCTCGTAGCGATGGCAGGCGCCGAATTCGGCCATGCGCAGCGGCAGCTCGCGGTAGCTGCGCAGGCCCTGGCGGAAGATCAGCACATGGCAGGGGCAGTTCATCGGCTTGAGCGCGAGGGTCTTGTCCTCATCGGCGACCTGGGCCTGGAACATGTTCTCGCGGTATTTTTCCCAATGGCCCGAGGCCTCCCACAGGGCGCGGTCGACCAGCTGCGGGGTTTTCACCTCCTCATAGCCGTTCTGTTCCAGCCTGCGGCGCATATAGGATTCGGCGGTGCGGTAAAGTTTCCAGCCCTTCGGGTGCCAGAACACGCTGCCAGTGGCCTCCTCCTGCATGTGGAACAGGCCCATCTCCTTGCCGATGCGGCGGTGGTCGCGCTTCTCGGCCTCCTCGAGCATGCGCAGATGGGCGTCCAGCTCCTTCTGGTCGCGCCAGGCGGTGCCGTAGATGCGGCTGAGCATCGGGTTGCGGTGATCGCCGCGCCAATAGGCGCCGGCCACCTTCATCAGCTTGAAGGCGGTGCCGACATCGCCGGTGGAGCGCATATGCGGGCCGCGGCAGAGATCGATCCAGTCACCCTGGCTGTAGAAGGTGATGGTCTCGCTCTCCGGCAGGTCGCGGATGAGTTCGGCCTTGAAGCGCTCGCCCTTGGCCTCGAAGAAAGCGATGGCGGCGTTGCGGTCCTGCTCGCTGCGCACGAAGGGGGCGTTGCGGGCGATGATCTCGCGCATCTTGGCTTCGATCGCCTCGAAATCGGCCGTGGTGAAGGGCTCGTTGCGGGCGAAGTCGTAGTAGAAGCCGTTCTCGATGGAGGGGCCGATGGTGACCTGGGTGCCGGGGTAGAGCGCCTGCACGGCCTCGGCCAGCACATGGGCGCAGTCGTGGCGGATCATCTCCAAGGCGGTGTCGTCCCGCCGGGTTATGAAGACCACCTGCGCGTCGGCCGCGATCTCGGTGGAGAGGTCGACCAGCCTGCCATCGAGCTTCATGGCGAGTGCCGCCTTGGCGAGGCCCGGGCCGATGCTGGCCGCCACTGTCGCACCGGTCACCGGCGCGTCGAAGTGGCGCACGGAACCGTCGGGCAGGGTGATCGCGGGCATGGCATCCTCATGGAAAGCGGGACGCTTCTATGCCGGAATCGGCAGCGCCTCCACAACCCTCGCAACTGCAAGGTCTGCCAGGACCGGCTCACGCAAAACGATCGGCCAGCTGCCATCCGGCCCGCGCGGGGCGGTGAGTTTCGGATCGCTGTCGGCGGAGAACAGCACCACGCAGCGGCAGCCGGTGGAGGCCGCGATATGCATCGGCCCGGTGTCGTTGCCGATGGCGAGATCGGCGCGGGCGGCGATGGCCCAGAGCTGGAACAGCGAGGTCTGGCCCACCAGATCGACCGCCTCGGGGCAGTGCTGGCGGATGAAGCGGCCGAGATCGGCCTCGGCCTTGGCGCCGATCACCACGGGGGTGATGCCGCGCGTGGCCAGATGGGCGGCCAGCGCTGCGAAATGCGCAACCGGCCAGCGCTTGGCCGGGCGGGAGGGGGCGGCACCCGGCACCAGCAGGGCAAACCTTGCCGGCAGCTTCGGCAATGTGGTCGAGGTCAGCCAGGACAGGTCCGGCCGCGGCGTGTCGACGATGCCAGCCAGGCGCAGCTGGTCGCGCTGGCGTTCGATGGTGTGCATGGTCTCGCGCGAAGGGCCCGGCTGGGGGTGGGAGCAGCCAGGCGCGATGCCCGACCAGTGCGGCCTGCCGGCCAGCTGGAAATAGCGGTTCGACCGGCTGGAGGTTTGCAGATCATAGACGAAGTCGAAGCCGCGCAGCTGCTCGCGCAGGCGCAGTATGCCGGGCAGGTCGAACCAGGCGGGTCTGGAATCGACCACCACGCGGTCGAACCATGGCGAGGCGCGGCCCAGCTCGGCGAAGGGTTTGGTGGTCAGCAGGGTGATCTCGGCATGCGGCCAATGGGCGCGGATGGCGGCGAACGGGGCGAAGGAGAGCACGAAATCCCCAAGCGCCGAGAGCCGGATGACGAGGACGCGCGCACTCACCCCAGCAACTCGCGATACACGTCCAGCGTCTTCGCCTGCATGACGGCGGTGGTGTAGTGGTCGATCACCGATTGCCGGGCCGCCGCCCCCATGTCGCGCCGCGCCTCGATCGGCAGGGACAGCACGTAGTCCAGCGCATCGGCCAGGGCCTGGGCGTTGCCGGGTGGCACGCGCCAGCCGGTCTCGCCATGGGCGATGGTCTCGACGGCGCCGCCATGGTCGCTGGCGATCACGGTGGCCCCCATCGCCTGCGCCTCGATGACCACGCGGCCGAAGGCCTCAGGGTCGGTGGAGGCGTTGACCACCACATCGGCGATGCGCAGCACGGCCGGCATGTCGGTCTCGTGGCCGACGAAGCGCAGCCGTTCGGCAACGCCCAGGCGTTCGGCCTGGGCGACCAGCTCGGCCACCAGCTTGCGCCGGCCCTGATCGTCTCCCACCAGCACAACGCGGGCCTCGCGGTTGCGCATCAGCGCCAGCGCCTCGATCAGCACGCCCTGCCCTTTCCAGCGGCTGATGCGGCCGGGGAGAACGATGATCGGGGGCCCCACCTCCAGCCGCCAGCTTTCGTTCAGCGCCATCAGCCGGCTGATCGGCACCAAAGCAGGATCGAAGATGGCGGGATCGACGCCGCGATGAATGACCCGGATGCGGGCGGGGTCGATCTGGTGGCGCTGCTGGATCAGCCCCGCTATGAAATGGCTGATGGCGATGACGATCTCGCCCTTGGCCATCACCGCGTTGTAGGCGCGCTTGAACGGGACGTTCTCGTTGTAGGCGCCGTGATAGGTGGTGACGAAGCGCGCCCCGGTGCGCCGTGCCGCCAGCCAGGCCGACCAGGCGGGCGCGCGCGAGCGGGCATGGACGATCGACACAGTTTCGGCGCGGATGATGTCGGCCAGTTTGGCGGCGTTGGCGAGGATGCGGCGCGGGTTCTTGGTGTCGAGCGGCAGGATGATGTTGCGACCGCCGGCGCGCTCCACACTGCTGGCGTGCAGCCCGCCGCTGCTGGCGACCAGCGCCTGGCCGCCGGCGCGGGTGATGGCCTGCACCATCTCCACCGTGCCGCGTTCCACCCCGCCGCCGCCGAGGGCAGGCAGCACCTGCAGCACCACCGCCGGGCGATCCTGTGCCGCGTCCGGACTGTCCGCCGTCAGATGATCGGGGTATGGGGCGCCTGGGGCCGGTGGGATGGGGCGCTGGATCGTCATACGCTCGGCTATACCATGCAGGCTTCGAATTGAAAGGCATGCCAAATGGAAACCACCGGACGACTCGATCGCGGCGACGGCACGCATCTCGCCTGGGCGCAGCTGGCGGGGGCTGGACCCTGCGTGGTGTTTCTGCCTGGGCTGCGCAGCGACATGGGTGGATCGAAGGCGCTGGCGGTGCGCGATTTCTGCGAGGCGCAGGGCCAGGCGATGCTGCGACTCGACTATTCCGGCCATGGCGAGAGCGAGGGCGCGTTCACCGATGGCACCATCGGGCACTGGGCCGCGGATGCGGCGGCGGTGATCGCGGCACGGGTTGCGGGGCCGATGGTGCTGATCGGCTCCTCGATGGGGGGCTGGATCGGGCTTCTGCTGGCGCGCAGGCTGGGGGCACAGCTGGCGGGGTTCATCGGCATCGCGGCGGCACCCGATTTCACCGAGGATCTGATGTGGGCGTCGATGACGCCCAAGGAGCGTGGGCTGCTGGAACAGCAGGGCCGGATCGAGATTGCCAGCGATTACGGCGAGAACCTCGTCATCACCCGTGCCCTGATCGAGGACGGACGCCGGCATCTGGTGCTGCGCGACAGGCTTGCCCTGCCCTGCCGGGTGCGGCTGCTGCAGGGCCAGGCCGATCCGGACGTGCCGTGGGAGACCGCGCTGCGCCTGGCGGCTCATATCGAGAGCCCCGATCTGCAGACCATCCTGATCAAGGATGGCGATCACCGTCTGTCACGCCCGGGCGATATCGATGTGCTGCTCGGGCTGCTCGCCCCGCTCCTCGGCCAGGATGGCGGATAGGCCCTCGCGATAGGTGGGATAGCGCCAGCGATAGGACAGAATTTCCTGGGTGAGGCGGGAGGCGACCTTGCGGTTGTCCGCCCAGAAGCTGCGCGCCATCTCGCCCATGCCGGGCAGCGCGTCCTCATAGGCGATGGCTTGCGGCGGCGTCAGACCCAGCAGCTCGGCGCCATGGGCGGTGACGATGGCGCTTTCCTCAGGCAGGTCATCGGCCAGATGCAGCACGCGCAGGCCGGGGGAAAGGGTCTGTTGCATCGCCGCCAGCACGGCGCCTGCGATGTCGTCGCGGTGCACGCGGCCGAAGGCGTGGCCGGGCTTGATCACGCGCCGCGCCCGGCCGGCGCGCAGATCGTCCAGGATCGAGCGGCCGGGGCCGTAGATGCCGGCGACCCGGAACAGATCCACCGCACAGCGATCGGCAAGCCTGGCCCATTCGCGCTCGGCCGCGATGCGCCGTGCCGCGCGCGAGGACAGCGCCGAGACGTCGCTGGTCTCATCCACCCAGCCGCCCTGGCGATCGCCATAGACGCCGGTGGTGGACAGATATCCGACCCAGCGCAGATGCGGAGCCTCCCGCAGCCTGGCTGCGAAGGCGGCCAGCGCCGGATCGCCCGCCTCACTCGGCGGGGCGGTGGCCAGCACGTGGCTGGCGGAGCTGAGCGCCTCGCCCGCGGCCTCGAACGCCACCAGCGCCACGCCGGAGGGCGCCGTGCGCGCCTTGGGGTCGCGGCTGGTGGCGGTGACCTGAAATCCGGCGGCCACCGCGTCGCGTGCCACGGCGGCACCGGAATAGCCGAGGCCGAAGATCAGCAGATGGCGTCGCTCGCTCATGGTTGCTCTCCCAGACGGCGCGCCATCAGGGCGGTGTCAAAATACCGCCCGCCTGCCTTCAGCGCCCGTTGCTCCACGCCATAGATGGTGAAGCCGCAGCGTTGATACAGCCGGATCGCCGCCTGATTGTCGGTGATCGCATCGAGGGTGAGCTGTTCCACGCCAGGCCCGGCCGCTGCAATCGCCGCCTGGATCAGCGCCTGGCCAATGCCCTGGCCGCGCGCATCGGGGTGGACGAACACGCCCCACAGCACGGCCTTGTGCGCGGCTTTGGCGCCTTGCGGCCGATACAGCCCGGCCATGCCGACCATGCGCGGGCCTGCGAAGGCGCCAAGCACCGTCGTGCTGGCCACGCGTTCCTCGAAGCGCGCCATCGGCCAGTCCTGTTCGGTGGCGAGGGTGGAGCCGAACGCATCCGGATCGAGGGCAAGCGCCTGCAGGCGGATCTCGCGATACGCTGCAGCCTCGCCCGCGTCCAACCGCCTGATCTCGATCACGCCGATCCACCATAGTGTGCGCCACCGGTTCA
Source organism: uncultured Rhodospirillales bacterium (assembly GCA_903924855.1). Lineage (GTDB taxonomy): Bacteria > Pseudomonadota > Alphaproteobacteria > Acetobacterales > Acetobacteraceae > CAIQQQ01. The sequence goes on along the minus strand of CAIYCW010000095.1, from coordinate 11,493 downwards.
GGTTTGCCCAAGGCAGACCCTGCGGTCTAGTTTCACGTCATCATGACAATGCGGTCTGCCACACTCCTTCTTGCGGTGATCATCGCCCTCGGCGCCACCGCCGCGGCGCTGTGGACGCGCGGCACCGCCCCCACGCCGCCCGATGTGCCGGAGGCGGCCAGCGATGACGCGCCACCGCCGATCCCGCCGATCCCGCCCCGGATCGCCGAGGGCAACGATTACGAGACATGTCTGACCATGGTGGGCAGTGATCCCGATGGCGCCGCGCAATTCGCCGAGGCCTGGGCGGCGCGGCAGGGCGGGCCGGCCGCGACGCATTGCCTGGGTCTGGCCACCGCGGCGCAGGGGGAGCCCGCGAAAGGCGCCGGTATTCTGGAGGCGCTGGCGCAAGCCCCCTCCTCCACCGAGTTGGCCCGCGCCACCATCTACGCGCAGGCGGCGCAGGCGCGCATGGTGGCCGACGAGCCGGACATCGCGATTGCCGATGACACCAAGGCGCTGGCGCTGACGCCGGATGACGTGGACACGCTGCTCGACCGGGCGATTGCCGCGATCGTGCTGGAGCATTTTCAGGATGCGATCGACGACCTGACCCAGGCGCTCGATCTGGACAAGCTGCGCCCGGATGCCTGGCGCCTGCGCGCCACCGCATGGCGCGGGCTGGAGCGGTGGGAACTGGCGGCGGACGACATTGCGCGCAGCCTCAGCCTCGACCCCGATCAGCCGGATGCGCTGCTGGAGCGCGGCATTCTGCGCCAGCATGCGCGCGACCTGCGCGGCGCCCGCGCGGATTGGCAGAGGGTGATGCAGCTGGCGCCGGACAGCCCCAGTGCCGACCTCGCCGAACAGGACCTGGAACTGCTCGACGCAGGCCCCAGCCGCTAGGCAACGCGTAGACGGATAAAAGTTTTTTGGTTCTTTTTTTCAAAAAAGAACAAAAGCCCCTGTCCGAGTCTGATGAAGAACGCCGCCAAAAACGCCTGCCCCTTCCCACCCCGCACCGGAAGCTGCGCGGCTGCCACCTTGGTGCGGACCGGGGCCTGGCCCACCAGCTGATCGATCGCCGCCCGCACACGGCCGCGGGCGCGGTGCAGCAGGACGCGCTGATTCTCAGACGACACACCCAGGATCTCGCAGGCCTCCTCGGCGCTGCGCTGTTCCAGGTCCCGCAGCAGGATCACCGCCTTTTGCCCGGCCGGCAGAGTCTCGATCACCTCCAGCACATGCGCCCAGAGCTGACGGCCACCGACCAGGCGTTCGGGGTCCAGCGTGTCCCACAGGGCTGGCAGCTCGGTCCAATGCCCGTCCGGGGTGAAATTGCCCATGTCCACCGCGCGTTCCGGCCCCTCGGCGCCCGGCAGGGCCACGGTGCGGCCCTCACTGGTGATGCGGGTGCGGGCGCGGTTCATCACGATGGTGAAGAGCCAGCCGGCCAGCGAGGAGCGGCCCTCGAAGCGGGCGATGTTGCGAAACACCGCAAGCCAGCTGTCCTGCACCACCTCCTCGGCCTGGGCTCTGCTGCCGATGATGCCCTGGGCGAGGTTGACGAGAACGGTGTGATAGCGCCGGATCAGCTGCCGATAGGCGCGCTCGTCGCCGCTGCGCAGCCGGTCAAGAAAGGCATCCGTATCGAATTCGGCGTCTCCGGCGGCCATTCGGCAGTCCCCTGGGCGTCGTCGTGGACTGTGCCATACCACCGATTTGCGGCAAGGTGTAACGGGGCAGCAGGGCCTGAGTCACAGACTGGATTGAACCTCTGCGCCGAGACGGAGAGCCTGCGTGTTGATCTGCCGCGATGTCACCGAACTGACAACGGATTACCTGGAAGGCAGCCTGCCGCTTCGCCGCCGGCTTGCGATGCGCTGGCATCTGGCGCTCTGCAGCTTCTGCCGCCGCCATCTGCGCCAGGTGCGCGCAACCGTGGGCCTGCTGCATCGCATTCCTGAACCAGTGCTGGCGCCGGAGGCGGCCGAAGAGGTGCTGCGCCGGGTGATCGAACGCGCCCCGCCGGCCGGCACCGGCGGGGACTGACAGAACTCAGCGATCCGGCCGGGCACGGGGCGTTGCGTGCGGGGCGAGCCAGCCCATGCTGGCCTCGGGCTCGCTGTCGGTGGTGGCAAGATAGGGCTTCACGTCCAGCAACACCGTGCCGTTGATGCAATCAAGGTTGAACACGCGCAGCCTGCCATCCGCCTCCATCCCGTCGAAGCGCACCACGGACAGGGCGATCGGATTGGGACGGGCCGGCGCGCGGGTCGCGAACACGCCGCGCGGGGTGCTGTCGAACGGTGGGATGAAGCTCAGCGCCACCTCGGTGGCCTCATGCATCCAGTAGAGCAGGATGAGATGGCTGAACCCGTCGAGTCCCTGCAGGCCAGGGCGAAACGCCTCGTCGATCTGCGCGTGGCACAAGGGTGGCGGCGATATCTGGCGGCCATTGCGCGGACATTGCGCGCGTGTTTCAAACGGTGTGATAAGCGAACCGATCCGTTGCAGCTGCATGCAAGCCTCCCTGTGATCGGCAGTTGTGACAGAAGGTTCGGACATCCACCACCAATCCAACTCATCCGGTATCGTGGTGGTCTTTTGCGGCGAGTTATGAAACTCTGTGTCTCCACAAGCGAATGATATGACAGGCAGGCAGCGCAGACACGGTGGTATCGATCACCGCGGGAACAGATCCAGGGCAGGAGAAGGTAGAGCGGCGTGAGCGGCGAGCAGCACCATCTTGGCGAGCCCAGAGCCATGCCGGCACCGCGTGGAAGGATGCCGATCAGCACCGGGCTGCGCGGCCTGGCGGTGGCGTTGTTCATCGGCATCGTCGGCCTCAGCGTGCAGCAGCTGGCCGATGTGCGCCGCCTCGCGCTGGACGACAGCACCAAGCAGATGGCCGATCTGGACATGGTGCTGGCGGAGCAGACCGGCCGCGCGGTGGAGACGATCGACGTGGCGCTGCGCGCGTTGATCACCCAGTCCGGCCCCGATCTGGCGCATTCCGTTCTGTCGGCTGAGGCAGCCCGCCAGCAGATTGCCGGCATCAGGGCGCTGCAGGCGGTGGATCTGGTCGATCCGGCCGGCCATGTGGTGCTGACCACACGCAGCGAATTCCGCGATCGCCTGCCGCAGACCGCTCTGGCTCAGCTGGCCCGCCATGCCGCGACCGAGCAGACCGATCCGCTGATCAGCGAGCCGTTTCGTGAGGCGGATGGACGCTGGACCGCGCTGCTGACACGGCGCATCGATCGCGCAGACAGTCCGGATCACACGCAACGCTTCGCCGGAATGGCCGTTGCGTGGATTGACCTCGGCTATTTCGAGGATTTCTACAAGGCGGTGGAACTGCGCGACAACGCCGCCGTTCTGCTGCACCGGCGCGATGGCACGGTGCTGGCGCGCTATCCGCACAGCGAGACGATCATCGGTGTCAGCTACGCCAATCTGCCGCCGTTTCGCGATGTGCTGAGCAAGCAGATCGCCGGCACGCTGGAGATGGACAGCCCGCTGGATGATTCGCGCCGGATTGTGGCGATCCGCGCGCTGAAGGCGTTTCCACTGGCGGTCAATATCTCGGTGGATGAGGGTCTGGTGCTGGCCGGTTGGCGCAGGCAGGCCTGGATGTTCGCCATCGCCGCGGTCTGTGTGGGCTCGCTGATCATGGCGCTGGTGCTGGAACTGGCCCGGCGCTCGCGGGAGGTGGAGATGCTGCTGGCGGACAGCATGGTGTCCCAGACCCGTGCCGAGGCTGCCAACCGCGACATCCGCGTGCAGATGGATGAGCGCCAGCGGGCCGAGACCGCCCTGCGCAACGCGCAGCGCCTGGAGGCGGTGGGCCAGCTGACCGGCGGCGTGGCGCATGATTTCAACAATCTGTTGACCGTGCTGCTGGGCAATATCGACCTCATGCAGTCCCATCCGGCAGCCGCCGTGTTCACCGGGCGGCTGACCACGATGCGCTCGGCGGCGGAACGCGGGGCGCGGCTGATCTCGCATCTGCTGGCCTTCGCGCGGCGCCAGCCGCTGCTGTCGCGCGCGGTGGATCTGTGCCAGCTGATCCGCGGCATGCAGCCGTTGCTGGAAAGCGCCATCGGCACGCAGGTGGAGATCGAGATGGATTTGCCGGCGGATGTGCCGCCGGCCCTGGTCGACCCCACCCAGATCGAGCTGGTCATTCTCAATCTGGCGATCAACGCCCGCGACTCGATGCCGCTGGGCGGGCGCCTGACCATCAGCGTGGCGTGCACCAGCGTGGAACGCTCCACCACGCCGGATGCCCCGCAGCCTGGCAATTACGTGGCGCTGCGTGTGGCCGATACCGGCACCGGCATGTCGCCCGAAGTGCTGGCACGCGCCTTCGAGCCGTATTTCACCACCAAGGCGCAGGGTGCCGGCTCCGGGCTGGGGCTGAGCCAGGTCTATGGCATGGCGCGCCAGTCCGGCGGCAGTGTGCGGCTGGAGAGCGCGCTGGGCCAGGGCACCATGGTGGAGGTGCTGCTGCCGGAGGCCGCCCAAAGCGATCTGGCCGCCGAGCCGCCATCTGAACTGTCGCCGGGCAGCATGGCGGGTGCGGGTGTGGCCAGCCTTCTGGTGGTCGATGACGACACCGATGTCCGCTCCACCACGGCACTGCTGCTGCGCCGGATGGGCTATCGTGTGGCGGAGGCCAGCAATGCCGAGGAGGCTCTGATGGCACTCGAACTCGATCCGGGGATCGAATTGCTGCTGACCGATGTGGTGATGCCGCAAGTGTCCGGGCCGGAGCTGGCCGCCAAGGCGCTGCTGCTGCGCCCGGATCTGCCGATCGTGTATTTCTCGGGCTATGCCGATCCGGAGGCGATCGTGGGCGCCATTCCGCTCACACGGCTGCTGCGCAAGCCATTCCGGCCCCTGGAGCTGGTGACGATGATCGAGACGGCGCTGGCCGAGCAGAAAGTGTCCGCCGCCAGCCATGCCGAGACGGAGAGCGCCGCCTGAGAGCGGGATGGCGGATCACCAAAGGCAGCAAGCCTGTCAGGGGCTCGGCAGCGCTGCCGTGGCAATCTGCGGCTTGCCGGGCTGATCGCTGCAGCTCGGCCCCTGGCGCTTGAGCACGCGCAGACCATCGAACATCGCGATCTGGCGGTAATGCGTCCAGGCCTTGGCAAAGGCGGCGTCGGAGGCGATCAGCACCCCCACGAAATTCACCCCGCCGCGTGCATCGACCACGGCGATGTCCGGACAGCCTTTGATGAAGTCCACCGCCACCCAATGGCTGATCGGCCAATCCTTGGGCGGCCGGCCATCCTGACGGGCGCGCCACATCTCACCGCGCAGCGCCCACATCGAGTCGAAGCGCGACGTCCACACCACACCGGTGTTGTTGACCACCGGGAAGCCGAGCCCGATCCATTCCGAGAACGCCAGATAGGTGCGGGCCCCCTCGCGTTTGATCAGACGCTCAAGCCGGACCTCGGCCGACAGATCGGGCTCGACAGCCTGGCGGATGAACGGCTCCATGCGCACCGCCCCGGTCTGCACGATCGCGCCGAGTGCGAGGCTTGCGAGCACCGCGCCACCGGCAATCATCCGGCGCGGCCTGGTCATCGGCAGCTTGCGCCGCACCGCCTGCAGCAGCGCCGGAAGCCGGTCGCACATCCACAGCAGCAGGGCCAGCACGATGGCGACGGTGGCTGGAATGCGGTGATAGAACCAGTTCTTGCCCTCGATCAGATAGACTGCGGTGGCACCCACGGCGAAGCTTGCCAGCACGGCGAACAGGGCTGCGACGAACAGCTGATCGGCGCCGGCGAGGGTGCGCCGGCGATAGCTGAGCTGCCACAGCACGGCGAGCACGACATCGCCCAGCAGCATGATCCCCGCGGAGTCGAGCAGATCGAGCGGCGGCGTGTCCGTCCCGCCGTAGAGCGCCAAGGCCAGCGGCACCGCGCTGTGCAGAAAGGCCGGGCAGAAGATCAGGATCATGCCGGCATAGACCAGGGCCGCCACCACGGCTGCGATCGGCGCCGTGCGCAACACCGGACGGCGGCGCAACCAGCCGAGCAGTTCGGGCAGCACGAAGGCCAGCGCGTAGGTGGGCTTCAGCGCGCTGCCGAGTCCCGCCACGATGCCGGCGGCCAGCGCGCTGCGCCGATCCACCGTCTCACCGGCCATCCAGCAGGCCATCACCACCAGATAAGGCAGCACAGAGGCTGCCATTAGATGCTCACGCTGGCCGAACTCCACACCAGGCAGCAGCAGCAGCACCGCCCCGATCAGGGCGAACAGCGGAATGCGATGGGCGAACAGGGAGGCCCGACGCTCAAGGATGCCGGAGGTCCACCAGGCGGCGGCGAGCACACAGACGGCAAAGAACGGAATTGCCACCAGCTTCGGGCGGATGCCTGTCCAAATGGACAGCTTTGACGGCAGCGCATAGATCCAGACGATGAGCGGCGGGTTGACCTCGATCAGGTCCTCATAGAGCCGCTGGCCGGCCAGCCATTTGCGCGCGACATAAAGCAGCCACGCCACGTCGTCCTTCTGGGGCGAGCGGATGGTGGCGGTCATCACCAGCGCCAGCACAAGTGCCAGCGCCAGCAGGGCCCACAGATCGCGGCGCGCCACCCGGCGCAGCAAGGGCCCGGCGCCGGGACCAATGTTGGCAGTCGTCATGCCGTGATCGCTGGGACTGCCGGGTGCAACAGGAGCGGGCGGGATCTGGGGGGCATCGGCGGACAGCAATTTGCGGTCTTCTGACATGTTCCGGGTGATTGACGACGACGCAGGCTGGAAGGGGCGGCCCGGCTGACTTTGGCCGGTTGGCGGCAATTTTTCTTATCGGGAACACACGCCATAATTTGATCGGGCTGGCAAGCGTCTGGCTGCCGTATTGCGCGGGACGAATGGCCAGATTGCGGCGGCTGCGTGACAGTTTGGCGGCAAGCCCAACCAATCTCGCTTGCGTCGGGCCTTGTTTGCGAAAGCCTGCCCGGATGATGTCGTCAGGCTGGCTGAGGCAGAACGGATGCGTTTCATCAATTCATGAGAAAACCCGACATTTCCCCGGCAGACGTTCTGATACGGTCGATCCTGGATGTTGCGTTTCTCATTCGGAGTCTGAATTCAATCCCATCAAGAATCACTTAACCGTGAGCCCCGCTCGCAGGCGCGGATATCAACGGTTTTTTCATCTTTGGGGGCGATAAAGTTCTAGCGAGGACGTCAACTTCTGTATATCGTTGTCAACAGTTGGTGAGCAGGAAGCCGAAACGGTCGTAGTTTCGCCAGCTGCCGTGAACGTGAAGGTTGGTCGAGAGGTTTCCCAGGACTTTTTTGGGCGTTTAACCGATTAATCGGCTTTGCAGGCGCGATGATTCGTGGTTTTTGACATCACGGAAATGTGATGAAGAAAACAAGTGGCAAATAAATCGCTTTGTCTCCGGAGACGAGGGACTTAGCTCAGGCAGGATATTTTGATGGTGCGGTTGGCGATTGCTCGCCTCAGGTTCTGCTCCAACAGCTTCACGCCGCGCCGCACCCGCAATGAGGATGTGCAGGCGCACGAGTGGAGCGACGGCAGCGCGGCCTTCGAGACGAGCCAGGCACAGACTGGCGAGCTGGACGGGGTGCGGCGCTTTGCCGCCGCTCATCCGGACTGGTCGATCACTGCGCTGCGCTGTGCATCCGCCCCCACTGGCGGCCCGCTCTCCGCCGGCCTGTTCAGCGCATGGATGACCGAGGTTGACGACAGCCTGCGTCGGGGCCGGTTCGATGCTGTCTATCTGTCGCTGCACGGCGCCTGCCAGGCTGAGGGTGATCCCGCCGTTGACGTGACCATTCTGCGCCGCGTGCGCTCCATCATGGGTCCGCGCCCTGTGGTGGCCAGCTTTGACCGCACCGCCAACCTGTCCGAGGAAATCGCGCTGTTGTTGGACGGTGCCAGCTCCAACCGGCTGGACGAGCAGAACAGCGAAGCCAAGGCGGCCCTTCGGGCGCTGGCAATGCTTGAAGGCATCGTTGCCGGCACCTGCCGCCCGGTCGGCGCCCTGGCCCGGCTGCCGCATGTCGTCGGTCAGGACGTGATGGATCAGGCCATGCGCCGGCTGCAGGACAGCGAGCAGCTCGCCCTTGGCGGACCGCTGCTTGATATGAGCCTGTTCAGCGGGTTCGTCTGGGGCGACAGCCCCTATACCGGCCCTTCGGCGCTGGTCTGGGCCGATCGCGACGCCGGCACCGCACGCGGCAAGGCCGCACAGCTGGCGTTGAGCCTGGCGCGTATGTCCCGCGCCGAACCGGCCGCAACGCTTCCGGTGGAGCGCGCCATCCGTGCCGCGGCAACCTCTCTCAGCACGCCTTTGTCCCAGGGCCTGAGCGCATCCTCCGTTCGTCTGCAGCCGGATCAGGGCGTGCGCAGCGGCGCCGTGCGTCCTGTGCTGCTGCTCGATCCGAGTGACGATCCGCTGGCCGGTGGGTTGACCGACACGCCCGAAATGCTGCGCTCCCTGCAGCGCGCCCAGGCCTTTGGGCATCTGCCCGGCCGCACCGTGCTGGCAACGCTGCACGACACGGACAGCGTCCATGTTGCGCAGGAAACCGGCCTGGGCAAATCCGTCAGCCTCAATCTCTGCGGCCTGACAACCCGCCTCTACGGCGCCAGCGTGCCGGTGGCCGCACAGGTACACAGCCTCGGTGAAAGCCCGGAGACCGGCCGGTTCTGCATCCTGCGCAGCGGCCTGCTCGACGTGATCGTGACCACCAAGCGGGTGGAACACATCACCCCGTCCCTGCTGAGCCGGATCTGCCCGGATTTTGCCGATGCGCGGCTGTTGGCGGTCAAAGGCGGTCGTCTGACGGCCGCGGCGTTCGAGAACGTCGTCTCCGCCTCGCTGAGCTGCGATTGCGCCGGTCCCGCCAGCCAGGATCTGCTGCGCCTGCCCTATAATTTCGTGCCGTCGATCCGCAGGGCCAGTGCGGCCGATGATGGCCAGGGCTTCAACAGCCGTGGCGATGATGAGATCAATGCAAACCACGCCCGTCGCTTCGAAGAGCGCCGCACCCGCGGCCCACAGGTGCGCGGCGCCACCTCGGACGCCTCGCACGTCTGATCCGCGCTCGTGCCTCGCATAAATGGTGTTTCCAAGAGCCGCGCTTGATCTGACACGCCTTGATGGTTTCTACAGTCAGAGGCGTCGATGAATCCCATGCGGGACAGCCGCGTGGACCGGCCCGGTGACAGCACAGCCCCTCTGTTGAGCGTTTGATCCGCGGGTCGCAACCGGCCCGTTGTCATCCACCCGTCGGGGTCACGCGTCTCGCCGCATCGCTGAACCGGAACGCGCCGGCCCAGCGAGACGGCAGGTAACGCGGTCAGTTGCGCCCGTACGTGTCCTCGAAGCGCACGATATCGTCCTCCCCCAGATAAGAGCCGGACTGCACCTCGATCAGCGTCAGCGGAATGCGGCCCGGATTCTCCATCCGGTGCACGCAGCCCAGCGGCAGATAGATGCTCTCATTCTCGCGCAGCAACACCGTCTCGTCATCGCGCGTCACCAGCGCGCTGCCGGCCACCACCACCCAGTGCTCGGAGCGGTGGAAATGCTTCTGCAGCGACAGCTTCTGCCCCGGCGTCACCACGATGCGCTTGACCTGAAAGCGATCCCCCTGGATCAGCCCCTCATAGAAGCCCCAGGGGCGATACATGCGCCGATGTGCCAGCGCCTCGCTGCGGCCCTGTTTTTTCAGCCGATCGACGATCTTCTTCACGTCCTGCGCATGGTCGCGGTGCATCGCCAGCACGGCATCGGCGGTCACCACCACAATGGCGTCCTGCAGCCCCACCACCGCGGTCAGCATGCCATCCCCACGGACGTAGCAGTTGCGCGAGCCTTCCAGCACCGCATCGCCCAGCACCACGTTGCCGCCCTCATCCTTGGCGCCCAGCTCCCACAGCGCCGACCAGCTGCCGACATCCGACCAGCCGATCGCAGCCGGCACCACCGCCGCACGGTCGGTGCGTTCGGCCACCGCATAGTCGAGGCTGATATTCGGGCAGGCCTGGAACTCGGCCTCACCAAGGCGGATGAAATCCAGATCCTGCCTACGCACCGCAACCGAGCGGGCCACCGCCGCCAGCACATCCGGCGCGTGGCGCTCCAGCTCGGCCAGCAGCGTCGCCGCGGTGAAGACGAACATGCCGGAATTCCACAGATGCCGGCCATCGGTGGACAGCACCGCTGCGCGTGCCGCATCCGGCTTCTCGATGAAGCTCGCAATCGCCTGCACGCCAGGCAGACCCTCGATCGCAGCACCCGCCTCGATATAGCCATAGCCGACCTCTGGCGAGGTGGGCTGCATGCCGAACGTCACCACATAGCCGGCGCGGGCCGCCGCCACCGCATTGGCAAGCGCCTCAGACAACGCCTTCGTGTCGGCAATCGCGGCATCGGCCGCCATCATCCACAGCACGGCATCGGGCTGGGTTTCGGCCACGATCATCGCCGCCGCCGCGATGGCGGGCGCCGAGTTGCGCCCCACCGGCTCCAGCACAATGCGCGCCCCCCCGATATCGGCCAGGCGCAGCTGCTCGGCCACCACGAAGCGATGCGCCTCGTTGCACACCACCATGGGGGCGGCGAAGTGCGGTCCCACCGCACGCGCGGCGGTCTCCTGGATCATGGTGCGCGCCGAGACCAGCGGCCAGAACTGCTTGGGAAAGCTCTCGCGCGACAGCGGCCACAGCCTGGTTCCGGAGCCGCCGGACAGGATCACGGGCACGATCGGGGCATGATCTCGGGTGGCGGCGGTATCAGTCATGGTTCATCCTCCAGGCCGGACGCGCCGGCGTTGCCTGTCTGTGGCAAAGCGCTATCGGCTTGTCCAGCACTGCAACGTCCTGGACGATGCCGCCCGGCGGATGGGGCGATGGAAAATCCTGGCCCGCTGCTTGCGAGGCGGGCTGCCAGTTTCCATGATGCGCCCCTCAAAGACATGTTCCAGCAGAGCTGAAAGTTCAACGATGTCCCTTCCCAATGACCCGCAGACCCTGATCGCCAGCCTGTCCACCCGGATCGAGCCAGAGCTGATCGAGATCCGGCGGGATCTGCACGCCCATCCCGAACTTGCCTTTGAGGAGGTGCGCACATCGGGCGTGGTGTCGCGCGAGCTGGAGCGGATGGGCATTGCCCATCAGACCGGCATCGCCAAGACCGGTGTGGTGGCGATGATCGAGGGTGGAAGGCCGGGGCCGGTGCTGGCGATCCGCGCCGACATGGATGCGCTGCCGATCACCGAGCGCACCGGCCAGCCCTTTGCCAGCAGGACCGAGGGGCTGATGCATGCCTGCGGCCACGACATCCACACCGCAACGCTGCTCGGCGTGGCCAGCGTGCTGAAGGATCTGGCGCCGCAGCTGGCGGGCTCGATCAAGCTGATCTTCCAGCCGGCGGAGGAGGCGATCGGTGGCGCCAAGCGCATGATCGAGGAAGGCGTGCTGGACAATCCCAAGGTCGACATGGCGCT
>CAIYCW010000094.1 GCA_903924855.1 uncultured Rhodospirillales bacterium | reverse complement strand
GCGGCCTTGGCGGCAAACACCGGCTTGCCGCAGGCCAGGCTCTGCGTCACATGCGCACCCCAGCCGGCATGCAGCGAGGGGATGATGACAAAGGCGCAGTCCCGATAAAGCGCTGCAAGTGCGGCGTCATCCTCGGCCGGGTGCAAGGCGATCCGCCAGGTGCCGGCCCGCCCCAGCCGCAGCGCCAGATCGCGGGACATCTCGCCAAACAGGCCCGCCAGCACCAGCAAGGGCAGCTTCCCGGCCCCGTGTCCCGCCCCATGTCCGGACTGCGCCCGCAGCGCCAGCCGCCGCCAGCCCTCCACCAGCACATCCTGGTTGCGCCGCGTGTCGATCGGGGTGGGCACCAGCACGAACGGGGGCTGCAATCCGGATGGTCCCGCTGCCGGCACCTCCAGCAGCGTATCGCCCATCGGCATCCGCCGGATCGGTTTGGCCGCGATCCCGCGTTCGGCGACATATTGCGCCAGATCCCGCCCGGTCGCCTCGGATGGCACCAGCACAAGCTGCGCCACCGCCATCATGCCGTCCAGCCATGTCTGAAACCGCCCCTGTTCCGATGGGGCAAACCATTCCGGCCGGCGCAGCCGCACCAGATCATGCACCATCACGGCCACGCGCACACCGCGCCCCGCCAGGTCGCGCGCCACATCCAGCTGTGGTGCCGCGGCCTCTCGGGCGAACCCTCCCGCCATCAGCACCAGCTCGCCCGCACGCGCCGCCTGCGGCACCAGGGCCCGCACCTGCCACGGCCCGGCCCGATCCGACACCAGCGCCCGCGACAGCGCCCCCATTGCCTGTGCCGCCTCGTCATGGCGCGGCAGCAGCCGTGCCTCCGCCGTGGATGCCACCAGATCAAGCCACAGAATGGCGGCGGCGGAGCTCATGCCGCCAGCAACTGCAACAGGTCGCGCGCCACACCATCCCAATGGCGCGTCATCACCGGTGGCTTCACCGGCGGATCGACCAGCCAGGCGCGCACCCGCGCCGCAACCGAGGCCGCATTGGTCGGATCGAACGGCACCGACCCGTAGGATTGATAGGCGGACAGGCAGGAGGCGCCCGCCACCTGCGCGTTCAGCGTGCCGCGCCCCCAGCCGGTGGGCGCCGCCATGGCGATGGCAAACACACAATCCCGGGCGAACATCGCAACCTGGCGCGGGGTCGGGAACAGGATCACCCGCGCACGCCCGTCCAGCAGCCGGCTGTTGTGCAACTGGCTCAGCACATCCTGCGACTGCGGGCCCACCGGGCCTGCGATCACCAGCTCCGGCAGCATGCCCTGCGGCATGGTCTCCATCAGCCGGCGCCACACCAGCAGCAGCTGCCGTGTCTGCCCGGCCTCACTGATCTCGCCGGAGGCGAAGATGAATGGCCGTGGATGTGCTGCCTCCGACAGCGGATCGCCCGCATCGGCGGCGGCCGCCAAAATCCGCGGCGCCCGGATCCCGGCCGCCTGCGCCACCTTGGCCGCCTCCGGTGAATGCACCACGGCAAGGCTCAGATGCGGGGCGGTTTGTGCCAGCCATTCAGTGGCCAGATCGATCTCCGCCTGCTCGCGCCAATCCGGCCGCGACAGCACCGTCACATTGGCGGCGATCGCCACCAGCCGCACGCCATCCTCGGCAAAGCGCCCGGCATCGCCGGCCAGCGTGACCATCACAAAGATATCGCCCGCGCTGGGCAGGGCCTGATCCGCGTCGCATCCGGCAAGGCTGAGCGGATCAGGATAGGCCGGCGCCTGTCGCAAGCCGGTGAATTCCATGGGCTGCAGGATCAGCAGATCGCGCAAGGCCTCGGGCGTGATCGGCACCAGCCCCGGCCTGCGGTGACAGGCAAGCACCGTCTCGCCCACCGCAAGCAGGGCCGCATGCAGCGACAGCGCATAGGCAGCGGTGTCGCTGCCTGGCCGCACCCCGGTCACGTCAAGCCAGATACGACGCGCCACGCCTGCTTCCCTCAAGCGGCGCAGCGCCGCGGTTACATCTGACGAACGGTGTAGGTCTGCTGCAGCATTTGCACAATCTCGGCGCCGTGTGCGGCATCACGCGCCTCGAACATCACCTCAAGCTCCGCCGTCTGCACGCTGGGAGATGCGAACAGCCGCTGATGCGACACTTCGATAATGTTGCCGCCCGAATTGCCGATCCGGCCTGCAATATCGGCCAGCACGCCGGGCCGATCCGGGATCTCCAGCACCAGGCGCAAAAGCCGTCCGTCGCGCAGCAGGTTGCGCAACAGCACATTGGCGAGGATGCGCGCATCGATGTTGCCGCCACAGACCGGAATGCCGATCGTCTTGCCCTGAAACCGATCGGGGAAGGCCAGCAGGGCGGCAACGCCCGCAGCCCCGGCGCCTTCGGCCACCGTCTTGGCCCCCTCGGCCAACAGGGCAATGGCCTCTTCCACCGCCCGCTCCGGCACCACGATCACGTCGTGCACCAGGGCGCGCACCACCGCCAGCGGCTTCACGCCGATATCGCGCACCGCGATGCCCTCGGCAATCGTGGGCCCGCCCACCGACACCGGCTGCCCCGCCAGGATCTGCGCAAAGGCGGCATAGGCCGCAACCTCCACGCCGATCACCTCGATGCCCGGCTTCAACGCGGCCGCCGCCACGGCCGAGCCTGAAATCAGCCCGCCGCCGCCCACCGGGATCACCAGCGCGTCCAGATCGGGTTTGTCCGTCAGCATCTCCAGCGCCATCGTGCCCTGGCCGGCCATCACCCCCTCATCGTCGAACGGGTGGATGAACACCATGCCCTTGGCCTCAGCCAGATGATGCGCATGGGCCGCCGCATCGGCCAGCGCCTCGCCGTGCAGCACCACATTGGCCCCCCAGGACGCGGTGCGGGTCACCTTGGTCACCGGGGTGTGGCGCGGCATCACGATGGTGGCCTGGATGCCGAGCAGCTGGGCATGGCGTGCCACCGCCTGCGCATGGTTGCCGGCCGACATCGCCACCACGCCGCGGCTGCGCTCCTCGGGGGTCAGCAACGCCAGGCGGTTTGCCGCCCCGCGCTCCTTGTAGGCGCCGGTGGCCTGGAGATTCTCCAGCTTCAGCCACACCTTGGCGCCGGTCGCGCGTGAAATGCTGTCCGAATACAGGAATGGCGTGCGCAGCACGCGCCCCTCGATCCGGGCCGCGGCGGCGCGGATATCCGCAAGACTGATCATGTCAGGCGGTCAGCTGAAATTGACCGCGAGGATCTCATAAGTGCGATCTCCCCCCGGCGTCGGCACGGAGATCGTGTTGCCCACCTTCTTGCCGATCAGCGTCTTCGCCAGCGGGCTCGAGATCGAAAGCCGGCCCAGCTTGATGTCCGCCTCATGCTGACCCACGATCTGGTAGGTCATCTCCTTCTCGGTCTCTTCATCGACCAGCGTCACATGGGCGCCGAACTTCACCATGTCACCTGACAGGGTGGAGGGGTCGATCACCTCGACCGCCGAGATCACCTCCTCCAGCTCCTGCACACGCCCCTCGATGAAGCTCTGGCGCTCCCGCGCTGCGTGGTATTCGGCGTTCTCACTCAGGTCGCCATGGCTGCGCGCTTCGGCGATGGCGGCGATCACGGCCGGCCTCTCGACGCTTTTCAGATTGCGCAGCTCTTCCTCCAAACGCTTAAGACCTGGCAAGGTCATTGGGAATTTCTGCACGGTAGGAACCTCGAAGGCGGTTATTCGCTGGATTGCGAGAGTGGGTGACGCGCGCGGCAGCGTCCAGAGCTAAAGCGCGGATCGCCGCAGACAGATGCATTGCACCTGCCTGCCGCGACGCAGCGCCCGGGACCGCCAGCGTTAGAACGAAACCGGAAAATACGACTGCAGGGGGGCAACTTCAAGCCTGCCCGCCTTCAACGCCGCAATCGCATGCGCCGCCGCCCGGGCGCCGGCGATCGTGGTGTAGTGCGGCAGACCATGGGTGAGCGCCGAACGCCTGATGTCGAAGCTGTCCCGCACCGATTGCGCACCGGATGCGGTGTTGATCACCAGCTGGATCTGGCCCGAGAGAATGGCATCCACGCAATGCGGCCGCCCCTCCAGCACCTTGTTCACCACCTGGGCGGCAATCCCCGCCTCCTTCAGCCGCGAGGCCGTGCCACGGGTCGCCATGATGGCAAAGCCGCAATCCACCAGCCGGCGCGCCACCGCCACACAGCTGGCCTTGTCCGCCTCACGCACCGACAGGAAGGCCGTGCCGGACAGCGGCAGCTTCACGCCCGCCCCCAGCTGCGCCTTGGCAAAGGCGCGCTCGAAGCTGGCATCGAGCCCCATCACCTCGCCGGTCGATTTCATCTCCGGGCCCAGGATCGTGTCCACATCCGGGAAGCGGTTGAACGGGAACACCGCCTCCTTCACCGCCACATGACGTGCCACCGCATCGTCATCGAGCTTGAAATCGCCAAGCTTGGCGCCGGCCATCACGCGCGCGCCGATCTTGGCAACCGCAACGCCCGTGGCCTTGGCCACGAAGGGCACGGTGCGCGAGGCACGCGGATTGACCTCCAGCACGAACACCTCGTTGTCCTTGATCGCGTATTGCACGTTCATCAGACCCACCACGCCGATCGCCTTCGCCATCGCCTCGGTTTCGGCCTTCAGCTCGGTCACCATCGCGGGGGACAGCGTGTAAGGCGGCAGCGCGCAGGCACTGTCGCCGGAATGGATGCCGGCCTCCTCGATATGCTCCATCACGCCGGCCACATAGACGCTCTCGCCATCGGAGATGCAGTCCACATCCACCTCGATTGCATCGTTCAGATAGCGATCGATCAGCACCGGGTTCTCGCCCGACACCTGCACCGCCTCGCGCATGTAGCGATGCAGTCCGCGATTGTCGTGCACGATCTCCATCGCCCGCCCGCCCAGCACATAGCTCGGCCGGATCACCACCGGATAGCCGATCCGATCGGTGATGGCCTCCGCCTCCTCGGCGGAGCGTGCGATGCCGTTCTCCGGCTGGCGCAGCCCCAGGCGCTGCAGCAGGCCCTGGAAACGCTCGCGATCCTCGGCCAGATCGATCGCATCGGCCGAGGTGCCCAGGATCGGAATGCCCGCCTTGGTCAGGGCGAGTGACAGTTTCAGCGGCGTCTGCCCGCCATACTGCACGATGCAGCCCAGCACCCGCCCGTTGGACTGCTCGCGCCGCACCAGCGAGATCACATCCTCCGCCGTCAGCGGTTCGAAATACAGCCGGTCCGAGGTGTCGTAATCGGTCGACACGGTCTCCGGGTTGCAGTTGACCATGATGGTCTCAAACCCGGCCTCACGCAGCGCGTAGGCGGCGTGAACGCAGCAGTAATCGAACTCGATGCCCTGGCCGATCCGGTTCGGACCCCCGCCGAGGATGATGATCTTGTCCCGCCCGGTCGGGTCGGACTCGCACAGCGGCGTGCCGAACCCGCCCTCATACGTCGAATACATATAGGGCGTGGCGGAGGCGAACTCGCCCGCACAGGTATCGATCCGCTTGTAGACCGGCATCACGCCCAGCTGCTCGCGCAGCGCCAGCACCTCCGCCTCGGCAACACCCGCCAGCCGTGCCAGCTGCCGGTCGGAGAAGCCCATCGCCTTCACCCGGCGCAGCGCAATGGCGGTCTGCGGCAGGCCGGCCGCCACCTCACGCTCGGCTGCGATGATCTTCTCCAGCTCGCGCAGGAACCAGGGCTCGAACTTGCAGCACTCATGGATCTCTTCCACCGACAGGCCCGCGCGCAGCGCCTGCGC
This sequence comes from uncultured Rhodospirillales bacterium, assembly GCA_903924855.1. Lineage (GTDB taxonomy): Bacteria > Pseudomonadota > Alphaproteobacteria > Acetobacterales > Acetobacteraceae > CAIQQQ01. The sequence continues at coordinate 8,195 of CAIYCW010000094.1, read as the reverse complement.
CGCCATCACGATGCGGTCCGGCCGCGGCTGGCTCAGCGCCGCGCGATAGGCATCCAGCGTGCCATCCCCCGGCGGCTCGATCGGATCCAGACCCGAATAGCCGGTCTCCATCGAGCGCAGACCCTTCTGCAGCGCCTCCCCAAAGGAGCGGCCGATCGCCATCGCCTCGCCGACCGACTTCATCGCGGTGCCGAGCAAAGCCGGGGTGCCGGGGAATTTCTCGAAGGTGAAGCGCGGGATCTTGATCACCACGTAATCCAGCGTCGGCTCGAAGCTCGCCGGCGTGGTCATGGTGATGTCGTTCTTCAGCTCATCGAGCGTGTAGCCCACCGCAAGCTTGGCCGCGACCTTGGCGATCGGGAAACCCGTCGCCTTGGAGGCCAGCGCCGAGGAGCGCGACACGCGCGGGTTCATCTCGATCACCACCAGGCGCCCATCCGCCGGGTTGACCGCGAACTGCACGTTCGACCCGCCAGTGTCCACGCCGATCTTGCGCAGACACGCGATCGAGACATCGCGCATGATCTGGTATTCCTTGTCGGTCAGCGTCAGCGCGGGGGCGACAGTGACCGAATCACCGGTGTGGATGCCCATCGGGTCCACATTCTCGATGGCGCAGATGATGATGCAGTTGTCCGCGGAATCGCGCACCACCTCCATCTCGAACTCTTTCCAGCCCAGCACGCTCTCTTCCACCAGCACCTCGGTGGTGGGCGAGGCCTCCAGGCCGGAGGAGACGATGCGCTCGAACTCCTCGCGGTTATAGGCGATGCCGCCGCCGGTGCCGCCCATGGTGAAGGAGGGGCGGATCACCGCCGGCAGCCCCACCAGGTCCAGCGCCGCACGTGCCTCATCCATGCTGTGCGCGATCGCCGAGCGCGGGCTTTCCACGCCGATCTCGGTCATCGCGTCGCGGAATTTCAGCCTGTCCTCGGCGCGGTCGATCACCTCGGCCTTGGCGCCGATCAGCTCCACCCCGTGCCGCTCCAGTGCGCCATTGGCCACCAGCGCCATCGCGGTGTTGAGCGCCGTCTGCCCGCCCATGGTGGGCAGCAGCGCATCCGGCTTCTCGCGGATGATGATCTTCTCCACCATCTCGGGCGTGATCGGCTCGATATAGGTGGCATCCGCCATGTCCGGGTCGGTCATGATGGTGGCCGGGTTGGAGTTCACCAGGATCACCCGGTAGCCTTCCGCCCGCAGCGCCTTGCAGGCCTGGGCGCCGGAATAGTCGAACTCGCAGGCCTGGCCGATCACGATGGGGCCGGCCCCGATGATCATGATCGATTTGATGTCTGTGCGCTTGGGCATGGTCTCTCGCTCTCAGGCGTTGAATTCAGGCATGACGCGCCGCAGGAAGGCGTCGAACAGCGGCACGGTGAAGGCGGTGTCACCATGGGCAGGGCTGTAGATCATGCCCTTGGTGATCAGATTGTTGCGCACCGGCCCCAGGCTGGTGACCTTGCGGCCCATCCGGGTGGCCACTTCGCCGGACCGATAAGGGCCGGGCCCCAGCTCGGCCATCGCGCGCAGATAGGTTTTTTCAGCCGGTGTCAGCCGATCGAAGCGGACGCGGAAGAAACTCTCATCAAGCTTCGACAGCACGGTCGGATAGGCACGGTCCACGTCCCCCGCGGTGATCGGCGAGGCGGGGGCTGCATTCCAGGTGTGGTAGGCCCATTCCTGCAGGAAATAGGGATAGCCCTGGGTGGTGGCATAGATCGCCTGCAACGCTTCCGGCGCAAAGCTGGCGCCCTCGGAGCGTGCCGGGCCATCAAGCGCCAGCACGGCGTCCTGGTAGTCGAGCGCATCCACCGCCGGAAAATCGAACAACCGTTCGGCATAGGATTTCGACCGCCCGCTCAACCCCACAACCTGCGGCAGACCGGCCGCCATCAGGATCACTGGGAGGCCCTGCTGGGCACAGCGGTGCATCGCCATGATCAGCGCGCTCATGTCGCGTTCGTTGAGGTATTGAATTTCATCGATCAGGATGGCCACCGCCGTCCCGCGCGCCTGCGCCGCCCGTGCCATGGCGATGAACAGCTCCGGCAGATCCGCTTCCAGATCACCGCTGTCAGCGGAACCGGCCTCCGGGTCGATATCCAGGGCCAGCTCGGCCTCGGCATATTTCAGCCGCACCCCGCCCATGAAGCTCTTGAACACCCGCAAGGCGCGCTTGACCACCGCGTCGAGCTGTCCCAGCCGGTCCAGCTGCAGCAGCAGCCGCCGCAACTCCGGCACCAGCAGGTCCGGCAATGATTTCTGCTCGTGCGCCTCAATGAAGATGGCCTGAAACCCGGCATCCTGCGCCATCTGCATCACACGGTTGAGCAGCACCGTCTTGCCGACCCCGCGCAGTCCGGTCGCGATGAAGCTCTTCGCCGCCCGCCCGATCCGCACCCGCTGCAGCGCCACATCGGCGCGCGACAGCAACTCGCCCCGACCGGTCAGTTCCGGCGGCGAGGTGCCAGCTCCAGGCACAAAAGGGTTTCGGACAGCGTCCATCACATCCCGTTCCGTGATGATTTGAGCAGGTTTATCAATTTATACAGCATTACCCATATAAATCCATAAACTCCCTCAAACCCCTCCCATCATGGCCACGAAGCGCTCGAACAGATGATGCGCATCCGCGGGCCCTGGGCTCGCCTCGGGGTGATACTGCACGCTGAAACACCGCTTCTCCGGGCAGGCGAGACCCTCGTTCGATCCATCGAACAGGCTCCTATGCGTCACCACGACACCCTCCGGCAGAGACTGCGGATCCACCGCAAACCCATGATTCTGGCTGGTGATCTCCACCTTGCCGGTCGCTAGTTCCTGCACCGGCTGATTGGCGCCGCGATGGCCGCGCTCAAGCTTGAAGGTCCGCCCGCCAAGCGCGATGCCCAGCAGCTGATGCCCGAGGCAGATGCCGAACACCGGCTTGCCCGATGCCAGCACGCCCTGGATCGCCGGCACCGCATAAACCCCCGTCGCCGCCGGATCGCCCGGCCCGTTGGACAGGAACACGCCATCGGGCTTGTGCTGGAGAATATCCTCGGCGGTCGACGTTGCCGGCACCACGATCACCTCGCAGCCGGCAGCCGCCAGGCAGCGCAGAATGTTGCGCTTCGCCCCGTAATCCACCGCCACCACACGATGCAGCGGCGCCGTCTGCCGGCCCACGCCCACACCCCAGGCCCAGGTGGTCTCATCCCAGCGATAGCTCTGCGTGCAGCTGACCTGCTTCGCCAGATCCATCCCCTCCAGCCCCGGCCAGGCCTGCGCCTTGGCGATCAGCGCCGGAATGTCGAACCGCCCATCGGCGGGAAAGCTCAGCACCCCGTTGGGCGCCCCGCCATCGCGGATGCGCAACGTCAGCGCCCGCGTGTCCACGCCCGAAATCCCCGGCACGTTCTGCGCCACCAGCCAGTCCTGCAGCCGCTGCACCGACCGCCAGTTGGCAGGCTCGGTCACATCCTGCTTCACCACCAGACCCAGGGCCGCGATCTGCGCCGCCTCCAGATCCTCGATATTGGTTCCCACATTGCCGATATGCGGAAATGTGAAGGTGATGATCTGCCCGGCGAAGGACGGGTCGGTCAGCGTCTCCTGATACCCGGTCATCCCGGTCGAGAAGCACACCTCGCCGACGGCAGCCGCGCCATGGGCGCCAAAGCCGCGCCCCCAGAACACATGGCCATCGGCCAGCACGAGAACGGCGGTCGCACCCTCGGGTGCCACATGATTGTCTTGCATCTGGGCGTCTCGCTGCAGGGCGGAAGCGGGTGCCGTGCCGGGCATGTCGCCCAGACCCAGCCCCGTGGCCGCGATGATGGTGGCAAAATGGCGGGCCGGGATCGCACGGGTCTGGCGCCACTTGCGCAGCGCCTCCGTCCCCACGCCCAGCTTCAGGGCAGCCTGGTCGGCACCACCCAAACGCTCGATGATGGACTCCACGGTCTGGGTCATGCGAACTCCTTTCCGCCAATCCTATGGGAAATTTCTTCCCATAACAACCATCGCAAGATGGGGTGGGAAATTTCTTCCCGCACTGCCGCATCGCGCAAGAAGCGTGTATGCTCGCACCCCTTCGAGGAGACCGATATGACCCTGCGCGAGCAGTTCACCGCCGAACTCAAAACCGCCATGATCGCCAAGGACGCACCACGCGTCGGCGCCATCCGCATGATCACCGCCAAACTCAAGGACGCCGACATCGCCGCCCGCCCCAAAGGCGTGGACGCCATCACCGATGACGAGATCATCTCCATGCTGCGCGGCATGGTGAAGTCCCGCAAGGAGAGCGTCGAGCTCTACCTGCAGGGCAACCGCCAGGACCTGGTGGACAAGGAACTCGCCGAAATCGCCGTCATCGAGCATTTCCTGCCCGCCCAGATGGACGATGCCGCCATCGAAGCCATCGTCACCGACGCCATCGCCGAAACCGGCGCCGCAAGCGTCAAAGACATGGGCAAGGTCATGGCCGCCCTCAAAGCGAAGCACGGTGCAGCCCTCGACATGGGCCGCGTCAACCCGCTGGTCAAACAGAAGCTCGGCGGCTGATGCGTCTGCCGGACGGATTTCTCGACGAGCTGCGCGCCCGCACCCCGCTTGCCGCCATCATCGGCCGGCGGGTGAAGCTCACCCGCTCGGGGCGCAACTGGAAGGGCTGCTGCCCATTCCACAACGAGAAATCGCCGTCCTTCTATGTCTATGACGACGGCTATCACTGCTTCGGCTGTGGCGCGCATGGCGATGCGGTGGGCTTCGTCATGCAGTCCCAGGGCCTGCAGTTCCGCGAGGCGGTCGATCTGCTGGCCGGCGAGGCCGGGCTCGACGTGCCCAAGGCCTCGCCCGAGGCCGCCGTCGAGGATCAGCGCCGCATCGACCTGCAAGCCGTGCTGGAAGCGGCCGCCGAGCTCTACCAGCGCCGTCTCACCAGTGCGGATGGCGCCCGCGCCCGCGCCTATCTCGAAGGCCGCGGCCTCAGCCGAGACACCATCGCCCGCTTCGGCCTCGGCTGGAGCGGGGAGGGCAGGGGCCAACTCGCAACCGCCCTGCAATCCCAGGGCATCACGCCGGACCTGCTGGTCGAGGTGGGCCTGATGCGCGAGAGCGAGGATGGCAGGCCCCCCTATGATCTGTTCTTCAACCGCGTGATGTTCCCCATCCGTGACCGCCGGGGCAGCATCGTAAGCTTCGGCGGCCGCATCCTGGCAGACGGCCAGCCGAAATACGTCAACGGCCCCGAAACCCGCCTGTTCTCCAAGCGCCGCAACCTCTACGGCCTCGATATCGCCCGCACCGAGGCCCGCAAAGGCGCCGAGATCGTGGCCGTCGAAGGCTATATGGACGTCATCGCCCTGCACCAGGCGGGTTTCGCCGGCGCCGTCGCCCCGCTCGGCACCGCACTCACCGAGGAGCAACTGGCCGAGCTATGGCGCCTCTCGCCCATGCCCATCCTCTGCTTCGACGGAGACGCCGCGGGCCAGCGCGCGGCCCTGCGCGTGGCCGACATCGCACTCCCCCATCTCACCCCCGAGCGCAGCCTGCGTCTCGCCCGGCTGCCGGCCGGCGAAGACCCGGACACGCTGATCCGCCGCAACGGCGCCGAAGCCTTCCGCGCCATTCTCACCGCAGCCGAGCCGATCTCCACAGCATTGTATGGGCTTTACGCGGCAGGCCTGGGCACCACGCCCGAACAGCGGGCCGGGCTGCGCACCAGGCTTGAAGCCGCCGCCGCCAAGGTTGCCGACAAGGCGCTTGCAAGCGAGATCCGCCGGGCGCTGCTCGACCAGTTCTTCGCCGCCCGCCCGCAAACGCCGCGCCCGTCCTATCGCCCGGCCGAGCGCGGCAGAGGCGCTGGGCGCGGCCCCTCACTCGGCCCCGCCATCGCCATCACCCGCACCCCGCCCGGCCCCGACCTCGCCGCCAGCGAACGCGTCCGCGCCTTGCTCGCCATCCTGCTGCGCCATCCGGCGCTGATCGGCCAGGTGGAGGAAGCCTTTGGCCTGCTCGACCTGCCCAGCACCCTCTCCCCCCTGCGCGATGCAATCCTGCAGTGGAGTTCTGTCGCCGAAACGCTTGACTCACAGGCCTTGATCACCCACCTCCACGCCTTGGGTCTGGCACGTGATGTCACACAGGTTCTGTCCGCGGTTCCAATGCCACTGCCAGAGTGTGCAAAGGCCACCGCATCGTCAGCGGAGGCTGCATCGGGGTGGTGGCATTTCTTTGGGCTGATGAACCCAAACCGGCTGGAAGAAGAGGTCACAGCCGCCCGCCGTGCCTTCGAGGTCACGCCCGACGCCGCCGCCCAGCGCCGGCTGATCGCCTTGCGGACCGCAAGCGAGGCCTTGCGGGGCGGACGCACCGGATGGGATGACCAGCCCGACCCCGCATGACCATTCTTGATACCAGGCCGCACGCCGCCTTTTCGCAGCACCGGCCCCTGCACCGTTTCGGAGACCGCTGAATTATGGCCACCAAGCCGACCGCCACCACCGAGCCCGCCGCCGCCGACCAGGACGCCGAGAACAACCTACTCGACGTCCAGTCGGCCGCCGTCAAGCGGCTGATCGCCAAGGGCAAGGAACGCGGCCACATCACCTTCGATGAGCTGAACGCCGTCCTGCCGCCGGACCAGAACTCCTCCGAGCAGATCGAAGACGTGATGGCCAATCTCTCCGAGATGGGCATCCAGGTCGTCGAAGGCGAAGAGGCCGAGGATGTCGACCCGCTCACCGTCAAGACCGAAAAGGGCGAGGACGACGACGAACCCTCCGGCAATGTGGACGAGGAAAGCCTCGGCCGCACCGATGATCCGGTCCGCATGTATCTGCGCGAGATGGGCAGCGTCGAGCTGCTCTCGCGTGAGGGCGAGATCGCCATCGCCAAGCGCATCGAGGCCGGCCGCGACATGATGATCGGCGGGCTGTGCGAAAGCCCGCTCACCTTCCGCGCCATCATCGCCTGGCACGAGGCGCTGAAGGCCGGCCGCATGCTGCTGCGCGACATCATCGATCTCGAAGCAACCCAGGGCGGCCCGCCGCCCGCCGCCGTTACCGAAGGCGGAGACGTCGAGGAGGTCGAGGCCGGCAGCGAACCCCCCGCCTTCGAGGCCGCCCCCCCGCCGCCCCCCGCCGATGACGACGAGGACGGCGAAGGCGAAGGCAGCGGCCTGTCGCTCTCGGCCCTGGAGGAAAAGCTCAAGCCCGGCGTGCTCGCCAATTTCGAGGAGATCGAGACCCTCTACAAGAAGCTGCACAAGATCCAGGCCAAGCGCATGGAAAGCATCGTTGCCGGCGAGGACATCAATCTCCGCAACGAGAAAACCTATGAGAAGATGCGCGAGGAGCTGGTCGCCAAGGTCGAACAGGTCCGCCTGCACAACAACCGCATCGAGGAGCTGGTAACGCAGCTCAAGCAGCTCAACCAGCGCCTGACCGGTCTCGAAGGCCAGCTGCTGCGCATGGCCGAGAACACCAAGGTCCCGCGCGAGGAGTTCCTGCAGCAATATCGCGGCCATGAGCTCGATCCCAACTGGATGGAGCGCATCGGCAAGCTCAAGGGCAAGGGCTGGGCCAATTTCGTCACCAAATACGCCGACGACATTCCCAAGGTGCGCGGCCAGATCTCCATCGTCGCAACCGACGCCGGCCTGCCGATCAGCGAGTTCCGCCGCGTCTTCACCACCGTCTCCCGCGGTGAGCGCGACAGCGCCCGCGCCAAGAAGGAGATGATCGAGGCCAATCTGCGTCTGGTGATCTCGATCGCCAAAAAATACACCAACCGCGGCCTGCAATTCCTCGACCTTATCCAGGAAGGCAATATCGGCCTGATGAAGGCGGTCGATAAGTTCGAATACCGCCGCGGCTACAAGTTCAGCACCTATGCCACCTGGTGGATCCGCCAGGCCATCACCCGCTCGATCGCCGACCAGGCCCGCACCATCCGCATCCCGGTGCACATGATCGAGACGATCAACAAGATCGTCCGCACCTCGCGCCAGATGCTGCACGAGATCGGCCGCGAGCCGACGCCCGAGGAACTGGCCGAAAAGCTCGCCATGCCGCTGGAGAAGGTGCGCAAGGTGCTGAAGATCGCCAAGGAGCCCATCAGCCTCGAGACCCCCATCGGGGACGAGGAGGACAGCCACCTGGGCGACTTCATCGAGGACAAGAACGCCATCCTGCCCATCGATGCGG